>CABTZE010000105.1 GCA_902489215.1 uncultured Brevibacterium sp.
CGCGGCGCCCCCCCCGCCCCCCCCCGGGGGGCGGGGCCAGGGGCGCGGCGAAAGCCGGTGCCGTGTCCTACGCCGCGATCGTGTCGGCGCTGGCTCTTACAGCGAAGAGCGCTGACAAGCAGGAGCGTGTTGCCTTCGCCGCGGCCGTGCCGACCATGCACATTGCGTGGGGAACCGGCTTCCTCAAGGGCATCGTCACGGGAGCCGACCACAGCGACGCCGACCGATCAAGAACAGAAGCTCGCGGCACCTCTGCAGAAGACAGAACAGAAGAACAGGACCGCCGATGAGCAAGAAGTTTGAGTTCGGCAAGCAGCCGGCGAAGGGTTTCAATGCCCCGCTCATCGCGGGTGCGCTCGTGTTGGTGGGCATCCTGATCGCAGTGGCGGTCTTCGTACTCACTCCCAAGGACCGCCTGACGGTCGAAGGACTCAACACGCCCGCAGTGGCAGCGCTCGGCGGAGGTTCGGACTCTCTGCCGGCAAATTCGCTTGAAGCGCTGGAAGAGAATGCAAAGTTCGGCTACCTCCCGGCAGTTGACCTGGCAAAAACCGCCGATGGCGACCTCGTGCTGGCCGATGCAGAATCCGCGCAGGCTGATCTCAACCTGGCCCAGCCTCTCAACGAGACGCCGACCGACAAGTTCCTGTCGGCAAAGATCCCGCCTGCCAAGAGCAAAGACGGCAGCGGGGAGCATACGCGCCCGGGTACCCCGATCACCTTTGACGAAGCTATGAAGCGCTACGGCAAGTACCTGGTATTCGCACCTCGCGTGGAATCGCAGGAAGTGCTGAGCGAGGTTCTGGAGATCACCGAAAAGCGCTCCAACCCGGATGCGCTCATCGTTCGCTCGACGTCGCTCGAAGTTCTCAGCACAGCAGAAGAAGCCGGTGCCACCGGTATGTTCATCGGCGAAGTCACGTCGACCACACCCGGCCAGCTGCAGGAAGCCGGAGTTTCCATGGTCGCGCTGGAAGCCGGTGAAGACAGCCTCGACACGGATGCCTACGATAGCGCGGGAATTCGCGTGTGGGCTTCCGGTGTTGCCTCAGAAAAGCAGCTCAAGGCGCTTGAACAGGACGGCATCTTCGGTGCGCTGACCACTGATCCCTTCGTCGTCCAGCCGCCCGCTGTCAAAAGCAACAAGTGAAGCGCGCCCCGCGCTTTCGCAGCTGAAGGAGAAAAATGAGCCAGCCGCTCGGCAAACCCGCACACATCGGCAACCTCGACGCTTCGCAGCTGGGCCCCCAGCCCACCTACCTGCCGGATGACCACCCGGATGTTGAAGCGCGCCGCCGCCTGGATGCCGGCGAAGAGCCCATCGACGTGGCCCACGACCTCCCGGCGTCCTGCCTGGCCTGGGCCGAACTGTCAGACGAAGCCTTCTCCGAGGGCCGCCTGGTGGACTCTTACGCCTACGCCCGCGTGGGCTACCACCGTGGCCTCGACGCTCTGCGTCAGGCTGGTTGGCGCGGTGTCGGTCCGATTCCGTACTCCCACGAGGTCAACCGCGGCTTCCTCCACGCCCTGTACAACCTGGGCCGGGCCGCCGCCGGCATCGGCGAATCCGAAGAGGCCCAGCGGATTGAGAAGTTCCTCCGCGACTCCGATCCGGAGGCGATTGACCGCATCGGCTCTGGAAGCTGACGAGGCGCCGCTCGCCATAGCCCGTGACTGACCGGGGCTGCTCCTGACGTGTGGGGCAGCCCCGGTTTTTGTCTGCGGCAGGGTGTTCGTGGGCCTGGCAGTGCGCAGTGCCCCGCATCACATTTCAGGCCATCCGATAGAATGGGGTGGCAACGGCGGTCATCCGCCTTTTTGTATGCGCTTATTGTGCGAAGAAGTCAACGTGAGGTGACGAATGCCTGCAATCGTGGTCGTCGGTGCCCAGTGGGGCGACGAAGGCAAGGGCAAGACCACAGACATCCTGGGTACCCAGGTCGACTACGTCGTGAAGCCCAACGGCGGCAACAACGCCGGGCACACGGTGGTCGTCGGCGGTGAAAAGTACGAACTCAAGCTGCTGCCCGCCGGTATTCTGTCGCCGAACGTCACGCCTGTGATCGGCAACGGCGTCGTCGTCAACCTCGAAGCGCTGTTCGATGAAATCGACGGGCTGGAAGCACGCGGTGCTGACACCTCGAAGCTCAAGATCTCCGCCAACGCGCACCTGGTGGCACCGTTCCACCAGACGCTGGACAAGGTCACCGAACGCTTCCTGGGCAAGCGGGCAATCGGCACCACCGGCCGCGGAATCGGCCCCACCTACATGGACAAGACCGCACGCCTGGGCATCCGCGTGCAGGACCTTTTCGACGAATCGATCCTGCGTCAGAAAATCGAAGGCTCCCTGCGCCAGAAGAACGAACTCCTGGTGAAGGTGTACAACCGCCGCGATGTCACGGTCGACGAAATCATGGAGTACTTCGCACAGTACCGCGACCGCATTGCGCCGATGGTTGCCGAAACCGAACTGCTGCTCAACAAGGCACTCGACGAAGGCAAGGTCATCGTCATGGAGGGCGGCCAGGCCACCATGCTCGACGTCGACCACGGCACCTACCCGTTTGTCACCTCGTCCAACCCCACCGCAGGCGGCGCCTGCGTCGGCTCCGGCATCGGCCCCACCCGCATCAACCGCGTCGTTGGAATCGTAAAGGCCTACACCACCCGAGTCGGCGCCGGCCCGTTCCCCACGGAGCTCTTCGACGACATGGGCGAATACCTGCAGAAGCAGGGCGGCGAATTCGGCGTCAACACCGGCCGTCCGCGCCGCTGCGGCTGGTTCGATTCAGTCATCGCCCGCTACGCAAGCCGCGTCAACGGCTTCACCGACTACGTGCTGACCAAACTCGACGTGCTCGACGACCTCGACGAAATCCCGGTGTGCGTGGCCTACGAGGTCGACGGTGAGCGCTTCGACGAAATGCCGATGTCCCAGTCGGACTTCCACCACGCCAAGCCGATCTACGAAACCTTCCCCGGCTGGAAGGAAGACATCTCCGGCTGCCGCACTTTTGAGGACCTGCCGAAGAACGCACAGGACTACGTGCTGGCGCTCGAGCGCATGTCCGGCTGCCGGATCTCGGTCATCGGCGTAGGCCCTGACCGCGAACAGTCGATCGTCCGCCACGACCTGCTGGACTGATCTGCTGACTGATTTTTCGCAAGAGCTCTGTCTGGCAAGGCGGAGCTCTTGTTTTCTTCGCGCGTGCGCCTAGGCTGAAGCCATGAAGTTCGGAATGCGCAGACCGTCGCTGAAGAAGTCCATCAAAGCCCGTACGACCGGCAGGGCCAAGCGGGCAGTGAAACGCTCGATTGACCCGTTCTACGGTAAGAAGGGCGTCGGCTTGATCAAAGATCCGAAGCGTTCAATCAAGAATCGCGTGTACAAACGCACCACTTTCAGCATCCGCGATCTCTTCAAATGATGGCCTGATCATCGGGTCCGGCCAGCCCCCTCCTGTGGCAGACCGGAAAGACGGCGCGGAAGTTGGAGAGCGACTGATCTGCTGAGCGGGTGCGTGCCGGTTACCCTTGTGGCATGCACTCAACCCCGCAGATACCCGAACCCGCGCAGAAGGTTCCCCACGAGCGGACCTTCCATGGCGACACGTTCGTTGACAACTACGAATGGATGCGCGACAAAGACAGCCCGCAGGTCCGTGACTACCTGGACCGCGAAAACGCCTACACGGATGCTCGCACGGAGCACCTGAGCGGCCTGCGTGAGCGGATCTTCGATGAGATCCGCTCACGCACAAAGGAAACCGACCTGTCGGTTCCCGCCCGCCGCGGCGGCCATTGGTATTTCACCCGCACCTCGGAGGGCAAGAACTACCCGGCCTACTGCCGTGTCCCAGTGCGTGACGCTGACAGCTGGACCCCGCCCGGCATCGAACCGGGTGTGGCTCTGGAAGGCGAAGAACAGCTCATCGACTTCAACGTCGAAGCCGGTGACAGCAGCTTCTTCGCAGTCGGTTCCCTCGATGTTTCCCCCGACGGAAAACTGCTCGTGTACGCCGTCGATCGGGTTGGCGATGAGCGCTTCACGCTGCGCATCCGCAACCTGGAAACCGGTGAAGATCTGCCCGACGAAATCTCCGGCATCTTCTACGGCGCCTGCTTCGACGGCACCGGCAAGCACATCTACTACACAACCGTGGATGATTCCTGGCGCCCCGACACCGTGTGGCGGCACACCCTGGGAGACTCAACTGACAGCGACGTCGTGGTGTTCCGAGAAGACGACGAAAGGTTCTTCGTCGGCGCTGAGCTCTCCCGCACCGGTGACTACCTGTTCATCGCGACCGAAGCGAAGACCACGTCCGGCACCTGGTTCATCCCCACCTCGGACCCGACCGCCGAACCGCAGCCGGTGTGGCCGCGTGAGCAGGACGTCGACTATTCGGTCGAACACGCCGTGATCGATGGTGAAGACCGCTTTCTCATCGTCCACAACCGTGACCGAGCCGACTTCGACATCGTCGATGTCCCAGCGGCAGCCCCTGGCACCTCGGCAGCCCCTGGCACCTCGGGAGACTCCGCGGATCAGGTGCGCCGCGTGCTGCGTGATGTCAGCGGCATGCGCATTGAAGAAGTCCAAGCCTTCAGCGGCCTCATTGCCGTCGGCTACAGGCGCGCGGGCTTTGCCCGAGTCGGCATCATCGACCTGAACGCGGCAGCCGAAGACGGGGTGCGCCCGATGACGGAGATCGACTCCGGTGAAGACGCCGGCTACCGCTTCATCGCAGCGGACAACCACTCCTTCGACCAGCCGCACGTGCGAGTCACGATGGGTTCGCTCGTCCGTCCGCACACGGTCGCTGACTGCACTCCGACCAGCACGCAGATCCGCAAGGTGACAGAGGTTCCCGGTGTGGACCTCGGCGCATACTCGCAGACACTGGAATGGGCAACGGCGGCCGACGGCACGCAGATCCCGGTGAGCCTCGTGTGGCGCACCGACGCTGTTGACCGCAGCGGTCCGGCACCGCTGAACCTGTACGGCTACGGAAGCTATGAGGCCTCCATGGACCCTGCGTTCGCAGCGGCTCGCCTGAGCCTGCTGGACCGCGGTGTCGTCTTCGCAATCGCCCACATTCGCGGCGGCGGCGAAATGGGCCGCCACTGGTACGAACAGGGCCGCATGGAGTTCAAGAAGAACACCTTCACCGACTTCATCGACGTCGCCGACCACCTGATCAGCACCGGCTGGACGACAGCCGAGCGCATGGTTGCCCGCGGCGGTTCCGCCGGTGGTCTGCTCATGGGCGCGGTCGCCAACATGGCTCCCGACCGCTTCGCCGGCATCATCGCGGACGTTCCCTTCGTCGATTCGCTCACCTCGATGCTCATGCCGGAGCTTCCGCTGACAGTCATCGAATGGGAAGAATGGGGCGACCCGCTGCACTCCAAGGAGTTCTACGACTACATGCGCAGCTACGCGCCGTACGAAAACGTCACGCAGCAGGAATATCCGCCGATCCTGGCAATCACATCACTCAACGACACCCGCGTGCTGTACGTCGAACCGGCCAAGTGGACGGCCCGTCTGCGCGAAGTCGGCGCCGACGTCATCCTCAAAACCGACATGACCTCTGGTCACGGTGGAGCATCCGGCCGCTATGACTCCTGGCGCGAAGCAGCATTCTGGATGGCCTGGATGCTTGACCGCCTGGGCTTGGCTGAAAGCGGTGAGAAGTAGTGAGTCCCGCACTCATCGCGGCGGCCGTATTCACCCTGCTCGGCTTCGGCGTGGCAGCACTTCTGTGGTTTCCGACCCGCGCCGCGGCCGCCGGCCGGCTGGGCCCCAACGACCGGTGGGGCATCCGCATGGGTGCCACCCGCCGCTCGCCTGAAGTGTGGCAGCACGCCCACAGGGCCGCGTTCATCTACATTGCCGCAGCACCGTGGATCGCCGTGATCTCACTGCTGGCCACAATCGCCCTCGCAGTGTGGGTCAGCGAAGGCGGGGCGCTCATGATGGCCCTGTTGGGCCTGTGCGGGCAGATCTTCATCGGCATCTTCGGCACCGTCTTCGCCGTCATTGCCGCCCGCGGCAAACGGTAGACCGCCGGTTCCGGAACCGGTGTCCAGCGGGAGCCGGACCGGACCGCGGACAGCAAGCGGCGCCTCGTCAGAAGAATGACGAGGCGCCGCTTGTCTCTGTGCCGGTGTTGGGGACCAGCTCAGCTTGGTCAGCTGCCCAGGCGCTTGGATGCGATTTCGGCGCCCTGTGCGAGGCTTTCGAGCTTCGCCCAGGCGATTTCAGGGTGGATGCGTCCGCCCAGACCGCAGTCGGTCGAGGCGACGACGTTTTCCGGACCCACCAGGCGGGCAAAGCGCTCAATGCGGTCTGCCACCAGCTGCGGGTGCTCCACGATGTTCGTCGAGTGGGACACGATGCCGGGGATGATGTATTTGCCGTCGGGCAGCTTGGTGTCCTCCCAGATGCGCCATTCGTGTTCGTGGCGGACGTTCGCGGCTTCGAAGGTGATGCCGGCGGCGTTGATGCTCAATACATCGTCGACGATCTCTTCGAAGGGCAGGTCCGTAACGTGCGGGCCGTGCCACGAACCCCAACAGGTGTGGAAGCGCACCTGCTGCGGGTCGATGCCGCGCAGCGCGTAGTTGAGCGCTTCAATGCGCGGGCGCGTGAACTCGCGGTACTCCTCGAACGTGGGGGCGGGGTTGATCTGGTCCCAGTTCTCAGCAATCGAAGGGTCGTCGATCTGGATGATGAAGCCGGCTTCGGCAATCGCCAGGTACTCTTCGCGGAAGACATCGGCCATGGCCCAGATGAACTCTTCCGCGGTGTCGTAGTAGCCGTTCTCGATGCGTGCGGCGGAGCTTGGGCCGAGCGAGTTGATGTAGGCGGTCGACGGATCGATGCCGGCTGCTTCGCAGGCCTTCTTCAGGTTCTGGATGTCACGCTGGATGAGCTCCTGGCCGACGTAGCGCACTGGCTCAACGGCCACGGGGAACTGCTGCTGCTGTCCAGTGTCAGCGCCAGAAGCTTCCACGTCGCCGTACACACCGGGGAACAGGTGGCGGTCGCGGCGGTCGGGGAAGCTGGTCAGCACAACCTTGCCCGGTTCAGAGCGGACCGGGGGAGCATTGTGGAAGTGGACGTCCTGCAGAGATCGGAAGAGCACACGTCTGAA
>CABTZE010000106.1 GCA_902489215.1 uncultured Brevibacterium sp.
AAAAGGCCACCCTGCACAACGGCTACGAGGTCAAACGCAAGGGCGTGCTCATCGGCGACACCGTCATCCTGCGCAAAGCCGGCGACATCATCCCCGAAATCCTTGGACCGGTGGTCGATTCCCGCGACGGCACAGAAGTCGAATGGCGCATGCCCACCCACTGCCCGGACTGCGGCACGGAACTGGTCGAACAGAAAGAAGGCGACCGCGACCTGCGGTGCCCCAACTCACAGACCTGCCCGTCCCAGGTGGCCAACCGTCTGTTCTACCTGGCTTCCCGGGCAGCACTCGACATCGAGGCCCTCGGCGAAGAAGCCTCGCTCGCGCTGACCAACCCCTTGAGCCCGGACGAGCCCCCGCTGCGCTCAGAAGCAGGCCTGTTCGACCTCAAGGCCGAAGACCTCGCTGATGTGTGGGTTGAACGCGAAGAAAAGAAGAACGGTGTGCCCACCGGTAACATCAAGCGCATCCGCTACTTCTACAACCAGCCCGAGTACTACACCTCGGGCCCGGACAAAGGCCAGATCAAAACTCCGGCTCAGCCGTCTGCGGGCACCCTGCGCATGCTCCAGGAAATCGAGGGGGCAAAAGACAGGCCGCTGTGGCGTGTGCTCGTTGCTCTGTCCATCCGCCACGTGGGCCCCACCGCCGCACGGGCGCTGGCAGCCCATTTCGGGTCAATGGAAGCGCTGCGGGCCGCCGACCTCGATGCGCTGACCGAGGTCGAAGGTGTGGGTACGACAATCGCCCAGTCGCTCCTCGACTGGTTTGATGTCGACTGGCACGCAGAAATCGTCGACCGCTGGGCCGCCGCCGGGGTGTCAATGGCAGACGAAGCCGCCGAAACTTCCGAAGAAGCCGGGCCCAAGCCGCTGGAAGGCAAGACGGTCGTGGCCACAGGATCGCTCGAAGGCTATACGCGGGATTCCGTGAAGGAAGCCATCATCGCCGCCGGAGGCAAAGCCGCCAGCTCGGTATCGAAGAAAACGGACTACGTTCTGGCCGGCGAAAAGGCCGGTTCGAAGCTCGCGAAAGCAGAGGAGCTCGGCATCACGGTGCTGACAGAAGAGCAGTTCAATGCGGTGTTGGCCGGAAAAGACGTCTGAGACAGCGGAAGTACAATCAGACCAGCAGTTATATCAAGCAGAAAGGGTGACGATGTCGGAGGAATCCGCAATCACATCCGACCAGATTGCGCACTTGGCGCAGCTGTCGCGCATCGCCATGAGCGATGAAGAACTCACAGGACTCGCAGACGACCTCGGCACCATCATCGAGGCCGTCGCTCACGTCAAGGAAGCAGTAGGGGAAGACACCCCGGCCACAAGCCACCCCATCCCGCTGACCAATGTCCTGCGCCCCGACGTTGTGGGTCCCGTGCTCACCCCCGAACAGGCTCTCTCCGGCGCTCCCGCGCAGGAAGACAGCAAGTTCCTCGTGCCGCAGATTCTGGGGGAGGACTGACATGGCAGATCTGACTCAGCTTTCCGCACTCGAACTCGCTGAAGGCCTCAAAGCAGGCGAATACAGCTCGACCGAAGTGACCCAGGCACACCTGGACCGCATCGAAGCTGTCGAGCCGCAGGTCAAGTCCTTCGTGACCGTCACCGCCGACACCGCTCTGGCAACAGCGGCAGATGTTGACCGCCGCCGTGGAGCAGGGGAGGACCTTCCGCTGCTGGCCGGTGTGCCCGTCACCCACAAAGACCTCGTGGCAACCGAAGGCATCCGCACCACCGCATCCTCGAAGATGCTCGAAGACTGGGGGCCGCCGTACTCCGCCACCGTCTACGAAAAGACGAAGGCCGCCGGCATGCCCATGCTCGGCAAGACCAACCTTGACGAATTCGCCATGGGCCAGTCCACCGAGCACTCGGCTTTCGGGCCCACACGCAACCCGTGGAACCTCGAGCGGATTCCCGGCGGTTCCTCCGGTGGTGCGCTCGCCTCGCTGGCTGCATTCCAGACGCCCCTGGCGCTGGGCACCGACACCGGCGGGTCCATTCGCCAGCCGGCCGCTTTCACCGGCACTGTCGGTATGAAGCCCACCTACGGTTCGGTCTCCCGCTACGGAATCATCGCCATGGCAAGCTCCCTGGACACCGTGAGCCCGTCGGCCCGCACGGTTGCCGACACCGCAGCCTTCCACCAGGTTCTGGCCGGCCACGACCCACTGGACTCGACGTCCCTGCCGGATGAAGTTCCGGACTTCCTTGCCGCCGCCAAGCGCGGTGGTGAAGAGGGACTGAAGGGCAAGCGCCTGGGCGTTATTAGCCAGCTGCTGAGCGACGACACCTCGGAGGCTGTGCGCACTCAGTTCCAGGCCGCCGCCCACGAAGCCCAGAAACAGGGCGCAGAGATCGTCGAAATCGACGTGCCCAGCCTCGGCTACGCGGTGCAGGCCTACTACATCCTCATGTCGTCGGAAGTTTCGTCGAACCTGGCCCGCTACGACGGCATGCGCTTTGGCCTGCGCGTCGAACCCGAAGAAGGCCCCGTCACCGCGGAAACCGTTATGGCTGCCACGCGCGCCGCCGGCTTCGGCAAAGAAGTCAAGCGCCGCATCATCATGGGCACCTACGCCCTGTCGGCAGGGTTCTTCGACGCGTTCTACGGCTCAGCCCAGAAGGTGCGCACCCTCATTCAGCGCGACTTCGCCCAGGCCTTTGAACAGGTCGATGCGCTCATCGCACCCACCACGCCGAACACCGCGTGGGAATTCGGTGCGGAAAACCGCCTGAGCCCCATGGAGATCTACCTGTCGGACGTCACCACGATCCCCGCGAACCTCGCGGGCATCCCCGCTATGAGTCTGCCGGCCGGCTTAGCAGAGGACGGCCTGCCCGTCGGCCTGCAGTTGCTGGCACCGGCACGCGCCGATGAGCGTCTGTACCAGATCGGTTCGGGCTTCGAAGCCGCGCTGAACGCAGCTCGCGGCGGCAGTGTGCTCGACAACATCCCCGCACTCGCAGCGGACAAGAACTGAGGAGCGGAAACATGAACTACGAAGAAGCCGTATCCAAATACGATCCGGTCCTCGGCATCGAAGTCCACGTTGAACTCGGCACCGAGACCAAAATGTTCGACGCCGCACCCAACACCTTCGGCGGCACCGCAAACGCCAACGTGACCCCCACCTCGCTCGGCCTTCCCGGATCGCTCCCGGTGGTCAACGAAAAGGGCGTCGAATCGGCCATTAAGATCGGCCTGGCACTGGGCTGCGAGATCGCCGAATCGTGCCGTTTTGCACGCAAGAACTACTTTTACCCGGACCTTGCGAAGAACTTCCAGACCTCGCAGTCGGACGAACCGATCGCCTACGACGGTTCGGTTGAAGTTGAACTCGAAGACGGCGAAATCGTCACGGTGCCGGTTGAGCGCGCACACATGGAAGAAGACGCCGGCAAGAACACCCACGTGGGCGGTTCCGGCCGCATTCAGGGTGCTGAGTACTCGCTGGTCGACTACAACCGTGCGGGTGTTCCGCTGGTCGAAATCGTCACCCGTCCCATCGAGGGCACCGGCGCACGCGCACCGGAAGTCGCAGCCGCCTACGTGCGCACACTGCGCGACATCTTCCGCGCCCTCGGGGTGTCCGAAGCCCGCATGGAGCAGGGCAACGTGCGCGCCGACATCAACGTGTCGCTGCGCAAGTCGCCGGATGCGCCGCTGGGCACGCGCACCGAAACCAAGAACGTCAACTCGTTCCGCTCGATTGAACGTGCGGTGCGCTACGAGATCGTCCGTCAGGCCGAACTGCTTGACGCTGGCGAATCAATCCTGCAGGAAACCCGCCACTTCCACGACGAAACCGGTGAAACCTCACCCGGTCGTGAAAAGTCGGACTCCGATGACTACCGCTACTTCCCGGAACCGGACCTCGTGCCGGTTGTGCCGTCGCGCGAATGGGTTGAGCAGCTGCGCGCTGAACAGCCCGAACTGCCCACGGCCAAGCGTCGTCGTCTTATTGGCGAATGGGGCTTTTCCGACCTCGAAATGCGCGATGTCATCAACGCCGGTCTGCTCGAAACGATCGAAGCGACCGTCGCTGCCGGTGCGAAGCCGCAGGGTGCGCGCAAGTGGTGGACCGGTGAGATTGCCCGCCAGGCTAAGCAGCAGGACGTCGAACCGGAAACGCTCGTGGCTCCGGCTCAGGTTGCCGAACTCGAAAAGCTCATCGCAGACGGCAAGCTGAACGACAAGCTGGCCCGCAAGGTGCTTGACGGCGTCATTGCCGGCGAAGGTGACCCGCAGGCGGTCATGGAAGCCAAGGGCCTGGAAATCGTCAAGGACGATGGCGCGCTCGAAGCTGCCGTGGACGCTGCCATTGCCGACAACCCTGATGTTGTCGAGCGCATCAAGGGCGGACACATGCAGGCCATCGGCGCCCTCATGGGTCCCATCATGAAGGCCACTCGCGGGCAGGCTGACCCCAAGCAGGCGCGCGAACTCATCATGAAGAAGATCGGCTGATATGACTGCTCGCTGGCGGAAACTGTGGGAACGCGAACTGGGCTCAACTGTGCCCAGCTACCGCTTCCTGGTCGCAGATTCCGTCAGCGAAGCCGTTACCCGTGCGTGGAAAGCCCGCGGGTACGAACTGGCAAGCACTTCCGGGAGTACCAAAGCGCTTGGACCGCTCATGCACCGGAACGTGCTTGCCAGTCGCGCCGTTTTCATCGGCACAACAACCGTCGGCGGGATCGTCACGGGCGGACTGGCGTTCCTTACGGGTGTTGCTTCGCTCATCGTCGGTGACCTCGTGGATCCCGGCGCGATCCTCACCGGTCTGTCAGCCGCCGGCACGCTCGGCACATCCGGGTACACGGGTGCGCGCTACCTGCGGGATCCCAAGCGGCTGAACAAAAAGGCGCTGGAAGATTCGCAGAACGCCATGTGGCTCACTCCGCAGGCGCTCGGCTACTCCTTTGGGCGGCAGGACACCGACGAACAGCGGCTGTTCCACCTGACAGTGCACATTGCACAGCAGATCAGCCGCACTCCAGCCTGGAACGACCCCGTGCTGGAAGACCACGTGTCCCACATCGACCTTGACCACGCCGTATCGACAATCGGCGTGCGGCTGCAGGAAATCTACCTGCTGCGCAGCGAACTTGAATCCCTGCGGGATAGGCGAACCGCACCGCAGATTGACGCCTACCAGGAACAGCTGGCCGCGGCTTTCCGGTCGATCGCCGACCGTGTCACAGCAATGCACGACTACCTGGGCGGACTGGGCCGCCTGTCGGTCAAACTCAGCGAATTGCAGCGCAGCGAACAGTCCCGCGAAATCGGGGAACGCGTGCTCGACGTGGTCGCCCGCACCGCGGCTGATGACGCTGCGCTCACCAACCTCGAACACCTGGGACTGGCGGCAGATTCGCACGTCGAGTCCATCCAGCAGCTGCTGGGTGAACTTGAAAGTTCAGCCGCAGAATTCAGCGGAGAAGCCGAAGCGGTGGAGCTCGACCGCGAACTCGACAGATAACCGAACCGCGGCAGGGGAGCGGCGCCTGGTCAGCCAACAGAACCCAGCGGATACCCGCGGTCAGGCGTGCAGTGGTGAGCGGCGCCTGGTCAGATCAATCCAGGTCCTCGTCGACAGCCTCGTGCCCGAACGGGTCCGGGTCGGTGCCCGGCAGCCACGACAGACCGGGTACGCCGTAGCCGAAGTCAGCCTTGGCGCGCGTCCACTTCTTCGCCCAGCGCTTATCCAGGCGGTCAACGTACAGCGTGCCCTGCAGGTGATCGAATTCGTGCTGCATGATGCGGGCAAACCAGCCTTCGGCGCTTATGGAAATGCGCTCACCGTTTTCATCAAAGCCGTTGACCGTGACCTTGTGTGCGCGCTTAAGCGGAAAGTCGAGGCTCGGCACAGACAAGCAGCCTTCGGATTCCGTGTCAGGGTGAGGCCTGGAGTCGGGAATGCGCGAAGCCGTGAGAATCGGGTTGATGAACACCCCGCGGCGACGGCGGCCCTCGACTTCGTCATCCGCGTCATAGACGAAAATCTGCTTGCTAACGCCGATCTGCGGGGCGGCCAAGCCCACGCCATTGGACACCTTCAGCGTTTCGAACATGTCCGCGACGAGAGTGCGCAGATCATCATCGAAATCGACAACGGGGTCGGCTTTGCGGTGTAGAACAGGTTCGCCGTACACGACGATCGGATGAATTGCCATGCGCTCATCCTATCGACAGGCACTGACTCGGGAAGGGGCATCCACCCGCGCCGACAGAGGAGCGAATTGTCCAGTGGGGAAGCGCAGTCTGGCGCGCGGGCCGCATGCTCGCAGGCTGTGATGTGCCCCTCATCAGCCGTCCCCGGTTGTGCGGCCGCGAAGTCGACAGGCCATAATCGGGAATATACGTCCGGTCAGTTCTGTTATCCGGACTGAAGATCAGCAGCTGAAGCCATTGGCTGGTGTGTCACGTGTAGAAGCGGGACTGCCGGCAGCAGTTCCGTGAACCTTTTCGAATCAACTCAAAGGAAAGCTGTGACTGTTTACAACAGTGTTTCGGAACTCGTCGGCAAAACACCCCTCCTGCGTCTTAAGCACGCCAGTGAGCGCACCGGTGCTGAAATCCTCGCCAAGCTCGAATACTTCAACCCCGCCAACTCGGTGAAAGACCGCATCGGCGTTGCCATGATCGACGCCGCTGAGGAAAGCGGCCAGCTCAAGCCCGGCGGCACCATCGTCGAAGCCACCTCGGGCAACACCGGCATCGCCCTGGCCATGGTCGGAAGCTCGCGCGGCTACCGCGTCGTGCTGACCATGCCGGAATCCATGTCGATGGAGCGTCGTGCCCTGCTGCGCGCCTTCGGTGCTGAACTCGTGCTGACCCCCAAGGCTGACGGCATGAACGGTGCTGTCAACAAGGCCAAGGAAATCGCTGAAGAAACCGGGGGTCTGTTGGCTTCGCAGTTCGCCAACCAGGCCAACCCCGAAAAGCACTACGCCACCACCGGCAAGGAAATCCTCGAAGACGCCGGCACGGTTGACATCTTTGTTGCAGGCATCGGCACCGGCGGCACCATCACGGGAGCTGGCCGCGGTCTGCGCGAAGCCAACCCGGACGTGAAGTTCGTTACCGCCGAACCGGACGGTTCACCTCTTCAGTCGGAAGGCCAGGCTGGACCGC
>CABTZE010000107.1 GCA_902489215.1 uncultured Brevibacterium sp.
CGCCGACAATACCGCCGGTTACGCCTTCACCTGTGAAGGCACCGGTGAAGATAGCGCCGATAGCGCCCGGCAGGTGCTGGATGTTGATGACGAGGATGATGAGAACACACGCCACATACAGGACACCCATGAGCGGGGTGATGGCCGAGGTCCACTGCGCGATGCGGCTGATACCGCCGAGGATGACAATACCGGCGAGGATGGCCATGATGAGGCCGATGATCCACAGGCGACCGGCGAAGATCGATTCGTCGCCGCCGGTGGCGTTCTGTATGAGCATGGCGACCTGGTTGGCCTGGAACAGGTTGCCCGCGCCGAACACGCCGACGAGGGTTGCAATGGCGTAGAAGTAGCCGAGGAACGAACCGAAGCCCGGCATGCCCTTCTCGCGCAGACCGTTGCGGAGGTAGTACATGGGGCCGCCGATGACTTCGCCCTTGTCATCGACTTCGCGATATTTAACACCAAGCGTCGCTTCGACCATTTTCATGGTCATGGCGAGGAAGCCGAAGACGATGATCCACAGGACAGCACCTGCCGGGCGCTATCGGCGCTATCTTCACCGGTGCCTTCACAGGTGAAGGCGTAACCGGCGGTATTGTCGGCGTCGCCATTGTCGGTATTCAGCGAGCCCTGTTCTCGAACGTCGGTGGTGTTGGTACCGCAGGTATGGCTCACGCAGCCGTCAAGACGCGCCACCCCGCAACTGAAGGCTTCACCGCCCTGTGGGAGCCGTTCGTCGACTCCGTCGTCATCTGCACCCTGACCGGTCTGGCCATTACCGTCACCGGTGTCTACCAGGGTGATGCCAGCGGCGACGGCATCGTCCTGACGACAGAAGCGTTCGCTACTGTCACCTCGTGGTTCCCGATCTTCGTCACCGTGGCGGCTGTTCTGTTCGGCTTCTCGACAGTGTTGTCCTACGCCTACTACGGCGAGGTCGCGATCGGGTTCCTCACCAAGAAGAGCCGTGCAGCCGTTCTCGCCTTCCACATCGTGTGGATCCTGGCGGTTGTCATCGGTTCGGCAATGACCCTGGAAAGCGTTGTCGGCATTTCCGACGCCACGCTGTTCATCATGGCCTTCCCGAACCTGCTGGGCATCTACTTCCTGGCACGCAGGGCTAAGAAGGAAATCTGGGTCTACCGAGCCCGTGTTAAAGCCGGAACGCTCGACGAGATCCCGGAAGACCTGCAGGTGGGTCTGCGCGACCACGAACCGACACAGCAGCAGATCGACGAGGAATACGCTCGTCTGAAGGCAGAACGCGAAGAACAGTCGCGTGTCCGCCGAGCATTCCGCAAGATCACTGCTGATCGTCGAGAAGGACGCGAAGACAAGCACACCAAGCTGTAACAACAGCTTGAATCGCACGGCGGAGCTTTCCGCCGGATGGATTGAGGGCCCCACAGCATTAGCTGTGGGGCCCTCAGTCATTCGCAAAACTTCCTACGGGCGCCTTCCGCGCCACTCCCCTCACCTGGAATCCACACATCAGCAGCAGATCCACTCCTTAGCCCCAAAGAAACTCCCGGTAGCCGGAATATGCGTCTTAGCACCAATGCTGACGGGAGTTTTTGCTGCTGAAGCGCGGGTGGCCGCTGTCGGGAGTGAAGTGCAGATTTGGTTGCCTGTACCAACCGAGGCGGCCGATGCTGGAGACTCACGAGGTGGAGGGCCAGCGGCGAGGCGTGCTGCAGTCCCACCGGAGCGGCGCCTTGTGTTCGCAGTCCGGGCAAGGCCTCATGACAGCACAGCGCATGACAACACAAAAGCGCCGCTGCCAAACCGGCAGCGGCGCTTTCAGCGCTTAGGGCTCTTACTGGAAGCGGACGATGAGTCCCAGAAGAACAATTGCGGCAACCCACACGATCGCGGTGAGCGCGGTGAACCTGTTGAGGTTGCCTTCAGCGACACCGGACGCGCCGAGGTTGGCGCTCATGCCGCCGCCGAACATGTCGGACATGCCGCCGCCCTTGCCTTTGTGCAGAAGAATGAACAGCACAAGAATGAGGCTCGAGAGCACGAGCACGCCTGTCAGAATCCACGTCAGAATAGTCACGCCGGACATCCTATCAGTCAGCCGCAGCTCGTACAGCGCTCAGGCACAGCGTGGCGAAACCTGCCGGGTCCAGGCTCGCGCCTCCGACAAGGGCACCGTCAACATCAGCCTGGCGCATGATGTCGCCAACATTGTCCTGATTGACGGAACCGCCGTACAGAATGCGCACTGACTGCGCGAAGGCGTCTCCGTAAGAGTCGTTCAGAACTCCTCGAATGGCCGTGGCCATAGTGCCTGCGTCCTCAGCTGTCGCGGTTTCGCCCGTGCCGATTGCCCACACTGGCTCGTATGCGATGACGAGGCCCTCGAGGTCGTCTGCCGACTGCCCTTCGAGCGCACCAGTTACCTGCGCCAGGGTGTAGTCGATGTGGCTTCCTTCGGCTCGCACTTCCTGCGGTTCGCCCACACAGAGAATCGGCGTAAGCCCGTGGCGCCGCGCGGCGCGAACCTTCTGGCCGACGAGAACGTCGTCATCACCGTGGTGCGCACGACGCTCGGAGTGTCCGACGACAACGTACTCACAGCCCAGCTGGCTGAGAAAACGGCCGCTGATTTCGCCGGTGTAGGCACCTTCGTCGTGGACCGAAAGATCCTGCGCCCCATATGACACCGGAACTTTGTCAGCCTGAACAAGAGTCTGCACCGACCGGATATCGGTGAACGGTGGGATCACCGCGATGTCTGCGGTCGAGCCGTCGAAGCGCGCATCGCGCAGCGACCATGCCAGCCTCTGGACCGAGGCAATCGCCTCGAGATGATCATTGTTCATCTTCCAGTTGCCGGCCAGGAGTGGTTTGCGGATCATTGCTGTGCTTTCAGTTGAGTGCTGTCAGTCCGGGCAGTTCCTTGCCTTCGAGGTATTCGAGGCTTGCACCGCCGCCGGTGGAAATGTGGCCGAAGTCGTCATCGGAGAAGCCGAGAGAGCGCACTGCCGCAGCGGAGTCGCCCCCGCCGACAACCGTGAGCCGGCCGTCTGCTTCGGAACCGTGTGCGGTGGTCAGCGCCTCGGCTACCGCCTTGGTGCCGGCCGCGAAAGCAGGGATCTCGAAAACGCCCATAGGGCCGTTCCAGAAGACGGTCTTGGCCTGTTTGATGATGTCTGCGAAGTGCGCGGCGGATTCGGGCCCGATGTCCAGACCAAGGGCACTGGCACCGGCCGGGGTGTCTTCGAGTGCGTCGACCGGTGCAACCCAGTGCTCGGCGTCCGCACCGAACTTTTCGGCCATGACGATGTCAGTGGGCAGCACGATGTCAACACCGGCCTTTTCGGCCTTTTCGAGGTAGCCCTTGACAGTGTCGATCTGGTCCTCTTCCAGCAGCGAAGACCCGACCTCGAAGCCCTGGGCTTTGAGGAAGGTGAAGACCATACCGCCGCCGATCAGCAGCGAATCAGCTCGATCGATGAGCGAGTCGATGACGCCGAGCTTGTCCGACACCTTCGAACCGCCCAGGACGACTGCGTAGGGGCGCTTGGGGTCGTGCAGCAGGCGTTCACTCACCTCGACTTCAGCGGCGACGAGACCGCCTGCGTAGTGCGGAAGCCGGGCCGGCAGGTCGAAGACGCTGGCCTGCTTGCGGTGGACAACACCGAAGCCGTCAGAGACGAAGGCCTCCCCCAGGGCGGCCAGCTGGTCGGCAAAAGCGCCCCGCTCGGCATCGTCCTTCGACGTTTCGCCCGGGTTGAAGCGCAGGTTCTCCAACAGCAGGACTTCCCCGTCGGCCAGCGCGCCAGCGCGGGCAACAGCGTCTTCGCCCACCGTGTCCGCAGCGAACTGCACCGGTCGGCCGATGGTCTCAGCCAGTGCCGGAGCTACCGGGGCGAGGCTGAACTCGGGGTTGGGTTCGCCCTTGGGACGGCCCAGGTGGGCAATGACGATGACGCGCGCACCGGCCTCTGCCAGAGAGGCAATGGTGGGAGCGGAGGCCTTGATTCGGCCGGGGTCGGTGATGGTGTCGCCGTCCATCGGCACGTTGAGGTCAGAACGAACGATGACGCGCTTGCCGGCGAAGTCACTCGGATTGGTGAGAGTCTGCATAGTGTCCTTTTCTCAGTGCCGTTGTTCAGAGTCGTTCGGCTACGTAGTTTGTCAGATCGACCAGGCGCTCGGAGTAGCCCCACTCGTTGTCGTACCAGGAAACGACCTTGATCTGGTCGCCGACTTTGCGGGTGAGCTGAGCATCGAAGATCGAGGAGCGGTCTTCCATCACGATGTCCGACGACACGATCGGATCTTCCGTGTAGCCGAGAATTCCCTTGAGCTGGCCTTCTGCGGCCTTTTTGACAGCTGCGTTGACTTCTTCGACCGTGGCGGCCTTGCTGGGCAGGAATGTCAGGTCGACGAGCGATCCCGTGACGACCGGCACGCGGACTGCGAAGCCGTCGAGCTTGCCTTCGAGTTCGGGCAGGACCTTGCCGACGGCATTTGCTGCACCGGTGGTTGTCGGCACGATGTTGACAGCGGCTGCGCGTGCACGGCGCAGGTCCTTGTGCGGCCCGTCAACGAGTGCCTGACCGCCCGTGTAGGCGTGGATCGTGGTCATGATCCCGGATTCGATGCCGAACTCTTCGTGCAGGACCTTCGCCAGGGGTGCCAAGCAGTTGGTGGTGCAGGACGCGTTCGAGAACACGTGGTGCTTCTGCGGGTCGAAGTCTTCGTGGTTGACACCCATGACGAACATGCCGTCGTCTTTTTTGCCCGGGGCCGACAGAAGAACTTTCTTGGCGCCTCCGTCGATGTGCTTCTGCGCCTGTTCGCGCTTGCGGAACTTACCGGTCGCTTCGATGACGATGTCGACGCCGAGCTCACCCCACGGGATGTCAGACGGGTCTTTGTGGGCGCTGGCGTGGATCGTTTTGCCATCGATGATGAGTGCGTCGTCAGTGTGTTCTACGGTGCCGCCGAAGCGGCCCCACACCGTGTCATAGCGGAACAGGTGGGCGAGGCTGGCGTTGTCGGTGAGGTCGTTGACGGCAACTACTTCGAGCGAAGTGTTCCCGGCGAGGATCTGGCGCAGAACGGAACGGCCGATGCGGCCGAACCCGTTGATTCCGATGCGGACTGTCATAGTGTCTGCCTTTCGCGTGAGCAGGGTTCCGTGAGTACGAGGTGGTGGTCAGACGTCGTCGAGCATTTCGGGGGTGAGGCTGGCTTTGGTGTCGGGAACTCCCATTTCTTCGGCCTTTTTGTCCGCGGTGGCCAGCAGCCTGCGAACACGGCCGGCAATGGCGTCTTTTGTCATGGGCGGATCGGCCAGCTGGCCGAGTTCTTCCAGCGAGGCCTGCTTGTGCTTGAGCCTCAGCTTCCCAGCGTAGCGGAGGTGATCGGGAACATCGTCACCGAGAATCTCGAGTGCTCGCTCAACGCGGGCGCCGGCTGCGACAGCGGCACGGGCGCTGCGGCGCAGGTTGGCATCGTCGAAGTTCGCCAGGCGGTTGGCGGTGGCGCGGACTTCACGGCGCTGACGACCTTCTTCCCACTCCTTGCGCACCTCAGTCGCGCCCATCGCTTCAAGGAGTTCGCCGATTGCTTCGCCGTCGCGAATGACGACGCGGTCGACTCCGCGAACTTCGCGGGCTTTGGCGATGATGCCCAGGCGGCGAGCTGCACCAACCAGTGCCAGTGCGGCTTCCGGCCCGGGGCACGTGACTTCCAGAGCGGATGACCGGCCCGGTTCGGTGAGTGAACCGTGAGCGAGGAACGCGCCGCGCCAGGCGGCCTTCGAATCGTTGATGGAGCCGTTGACAACAGCCGGCGGAAGACCCCGCACGGGCCGGCCGCGGTTGTCGATCAATCCGGTCTGCCGGGCCAGTGCCGGGCCTTCGGCGGTGACGCGAACGATGTAGCGTTCGCGTTTGTTCAGGCCCGAGGCTCCCATAACGGCGACTTCCGGCGATGCACCGTAGAGGGTTGCGATTTCGCCGTACAGACGGCGGGCAGCCGCCGCGGTGTCGAGTTCAGCTTCGATGACGATTGAACCGGCCACAATGTGCAGAGCCGAGGCAAAGCGAAGCGTCGACGCCACCTCAGCTTTGCGGGCGGGTGAACGGCGTTCTTCCACCCGTGTGAGTTCGTCTTTGACCTTTGCGGTCAGGGACATGGGGTTCCTTCCTCAGTCACCACTGTTCATCGGTCTTCAGACCGGCGTTGACAAACATATCGCGATAGCAGGCAGCCAGCTTCAGCGTGTCGTGCTGACCGCGGATACGCGCCGCGAGCGGCCGCTCCCACAGCATTGCCGAAAAGAGCTTTTCTGCGGCTTCGCGCAGTCCTTTTTCCTCCGCCGCTGCGGCATCGTCGACGAGAATATAGTCGAAGTGCAGTTCCGGCGCGTGCTCTTTCAGCGATTCCAGGTGTTCAGTCAGGCTCAGCCCACGGGTTTCCGCGGACGCTCCCGGCAGGTTGAGGGTGAGCGACTTCAAAGCCGTCGAGGTGCAGATCGCCTCTGCCAGTTCCGGCACCAGAAGGTGCGGCATAACCGAGGTGTACCACGAGCCCGGGCCGAGGTTGAGAACATCGGCCTGCTCCACCTCGGCAATCGTCTCCGCCCGAGCCGGCGGCGCGGCGGGATCGAGCCGCACTTGAGACACGGTCCCCTTACACGAGGCAACCTGGGACTGCCCGCGAATGACGTCGACTGAGCCATGACTGTCTGCGACATCGGCTTCGATTGTCAGCGGAACCGAGGACATCGGCAGTACGCGACCGTGGGTGCGCAGCAGACGAGCCATCCAGTCGAGACCTTCGACTTCGTCTCCGTGAATCTGCCACAGCGCACTGATGAGCAGATTGCCAACAGAGTGACCGTCAAGGCAACCGGTCGAATCAAAGCGGTGCTGAATAACGTCACGCCAGATGCGACCCCAG
>CABTZE010000108.1 GCA_902489215.1 uncultured Brevibacterium sp.
AAAGACATGAACGACCACGCGTGGCGCGCAGACCTGCTGGCCAAAAAGCTCAATGCCCGAGGCAGGGGATGGGTGCACGTCAACCCGATTCCACTCAACCCCACTCCGGGATCAGTGTGGACCGCATCAGAACCGCAGGTGGCACAGGAATTCGTCGACCGCCTGGTCGCAGCGGGAGTACCCACCACCATTCGCGATACCCGCGGACAGGACATCGACGGAGCCTGCGGCCAGCTGGCCGCAACAGGCGAGGACTGACCAGCGCCGAACACGGCGGGCAGAACAGACATCACGCATCAGCTAAGAGGAGGCCACATGGAGGAGAACTTCCCCAGAATGTCGGGGTGGAAGTCCGGCTATGACCCCGGACAGGTCGACAGCTTCTTCAAGCGCGCCCGCGAATCCTATGAGCGCGAGCATCCCCGCCCGGGAGATCTCGATGCGCGCGCTGTGCGCACCGTCGGCTTTGACCTGGTGCGCCGCGGCTATCACGTCGGAGTCGTAGACGCGGCTCTTGACCGTCTGGAAGACGCCTTCGCAAAGGCTTCCCGCGAACGGCTGATCGCCGAACAGGGCGAAAAGGCGTGGATGGACAGGCTGTCGTCTGCCGCCGGGTCCCTGCAGGCTCGTTTGGAACGCCCCCACGGAGAGCGCTTCGCGCACGCTGCCAGTCGCACCATCGGCTATGACATCGCCGAAGTCGATGAACTGTGCGACAAGATCAGCGGCTACTTCACGCAGGGGCGCGCAATGAGCGTTGACGAAGTGCGCCGCGTTCTGTTCCGCATCCGCCGCGGTGAGCGCGCCTATGATGAAGACGAAGTCGATGCGTTCATTGACCGTGTCGTCGAAGTCATGGCCTCTGTTGACTGAAGGGACACCCGTGAACACCGATCTGCACTGGTTCCGCAAGCCTGAGACCAACGGTCCGAAAGACAAAGGCACATTCAACCCTGTCTTCGAACTGCTCGACCACCCTATTGTGATGGGCCACGGTGCAGACGAGTTCGCCTCCGGCCAGATCGAACTGAGCTTTGAGGACGCTCTTGATCGGGCGGCTAAGTTCGCCGGGATTCTGCGCGCTGTGGCCGAACCGGCTCCGCAGATGCTCATTCTGGAAGACGGGCTGAAACCCGCCACTCTGCTGTTGGCCGTCCTCGGTGCTATGCGCGTGGGCACATGTGCCGTCATCGGTGCCAAGGGACTCACCCCGCAGCAGAAAGCCAACACACCGATCCTGCGACCGGCCTCATCGGGAATCTCTTCGGATCAGCCACAGCCTGTGGGCGAAACCAAAGCGCGCGCCGGAATGCACACGAGCACCCGCACCATCGACACACACTTCGAAGACGCCGAACTTCTTGCAGACGGACCGGACAGCTCACCGAAGCCAGTCGACATGCTCATGAAGCAGGCCGCTTTCAAGCACGCGGCAGCTGAACCTCTGGGCCCGGGGCGTACGCTCATGCGCCTTGACGGCATCGAAGTCACCGCACTGGAAAGCCTCGAAGCGGTCCACACCCTGCTGCGCTGAACCAGCACGCGGCGGAACCACCCCCGCCCGCGGTTGCACACGCGCACCCAGCAGGAGCCCGCGAACACCCTGACAAACGCGAAAAGCCCCGCTCCACCTCGGAAGCGGGGCCTTTCTGTGCCGTCAGTGCATCAGGCGTGCATCAGGCGAAAGCGTTGATGCCGGTGAGCGCACGGCCCAGCGTGAGCTGGTGAACTTCGTGCGTGCCTTCGTAGGTCAGCACGGTTTCGAGGTTGATTGCGTGGCGCAGCGGCGAGTACTCGCTGGTGATGCCGGAACCGCCGAACAGGGCGCGCAGGTCGCGGGCGATGTTCATAGCGGTGTCGACGTTGTTCATCTTGCCCAGCGAAATCTGCTCGGGGCGCACGCCGTCCTTGGAGTCCTTGAGGTCACCCAGGTGCGAAGCCAGCAGAGTGATGTTCGAGTACTGGCCGAAGGCCTTCGCGAGCTTCTGCTGAGAAATCTGGAAAGCGGCCAGCGGCTTGTCGAACTGGATGCGGCTGCCGGTGTACATGAGAGCCTGCTCCAGCGAGTCGCGAGCAGCACCGGTGACACCCCAGACGATTCCGTAGCGGGCTTCCGACAGGCAGGACAGGGGTCCCTTGAGGCCCTCTGCCTTCGGCATGACGGCTGAACCGGGCAGGCGGACGTTGTCCAGGACGATTTCGCCGGTGATGGATGCCCGCAGCGACAGCTTGCGCTTAACGGTGGGGGTTTCCACGCCGGGGGTGTCGGTGGGAACGACGAAGCCGCGGATCATGGGGCGGCCCTTGGCGTCGGTCTCTTCCGTCTTGGCCCACACGACCGCAACATCGGCAACGGGGGAGTTGGTGATCCACATCTTGGCGCCGTTGAGGATCCAGTCGTCACCGTCGCGCTTGGCGGTGGTGCGCATGTTCGACGGGTCCGAGCCGACATCCGGTTCGGTCAGGCCGAAGCAGCCGATGGCCTTGCCTTCGCCCATGCGGGGCAGCCATTCTTCCTTCTGCTCTTCCGATCCCCAGTGGTGGATGGCGAACATGGCCAGCGAGCCCTGCACCGAAACGAGGGAGCGCAGGCCGGAGTCGACGGCTTCGAGTTCACGGCAGGCGATGCCGTACATGCGGGCAGAAGCGCCGGGCAGCGTGTAGCCGTCCAGGTGCATGCCGAGCAGGCCGAGCTCACCGAGGCCTTCAGCGAGTTCGCGTGCCGGGATGGTGCCTTCGAGGTACCAGTCGCCGATCTTTTCGCGCACGTTTTCATCCAGCCAGCTGCGGACGATGCCGGCCCATTCGCGCTCTTCCTTCGAGAAGAGGTGATCGAGTCCGAGGATTTCGTCCGGGTGCGAGGTCTTGGCCATTTCACTCCTTTGTTCAGAGGGCTCAAAGAGGACTTCCGAAAAGAGTATAGCCGAGATATGTATTTTATGTGACCAATGTCCCTTTGGTCGTTCTGAGCGCAGATTCAGCCTTATCTGCCAAGATGGCCGGGTGCTTCACATCTCAGTTCTCGGTTCGACAGGTTCCGTTGGAACGCAGACCCTCGACGTTGTCAGCGCCCACCCCAATCGCTTTCAGATTGTCGGTCTTGTCTGCCACACAAACATTGCGGCTGCCGCCGAACAGGCGGTCCGCTTCCGCGCCCGCGCCTTGGGCGCTGTCGGCTCATCATCACCTGACGAGGTGGAGCAGGCTGTTGCCTCTGCCGCAGCTGCCGCTGGGGTTGAGAGCCCGGTGGAGCAGGTTTTCGTCGGACCGCGCGCAGCCGACGAGGTTGCACGGCTCGAGGCGGACACTGTTCTCAACGCCATTACGGGGGCTGCGGGGCTGACGGCCACTCTTACCGCCCTGGAAAGCGGCACGGATGTGGCTCTGGCAAACAAAGAGTCGCTCATCATCGGCGGCGATGTCGTGATGGAAGCTGCCGCTCGTACGGGAGCTCGCCTGCTGCCGGTCGACTCTGAGCATTCGGCCGTGTGGCAGGCCCTGCGGTCCGGCCGCCGCGAGGAAGTCAGTCGGCTGGTCATTACCGCAAGCGGCGGTCCTTTCCGCGGAATGACGCTGTCTGATCTTGAAGCCGTCACACCCGCGCAGGCGCTCAAGCACCCCACGTGGGACATGGGGAAGGTCATCACCACGAACTCGGCAACGCTGGTCAACAAGGGCCTCGAGGTCATTGAGGCACACCTGCTCTTCGACATTCCCTATGACCAGATCAGCGTGGTGGTGCACCCGCAGTCGCAGATTCACTCGATGGTCGAATACGTCGACGGGTCGACGATTGCCCAGGTGAGCCCACCGGATATGAAGCTGCCGATCGCCTACGCCCTGGGCTATGAGGAGCGGCTGCCGAACATCACGGCACCCAACCGCTGGGACGAACCGACCCAGTGGACTTTCGAACCTGTCGACCACGAGGCCTTTCCCGCCCTGCGCCTTGCGGTGCGGGCCGGTCGTTCGGGAAGCACAGCGCCGGCGGTGTACAACGCGGCAAACGAAGTTCTTGTGGACGCTTTCCATGCCGGACAGATCTCCTTTCCCGGCATCAGCAGGGGGATCAGCGCCGCACTCGACGCCCACGCTCCACAGGACGGCAAGCTCACGGCCGAACTCGTCTTGGCCGCTGACCGCGAAGCCCGGGAGTTTGCGAAGCGGTGGGTGGCAGAACAGGCATCAGGTGGGGGAGACCGGGCATGACCGCCCTGCTGTACGTCCTCGGAATCGTCTTCATGCTCGCGGTTGTCGGGCTTTCCATCGGGCTGCACGAACTGGGACACCTGATTCCCGCCAAGCGCTTCGGGGTGAAGGTCACCCACTACATGATCGGCTTCGGGCCGACCCTGTTCTCCCTTAAGCGCGGCGAAACCCGCTACGGCGTCAAACTGCTGCCGCTGGGCGGTTTCATTGCCATGCCGGGCATGTATCCACCGAAGTCTGCTGTCCACGCTCGCGCCGAAGACCTTCACGGTGTTGAATCGGCCCACGACATCGTCGAGGCCGACGCCAGGCGCCGCGCCGTTGAGGGTGAAGAACCGCGGGCAGCGTCCGGGCGCAAGCGTCTGTTCGCACAGAGCATGGAAGACGCCCGCGAATTCTCCAATCAGGGCATCGGGCCGGGTGAAGAGGGGCGGACCTTCTACGCCCTGTCAGTCCCAAAGCGCCTGGCCGTCATGTTCGGCGGACCTGCCGTCAACCTCGTCCTTGGCATCGTCTTCTTGGGCATTGTGCTCATGGGCATCGGCGTTCCTGGCCTGTCCACCCAGCTGTCCGGTGTTGTCGAATGTGCAGTCGACGCCGAAACCGCGCAGAAGCGCGGACCGAACGCCGAATGCCAGCCGGGTGACACTCCCGCTCCCGCAAAGGCCGCGGGACTCAAGCCGGGCGACACCATCGTCGCTGTTGACGACACACCGGTCGACACGTGGGAACAAGTGCAGGAGCTCATTGCGGCAAGCGCCGGCAGGACCGTGACGGTTGCCTATGAACGCGATGGCATCGAGCACTCCGTGCGGATTCCGATCATCGAAACCACGCGAGCGGTCTACGACGACGATGGCAAGCAGAAGTTCACCCCTGACGGAAAGCCCGAAACCACCACCGTCGGGTTCCTCGGAGTCTCCCCGCAGAAGAAGCACTCCCCGCTGTCGCCATCCGAGTTTCCCGCCGAGGCCGGCAACGCCATCGGGCAGACCTTTAAGGCACTGGTGACCCTGCCGGTCAAACTCGTCGACATCGGGAAGGTGGCCGTCGGGGAAGCCGAACGCGACCCCAACGGTCCGATGGGCATGGTTGGTGTGGGGCGCGTTGCCGGCGAAATCGTTTCTGCCGAAGCTTTCGAAGTCGTCGACAAAGTGCAGCTCGGACTGAGCCTGGCGGCTTCGCTCAACCTGTTCCTCTTCGCATTCAACATGGTTCCGCTGCTTCCCTTGGACGGTGGCCACATAGCGGTCGCCCTCTACGAAGGGGCACGCCGCAGAATCAACCTCTCCCGCAGAAGAGGGCTCATCGGCCCCTTCGACACCGCGAAGCTCCTGCCCCTGACATACGGGGTCGTCGGCATTCTCCTGTGTATGACGGCCCTGCTTGTCTACGTCGACATCGTCAAACCTGTCCGGCTCTTCGGCTGAAGCAGACTGCCTCGGCGGGGATCCCTTCAGTCTGAGCGAGGCCCCCTCGCCGTACCCGGCTGCCGATGTATTTCTGAGCGCTGACTGTGCACTGTCTGGCAGTGCGCACAGAGGATGCGCTATCCTGCTCACAGCAATTTGGAAATATGACCTGCCGCACGTTTTGCCGCCGGCAGGCCTCAGACAAGGAGCCCCATGAAGAAGAGCGTTCTTCTCAAGATCGCGGCCGCCGCAAGCGCAGCCGCCCTCGTCCTCACCGGATGTGAGCGCGGCGGACCCGAAGGCGGTTCGGCCGAACCCGAAGAGAACTTCACCAAGGACCTGACCTTCGCCACCGGCGGCACCGCCGGCGTCTACTACCCGCTGGGCAACGAGTATGCCCGCATCCTGCAGGACACCGACGCGGGTCTGTCTGTCAACGCCGTTGAAACCGATGGCTCTGTCGACAACCTCGGCCGCATCGCCAAGGGCGATGCTCAGCTGGGCTTCACTCAGTCGAACACCGCCAACGACGCAGTGCGCGGCTCCGGCGACTTCGAAGAGGTCGGCAAGCTCAACAACGTCGGCTGGATGGGTCAGCTGTACCCGGAAGCCGCCCAGATCATCACGCTTGAGAAGAGCGGCTTCAACTCGGTTGAAGACCTCAAGGGCAAGAAGATCGCAGTCGGCGCTCCCGGTTCGGGCACGGCAGCTGTGGCCAAGCTGATCCTCGACGCCTACGGCTTCAAGGAAGGCGACTACGAACCTTACGAAGAGAGCTTCGCTGACGCTCGCTCCAAGGTGCAGGACGGCAACATCGACGCCTCGATCGAAATCCTCGGCGTCCCGGCCGCCTCGCTTTCGGAACTGGCCGCCAATGCAGACGTCAAGCTGCTCCCAATCGACAAGGACAAGGCCGAGAAGATCGCGGCTGAATCCGAATACGAAGCCTACGAAATCCCCGGCGGGTCCTACGACTTCGCCAAGGACCCGGTGCAGACCGTGACCGTGTTCGCCTCGATCGTCGGTTCGACCAACCAGATCAGCGAAGAAGACGGCTACGCGATCACCAAGGCGCTGTACGAAGACGCAGGCAAGATCTCACTGGCACAGGGCAAGCTCATCAAGGCCGAAGACGCTCTGCTCGGCCGCGGCGACGTTCCGCTCCACCCGGGTGCTAAGAAGTACTTCGAAGAAAAGGGCATTGAGGATCAGAACTGATCCCCACCCCTTCGGCTGACAACCGCGGCGAAGGGGGACTCAGCGCCGCCGCCCCGTGGGCCCGCTCCACCCCCCCCCCCCCCCC
>CABTZE010000109.1 GCA_902489215.1 uncultured Brevibacterium sp.
ACGGACGCGTCCGCGCCATGTTCGATGAAAACGGCAACACGGTCGAAGAAGCCGGCCCGTCGCGTCCCGTGCAGGTGCTCGGCCTGTCGAGCGTGCCGCGCGCAGGCGATTCCTTCATGGTTGTCAGCGACGACCGCACGGCGCGTCAGATCGCCGAGAAGCGCGATGCTCTTGAACGCAACGCGGCAGCCGCCCGCAGTCGCAAGCGCATCAGTCTCGAAGACTTCACGAAGGCGATCGAAGAGGGCAAGATCGACATGCTCAACCTCATCCTCAAGGGTGATGTGTCGGGTGCTGTCGAAGCCCTCGAAGACTCGCTGCTCAACATCGAAGTCGGCGACGGCGACGAAGTCGGCCTGCGGATCATCCACCGCGGTGTCGGTGCGATCACCGAGAACGACATCAACTTGGCAACCGTCGATAACGCAATCGTCATCGGCTTCAACGTTCGTCCCGAAGCCAACGCGCGTGACCTCGCGGATGCTGAAGGCGTCGACGTTCGCTACTACTCGGTGATCTACGACGCGATCGACGACATCGAAGCTGCGCTCAAGGGCATGCTCAAGCCGGAATACGAAGAGGTGCACATCGGCTCGGCCGAGATCCGCGAAGTGTTCCGTTCGTCCAAGTTCGGCAACATTGCCGGTTCGATCGTTCGCGACGGTGTGATCAAGCGCAACGCCAAGGTTCGCCTGACCCGCGACGGTGTCGTCATCGGCGACAACCTCGCAGTCGAATCGCTGCGCCGCTTCAAGGACGACGTCACGGAAGTTCGCGACGGCTACGAATGTGGTATCGGCCTGGGCAAGTTCAACGACATCCGCGAAGGCGACATCCTCGAAGCCTTCGAGATGCAGGAAAAGCCCCGCGACTGAGGCTGGAGTAAGGAGACTCTGACATGAGTGATCCCACACGCGCACGGAAGATTGCCGACCGGATCAAGGTTCTCGTGGCTGAAACCCTCGAAAAGCGGGTCAAGGATCCGCGCCTGGGCTTCATCACGATCACCGATGTCCGGGTGACCGGAGACCTGCAGAACGCCACAGTGTTCTACACGGTCTTCGGCGATGACGAACAGCTCGCCTCAACGCAGGCGGCGCTGGAATCGGCGCGCGGTCTCATCCGCTCCGAAGTGGGTAAGGGACTGGGCATCCGACTGACCCCGACCCTTGAGTTCACGGCGGACGCTGTGCCGCAGGCAGCTGAAGACATCGAGAACCTGCTGGCGAAAGCACAGGCGCGTGACGCTGAAATCGCGGCCGCATCTAAGGGTGCGGTTCCGGCTGGGGACGAAGACCCCTACCGGAAGCCCAAGGAGCGTCAGCCGAAAGAGGACTTCGACTTCGACGACTGACCTCATGTGACGAAAATCGTAGGGGGCGGCTTTGCATTGTGCATAGCCGCCCCCTATGCTTTATAAAGCTTCGGTAACGTTCATTAAGGATTGGAAACATCAGTGGGTAGACACTCAGCACCTAAGAAGAGCGCTTTCGCTGACGTCGCTGATCTTCTTGGAGCAGTTCGTCCGTCCAAGCCCGGCCGCCGTTCGGCCCGTCGCGATGGGGAAGCTCTGACTTCCGCCGGCATCCTCGCCAAGATCAACCGCCGCCCGGTTCTTTCGGCTATCGCCGTCCCCGTTGCCGCAAGTGCCGCAATTGCAACATCCGCAGCTGTGATGACCTCCAATGGCACCGGCGAAGACGACGTAGCGGCATTCGCTTCGAAGCTCGCCCCGGAGGCTGACGCTGTTACGCCGAAGGCGCCCAAGGACGCCGATAAGGCAGTCAAAGCGGGTTCTGTTTCTCTTGCTGAGCCTGTTGAGGAGAACTCCGACGGTTCGGCCGGTCCCGCATCTGGTGCTTCCGGCAGCAAGTCCTCTTCTGACGGCAAGTCCTCTTCCGCTGGTGCCGCAGCGGCCTCCGGCAACGTCTCTGGCGAGAAGTGCTCGGTGTCCTCTTCTATTGAAAGCGGACTCACCCCCAACGGGATTTCCGCATACCGCGCAGTCTGCGCCGAATTCCCGCAGGTGAAGTCCTACGGCGGTCGCCGCAATGACCCGGGATCGGATCACCACTCGGGCAACGCTGTTGACGTTATGATCACCGGTTCGACCGGCGACGCCATTTCGAACTACCTGATCAAGAACTCCTCGAAGCTCAACATCAAGTACATCATCTGGGAACAGCGCATCTGGATGCCCGGACGCGGTTGGAAGCAGATGGAAAACCGCGGAAGTGCGACCGCAAACCACTTTGACCACGTCCACATTTCTGTGAAGTGACGAATTCCTCTCCGGGCCCCACCGGGCTTCTTCTGATTGACAAGCCCGGTGGGATCACCAGTCACGACGCTGTTTCGCGCACCCGGCGCTGGTACGGCACCCGCAAAGTAGGGCATGCGGGAACCCTCGATCCCATGGCCACGGGTCTCCTCGTGCTCGGTTTGGGGCAGGGGACAAAGCTTCTGACCTATGTGGTTGGGGCTGATAAGACCTACACCGCCACCATGCGCCTGGGCTCGTCAACGCCCAGTGACGATGCTGATTCATCGCCCGATCGCTTCGCTGACCCGGCCGTTTTGGCAGCGCTGACCGAAGCTGAGATCCGGGAGGCCGTGGCCAAGCAGACGGGAAGCATCGAGCAGGTGCCTTCGGCTGTTTCCGCCGTGAAGATCGATGGCAAAAAGGCCTACGAGCTCGTGCGTGCCGGAGAAGACGTCCAGCTCAAAGCCCGTTCGGTGACTGTCTCGCAGTTCGATATTCACGATATCCGCCGCGCCGAATCCCATATCGACGTTGATGTTTCCGTCGACTGCTCGACCGGCACCTATATCCGCGCTTTGGCCCGCGATATCGGTGAGGATCTCGGTGTCTACGGGCACCTGACTGCTCTGCGCAGGACGCGTATCGGTCCTTTTTCTGTTGATGATGCCAATGCGCTTCCCGAGCGGGATCAGGTTGACGAGGTGCCGCCTCCTGAGCTGATCGACCTCGGCTCGGGTGCCGCGGGGCTGATGCCCGCTGTGACGATCGATGCGCAGGTTGCGCGCGGTCTCCTCGAGGGACGGTTTCTCCCTATTCCCGGAGCTGACTCGAGTGCTGATAGGTGCGCCGCAATTGCCGATGGCAAGCTCGTGGGCATTGTCGAGCCCCGCAAGGGTGCGTGGAAGATCGCGGTGGGAACTGCCTCGATCGATAACTACAAGTCATAATCACTTGTAAACCAAAAAACAAGTTATTTCGCTTGTTTGAGTGGTGTTTTGCTGAAATACTGTCGCTATGTTCGTCATCAACGCCGATCAGCGTGATTCGCGCAGCAACCCTGACCGTGTGCCGGCCCTGCTGGCGTCTGCGGCCGAGTGCTCCGCCGTCCTGCCTTTTGAACGGACAGTGGGGGACGAGGTGCAGGGTGTGTTCGCCAGCGGGGCGGAGGTGCTGGCTGCACTCGAGCTTATTCTGCGCAGCGGACGATGGTCTGTTGGCATCGGCGTTGGCTCGGCGGAACTTGCAGAGACGCCTTCGGCCTCGAGGGGTGACGCTTTTGTCGCCGCGCGCTCAGCCGTTGAAACAGCCAAAAAGCGCTGGCAGGAAATCGCCGTGTGCTCACCCGCTGGGGTGGTAGAGCCTGCGCAGACGCTTGCCGGCTTGACTGGATACTGGATTGAGAAGGCCAGCGACAGGCAGTGGGAAGTTCTTTCCTTGGCCCGCAGCCACACTCAGCGTCAGGTTGCCGAGCAGCTGCAGATCTCGCAGCAGGCGGTGTCTGACTCGCTGCGGGCATCCAGAGCCGCGGCCGTTGAAGAGGGAATGATGCAGCTGGAGCTGCTGCTCGACGAAGAGAACGGGCGTCACGATGCTTGAACTGCTGGCTGCTGTAGCCGCCGGGGTCGCGGCCTCGCTGATCGGATGGCCCGTAACATCCCTCATTTTGCGAGCCGCCGCGAGCAGGCGCGAAAAGCCGGCGCTCGACATCAAGCAGGAGCCTGCGGTGCAGGAAGCCCCCGCCATCGACTCCCCGGGCCTGCTCCGCGGAGGACTGTGGATCGGTCTGCTCGAAAGGTTCACCGCGACAGTAGCCATTGCGCTGGGCCAACCCGAGGTTCTCGCCGTCATCGTCGCGCTTAAAGGGCTTGGACGCTTCCCGGAGCTGCGGGCGTCTCGCGCGGCAGGGGAGAGGTTCATCATCGGCAGCCTTGCTTCGCTGGCGGTGGCCGGTGTGCTGGGTGAAACAGCCCGGTTTCTTGTGCGCTACGCTTAGCCCGTCCCAAACATAAGGAGCGTCGTGGAGATTTTCCGGTCGACAGCAGAGTTCGCTGCCGGGCCTAAGCGTCTGCAGACGGCCAACGCCGTGACGATCGGCAATTTCGACGGTGTTCACCGCGGCCACCGGCTGGTGCTGGGCGAGCTCGTGGCCACCGCTGAACGGCTTGGCATCCCGTCGGTCGTCCTGACCTTCGATCCTCACCCGGCGGCCGTGCACACTCCGGAGCACGCTCCGAAGCTCATCATGGGACTCGATGAGAAGCTCGAGAAGATCGCCGAAACCGGAGTCGACGCGGTTCTCGTGCAGCACTACAGCCTCGACTTCGCACAGGCCAGCCCCGAGGAGTTCATCCGCGATTACCTCGTAGGCCACATGCATGCCAGTGCAATCGTCGTCGGCAGCGATGTTCGCTTCGGTCGCGGAAACTCGGGAGACCTCAGCACCCTGCGCACCTACGGCAGGGAACGCGGAATCAACACCGTCATCGGCCTTGACGACCTCGGTGATGACGGCGGACGCTACTCGTCGACGGAGATCCGCTCACTCATCGACGCCGGCGATGTCGCGGCTGCCGCCCGCATTCTGGGTGAACCCCATTCGGTGACCGGCACCGTCGTCCACGGCAACGCCCGGGGACGCGAACTCGGCTTCCCGACGGCCAACCTCGGTTTGGTCGACGGCATGATCCCGGCCGACGGCGTGTACGCGGGCTGGACTCGCTTCAACGGCGGAGAGCGCATGCCCACGGCAATATCCGTGGGCTCGAACCCCACGTTCCACGGTGATGATCGGCGCGTGGAAGCGCACATCATCGGTGTGGACTTCGCAGACCTCGACGTCTACGGGGACGAGGCCGAAGTCGTATTCACCCACCGCATTCGCGGCCAGGTCGTCTTCAACGGCCTCGACCAGCTGATCGAGCAGATCGCCTTAGACGTCCGCGATATCTGCACCGCTTTGGGCATAGAGTGCCCGGAGCAGTCCGAGGGTCGCCTGAGCTGACATTTCGGCAGCCTCGTCGACACTGAGCGAAAAGTCATCTTCGGCCTTTGGGCCGCACAGGTCCGAAATCGCGCGCACCGCACCGAACGGAATGCCGAAGATGTGGGCCGTCTGCGCGATGGCTGCGGTTTCCATATCCGTACTCAGGCCCGCGGGGAACGTGTGCCGCATGTGGCCGATGTTGGCTTCCGTGATGAACGAGGCGCCTGACAGGGCCTCGCCGAACTTCACCCGGGTCTTGTCTTCGGCCCAGTGTCGCCCAGTGGCAAGCAGCTGGGCGTCTGCAGCGTAGGCAGCGGGCATGTCCGGCACCTGGCCGGGTTCGTAGCCGAAAGCGGTCGCGTCGGAGTCGTGGAAGCGCACGCCGTCGGCAATCACCACATCGGCAATCGCGATGTCCTCTCCGACGCCGCCGGCTGACCCTGCGGAAATGACGGCGCGCGGCTCGTACAGCATGGCCGCCTGTGTTGTTGCGGTGGCCGCGTTTGCAAGGCCGATTCCGCTGCGGATGAGAACAGCGGGGCCGAAGTCGAACTCCAGTCGGTGAAAGTCCGCCGGGCCGAGTGTGCGCAGGTGCTCACGACTTTCGGCTGCGGCCAAGAAAGGCGCGGCCTCCTGGTCCATTGCCACCTGGATGACAACGGCACCGCGGGGCGACTGGCTGGAGGTCATCAGGCAAACACCTGATCCCATTCGCTGCGCTTGGCGAGGAAGTCGCGCACCGCGGTCTTTGCGCCTTCAAGGGAGTGGCTTGCTGCCCAGCCGCACTGCGTTTCATTTGCGGCGGGAACAGCTTCGGCTTCCAGCAGGTCGTTGAAGGACTTTTCCAGGATCGGCAGGAACTCTGCCGGTTCGATGCCGTTGGTCAGAGCGTAGAAGCCGGTCTGGCAGCCCATGGGGGAGAAGTCGACGAGGCCGTCGGTGTGGTTGCGCATGTGGTGTGCCGTCATGTGCTCAATCGAGTGGACGGCCGCCATGTCGAGGTGTTCTTTGTTGGGCTGGCAGAATCGGACGTCGTACTTGATGAGTTCGACTCCTCCGGGGAACTCTTTGCGGTCGGCAACGCGCACGTAGGGTGCGGCGACTGCTGTGTGATCGAGGCTGAAGGATTCTACGTTTGTGGTGTCCATAGCTCGATTATTGCAGAGGGGTTCGGGCGTGCTAAGGTTGTCTCTGCCGTTTTTCCGGCCGCGGTCTGATAGGGCATTCGCATCGGGCGAGTGCGCCGCGCAGCGATTTCTGAAGGAGAACCGCATGGCACTTGACAAGTCCGTTAAGCAGGAAACCATCAAGGAATACGCGACCCACGAAGGCGACACCGGTTCCCCGGAAGTCCAGATTGCCGTCATGAGCCGTCGTATCAAGGACCTCACCGAACACTTCAAGGAGCACAAGCACGACCACCACTCGCGTCGCGGTCTGCTCCTGCTGGTCGGTCAGCGTCGTCGTATGCTCAAGTACCTCGCTGAAACCGACATCGAGCGCTACCGTGCGCTCATCGCGAAGCTCGGTCTTCGCCGCTGATCATCTGATCTGCACTCACCGGCCCGCCTGCATCCCGCAGGCGGGCCG
>CABTZE010000110.1 GCA_902489215.1 uncultured Brevibacterium sp.
GCCGCGGCCACCCGGTCTGCTCAGCTGTCTTCGAGCAGGTCAGACAGTTCGAGCCAGCGCTCTTCGAGCTGTTCGGCTTCTTCGCGGTGGCCACGCAGCTCTTCGCCGAGTGCCTGCAGGCCCTCGAAGTCGGTCTGGTCGTGTTCGCCAAGGCGTTCGAGCACCTTCTCGATTTCGCCGTTGACCCGTTCGAGCCTGCGTTCAATCGCGCCGACTTCTTTGCGCTTGGCGTGCCTCTCGGCACCGGTCAGGCCGCTGCTTTCTGAAGCTCCCGAGGCGCCGCTCCCCTGACTCTTGGAAGTTCGGCTGCCGTTTCCGTCGTCATCAGAACCGTCAAGTTCAGCTGCGAGCTTCAGGTACTCATCGATTCCGCCGGGCACGTGGCGCAGTGTGCCGTCGAGGATGGCGTACTGCTGGTCGGTGACGCGCTCAATGAGGTAGCGGTCGTGGGAGACGACGATGAGTGTGCCCGGCCAGGAGTCCATGAGGTCTTCCATGGCGGCGAGCATGTCGGCGTCGACGTCGTTGGTCGGTTCGTCCAGCAGGATGACGTTGGGCTCGTCCAACAGCAACAGCAGCAGCTGGAGGCGCTTCTTCTGCCCACCGGAGAGGTCTTCGACGTAGGAGGACAGGTGTGCCCGCTGGAAGCCCAGACGCTCCAACAGCTGGGCTGGGGTGTAGTCTTTGCCGTCGATCTCAAAGCTCGTCTTGGTCCGCGCCAGCACTTCGCGCACACGGTCACGGCCGATGTCGGCAAGCTGAGAGAACTGCTGGTCGAGCACGCCGAGTTTGACGGTTTTGCCGCGTTTGATTCGCCCGTCGGTGGGCTCCAGACTGCCGGCTATCAGCCCCAGGAGCGTTGATTTTCCTGAGCCGTTACGGCCCAGAATTCCAGTGCGCTCACCCGGAGCGATCCTCCACGTGACGTTTGTGAGGACATAGCCGTCCGGGTAAGCGAAGGCCACGTCTTCAAGATCGACGACGTCCTTGCCCAGACGCGACACCGCCAGACGCTTGAGTTCGAGTGAATCGCGCACCGGCGGAATGTCGGCAATGAGCTGATTGGCGGCTTCTACGCGGAACTTCGGTTTGGAGGTGCGGGCCGGAGCACCGCGGCGCAGCCAGGCGAGTTCTTTGCGCATGAGGTTCTGGCGCTTGGCTTCTGCTGCTGCGGCAAGGCGGTCGCGTTCGACCCTCTGCAGGACATAGGCCGCGTAGCCGCCCTCAAACTGGTCAACCGTGCCGTCGTGGACTTCCCACGTGTCGGTGCTGACCTCATCGAGGAACCACCTGTCGTGGGTGACGACCAAGAGTCCGCCGGAGTTCTTGGGCCAGCGCTTGTTGAGGTGCCCTGCCAGCCAGGCAATGCCCTCAACATCCAGATGGTTGGTCGGTTCGTCGAGTGCGAGAACATCCCAGTCGCCGACCAGCAGGGCTGCGAGCGCCACACGCCTGCGCTGTCCGCCGGAGAGTGCAGAGACTTTCCGGTCCCAGTCGAGGTCGCCCACGAGGCCGGCGATGATGTCGCGGATGTTGGCGTCCGAGGCCCATTCGTATTCGGGACGGTCGCCGACGATTGCTGTGCCGACGGTGTCATCGGGGTTGAGGTTGTCGGTTTGGGTGAGGACTCCCACGCGCAGTCCGCCGCGTTGAGTCACGCGCCCGGAATCCGGTTCCATTTGACCGGTCAGCAGCGCCATGAGCGTTGATTTGCCGTCGCCGTTGCGGCCGACGATGCCGATGCGGTCGCCTTCGTGGACACCGATGGTGAGCGAATCGAAAACGGTTTTCGTGGGATAATCCAGCGAAATGTCTTCGGCTCCGATCAGATGTGCCACGGCGCGTCCTTCCTGCAGTCAGCCGGCTGAGGCGTTTCAGCCGTCGTCTCAGTCTATTGGTCGCGGCCACAGATCAGCGGGGAGGTTCAGTGTTCGAGCAGACACAGTCTGAGGCGAGGCACAGCCCCACGCGAGCCGCGATCCTCAGCTCTCAGTCTTCAACTACGTGGGCTCCCGGTGCAGGGCCCGATGTGCGCACGACATTGCGCACGGACGTGCTTGCTTCGAGCATGACCGCAAGATCGAGTGCGTGAGTGTCGTCTTCGACGAGGAATGCGACCGTCGGCCCCGAACCGGACACGAGTCCCCCGAGAGCCTCGGCTTCACGGCCGGTTTCCAGCACCTCGCGCAGCTGGGGAAGCATGTCGCAGGCGGCGGCTTCGAGGTCGTTGTGGAGTGCCTCGGCCAGCTGGTGCGGATCACCGGAGACGAAAGCGGCGACCGCGGCCTCCGCATCGAGAGTGGGGCCCGGTGCGCGGCCTTCGGCGCGCATCTGGTCCAGCCGCCCGTAGACATTCGGTGTTGACAGCTCGTTCGCTGAGGTTGCCAGCACCCAGTGGAACTGCGCATCCGACATGACGGTGGCGAGTTCGTCACCTCGGCCGGTGCCGATGGCGGTGCCGCCCATGAGCGCGAACGGGACGTCTGCACCAAGTGTCGCTGCGGTGTCGTGAAGCAGCTGCGGGTCGTCCAGACCGATCCACGCGGAATAGGCCACGAGCGCTGCGGCGGCGTCGGCCGAACCGCCGCCCATGCCGCCGGCGACCGGCACGTTCTTGTCGATGGCAATGTCGACGGGGACGTGGGTGTCTGTCGCCTGTGCGAGCGCGGTTACGGCTTTCCGGGCCAGGTTACGGTCATCACAGGGGATGGATGACGAGGCGTAGGGGCCTGCCACTGTCACCTTCGGGTTGGCGGGGTCGTCGGCTTCTGTCAGTGCAACGGTTTCGCGCACATTGAGGGCGTGGAAGACGGTGACGAGGTCGTGATAGCCGTCGTCGCCGGCTTCGCCGACGCCGAGCATTGCGTTGACTTTGCCGTGAGCGGTGGCCCGGATCATGTGGCTCCTCTGATTGCTTGAGTCCACACTATCGGCTCGAGCGGATTTGTCAGCTGGACTGAGGTTTTTGTCAGGGCGGCTGGGTGCCTGGGCCTGTGTGCAGGCGTTGGTCAGGCTTGTTCTTCAGCTGCTTCGGCTTCGGCCTTGGCGAGCGCGATGAAGTCCTCGATCGCGAGTGTTTCGCCGCGCGCCTGCGGGCTGATGCCTGCGGCTTCGAGAACCTTCTGGGACGCTTCTCCCCCACCGAAAACACCGCTGAGGGCAGCGCGCAGGGTTTTGCGACGCTGGGCGAAAGCCGCGTCGATGAGCGCGAACACGCGGTCACGTTCAACCTCGTCGGCTCCCGGCAGCGGCTGGGTGTGGCGGACGATCCGCACGAGTCCCGATCCGATGTTCGGTGCGGGCCAGAAGATGTTCTTCCCTATGTCAGAGCCTCGGGATACGGTTCCATACCACTGGGCTTTGAGGCTGGGCACGCCGTAGACCCTGTTGCCCGGGCGGGCAGCAAGCCGGTCCGCAACTTCTGCCTGCACCATGACAAGGACATTGTCGATCGAAGGGAACTGCGCCAGGAAGTGCAGAAGCACCGGGACGGCCACGTTGTACGGCAGGTTTGCTACGAGTGCCCGCGGTTCAGCAGGCAGCTCGGTGACGGGCAGGGCATCGCCGACCACCAGGTCGAACGCGGCGTCAGGACCGTGGAGTTCTTCTACTGTCCGCGGCAGGCGCGAGGCCAAAAGCTCGTCGAGTTCGACGGCGACCACCGGGTGACCCGCCTCCAGGAGCCCCAGAGTGAGCGAACCCAAGCCGGGCCCCACCTCGGCAACGGTGATGCCGGGTTCCAACTGTGCTTCGGCGACGATCATGCGCACCGTGTTGGGGTCGATCACGAAGTTCTGGCCGCGCTGTTTGGTGGGGCGCAGGCCCAGTTCCGCGGCGATCTCGCGCACAGTGCGGGCGGTCAGGAGGGTAGTCACGCTCCTAGCCTATAGGCTCGAGGGCATGGATCCTCAGACTGCCGCTGCCCTGCTCAACCCGGATGTGCTGGCTGTTCTCGACTCGATTGAGTACAGCCGTGCCGAGGAAATGCAGACGCAGCAGAGGCTGCGCAAGCAGGGGCTCACGCCGGAGGTTGCGGCGGCTGTCATGACTCAGGCGCAGCTGCGGGTTGAGGCGCGTGCCAAGTTCGGGCCGTTTGCCGATTCGATGCTGTTCACCCGCGATGGGCTGGGACAGGCCACCCGTCTGCCGGTTGCTGCGATGCACGCCAAGCGGATGCACCGGGGTGGGCCTGGGCTGATTGCGGACCTCGGCTGCGGGATCGGGGCGGATGCTTTGGCTTTTGCCGGTGTGGGTGAGGCGTCCGTGTATGCATGTGATGCTGACGAAGTCACCGCCGCGCTTGCCGCATACAACCTGCGGCCGTTTGATGCGGTTGCCGAGCACGCCCGCGCGGAGGATTTTGATCTTGCTCGCGCTGATGCGCTGTGGTTGGATCCGGCGCGGCGCAGTGGGACGAACGCTGATGGTTCGGCGTTCCGCCTGTCTGATCCGGAGGCTTTTTCGCCGAGTCTGTCCTGGGCGTTTGCGGCTGCCCGGCGCGTGCCGAGTGTCGGCATCAAGCTCGGCCCCGCTTTGGACCACAGTCTTGTGCCGGACGGTTGGGAGGCGCAGTGGGCCTCGCACCGGGGCGATGTTGTTGAGGTTGCGCTGTTCCACGGGCACGCGCAAGAACGTGAGGGACGAGCTGCCCTCATCTTGGGTGACGAAGGCTCTCTGACGGTGACGGAAGCTGATCTGCCAGTGGACGAGGTGCCGGTCGCCCCCGTCGGCGACTACCTGTTCGAGCCAGACGGGGCTGTTATTCGGTCCGGCCTGGTGCAGGCTCTGTGCGGTCCGCTGGGTGCGCACAGGATTCATGAGTCGATTGCGTATCTGTCCGGCGATCGTCCTGCCGAAGGGCCGGTTGCCCAAGCGGTTTCGCAGTACCGAGTGGAGGATGTTCTGCCCGCCGGGATCAAAGCCGTGCGAGGTGCGCTGGCGGAACGCGGGATCAATCAGGTTGTCATCAAAAAGCGCGGCATGGACATCGACCCTGCCCAAGTCCGCCGCCAGCTGAAGCTGAGACCGGCCCGGAAAGGCCAGCCGGCCAAGTCTGCGGTTGTCATCTTCACTCGCGCGGGTGACCAGCGCTGTGCAATCCTCGCCCACGAAGACTGAGGTCGCCGGCGCAGATTTGCGCTCTAATGCAGATTCACGCGCAAATGTGCCGCAACACAGCGCAAATCCGCATTAAAGCGTGGATCTGCGCCGATGGCACGGCACGAGGTGGAAGGCCGGACAGACTGGCAACTCTGGGCTGGCTGCAGGCGGCTAAGTGAGGACGCGCAACCCAGCACGCCACATTTGCGCTCTAATGCAAACTCACGCGCAAATGCGCCGCAACAAAGCGCAAATCCGCATTAAAGCGTGGATCTGCGCCAGAGCCAGAGCGAAAAGGTGCTCGCCACCGCAGCCCCACCCAACACAACCCCAACCAAACCAAACAAAAGCGAAGACCGGAGCTCCACCTCGTCAATCAACAACGCACAGCTACTACAGGAAAGCACCGCAACCAACCAGGCGAGGACACATTTACGCTCTAATGCAGATTCACGCGCAAATGCGCCGCAACACAGCGCAAAACTGCATTAAAGCGTGAGTCTAGGCCAGTGACCGGGCACGAGGTGGAAGGCCGGACTCGCTGAAAAGGCTGGTCTGGTTGCCGGCAGGTGGACGGGTGCGGCTAGCCGCACTTGGGCGGCTTCACGCCTGAAAGTGTGATTGGCATCTGCGCGGATGCCTCCAGTTCGCCTGCGAGATAGTCGGCAACGGCGTTCATGGCGTACTCGGTATCGGCGTATGTGACCAGCACAGTGTCCGCGTTTCCAGTGGCCGAAGCGACCTTCCACGGCCCACCCATACCGACAACAACATCCGCACCACCGGACGAGCTTTCAGTTCCGTCGACCAGCTTCACGCGCGTACCGCCACCAGTCTCAATGCCGTGTTCCTTCAGGGCTTTCTTCAGAGCCTCGACAGCAGCCGGCGGGCCGGATACTGACACGCTTTTCACCGGCTCGGCCGAACAGCTTCCCGCCAAAACGGTAAGAGATTCACGACCGACCTCGTTGAAAACATCGTCCGTCTGCTTCTGGCCGCCGGCCTCACCAGCGCCTTCGCCAGCACCGTCACCACCGTCACCGCCGCCGTCACCAGGGCTAGCCTCACCAGCACCCTCACCAGAACCGGCCTCGCCAGCGGCCCGTTCCTGCCACAGGCCCATGGCAACAACCCGCTCAGCCTTGGCTCGCATGTCCTTTTCAGACAGATCGCCCGCATCCATTGCCTTCTTCACAGCCTGCACGGCAGCATCCAGATCAGGCGGCATGAGCGCGAGGTCCGCTCCGGCTTTCAGCGCTTCAACAGTTTCCTGACCTGCGGGAACGCCCTTCGTGATGGCTCCCATGTTGAGCCCATCGGTCACCGCAACCCCGTCAAAGCCAAGCTCATCCCGCAGCGCTTCATACACCTCAGGGTTCAGCGAAGACGGTTTGTCACCGGCCCCGGCAACCCGCATGTGCCCCACCAAAACCGACGGCACACCGGCTTCGATTGCCGCTTCGAACGGCTCCCATTCGGTGTCGCTGTATTCCTCGAGCGTCTTCTTCGATTCGGGCAGGTCGACATGGGAATCAACAGTCAACTGCCCGTGGCCCGGAAAGTGCTTGGCGCTCGACCCAATCCCAGCCGCCAGATACCCCTTCACGGCCGGCTCAACTGCACCGACAACGGTCTCCTGGCTGCCCCCTGCGGCGCGAACATTGATCACGGGGTCCTTCTTCCCGACCGTGACATCAGCGACCGGGGCCCAGTTGA
>CABTZE010000111.1 GCA_902489215.1 uncultured Brevibacterium sp.
GGCCCGTAGTCGCTGCAGTGCGCTTGGTCAGAGCCGGTTCGACAACGTCCTGACGCAGAACCGTCGAGGCGGCAAGCAGTGCGCCCGACGACGTCGACATGACGGCCGACAGCGCGGCAGAGAGAACAAGTCCCGCAAACAGCGGTGTCAGCGAGTGTTCGGTGACGGCCGTGAACACCTGGTCGGAGTCTTCGATGCCGGGCACCAGCACGCGGGCGCCCACACCCACCAGGGCGCCGGCAGCACCGTAGAACACGCAGTACACACCGGCGGAGAAGCCACCCCAGCGGGCGGTTTCGGGGGAGCGAGCGGTGAATACGCGCTGCCAGATGTCCTGACCGATGAGCAGGCCGATGGTGTAGATCAGCACGTAGGTGATGATCATGTTCGGCCCGATCGCCACCGGGTCAAACGCTTCGGGGCCGACAACCTCGCGGATGTTGCTGAAGCCGCCGGCGTCTTTCAGCACGATCGGCAGCAGGATGAGGAAGATGCCGACGGTCTGGATGAGGAACTGCACGAAGTCGGTCATGGTGATTGACCACATACCGCCGAGCATGGAGTAGATGATCACAACGGCACCGCCGATGAGCACTGCCGGCACACGGTCAATGCCCAGCAGGGAGTGGAAGATCGCGCCGTAGGCAACCGTGGAAGTCGTCGAGATCATGAGCCCGTAGACGGTCATGATGATGCCCGAAACGGTGCGGGACCCAGCACCGTAGCGCAGCTCCAGCATCTGGGAGACCGTGTAGATTCCCAGGCGCTGAATGGTCGGGGCGAAGGCCAAGCTCAGGATGATAATGCCCAAGCCGATGCACACCACCAGCCACATGCCGGACAGGCCGTGGACGTATCCCAGACCGACACCTCCGACGGTGGAGGCCCCGCCGAGAACAACGGCAGCCATTGTGCCCATGAAGACCAGCGGTCCCAACCGCCGGCCGGCCACCAGGAAGTCCTCCTGGTTCTTCGCGCGGATTCGACCCCATACGCCGAATGCGAGCATGCCGGCAATGTAGACGGCTACGACAGCTGTTTCCATAGTGTTTCTCTCTTGTAGGAAGGGTGACGGGGCAGCGGCTGAAGCTGCCCCGCCAGGTGTGCTTACGGGTGGGCGGTGTCAGACCGTCACGTGGATGAGTGTTGGAACATCAGCGCCCAGGGCCTCGGAAACCGCGCGTTCCAGCTGGTCAGCGCAGTCGGGATCGGAGGCGCTCAATTCTACGCCCTTGCCGCCGAAGGCTGTGCCCAAAGCGGCGAAGTTTGGCCTGGCCAGATGGACGGCGAACGGGTCAATGCTCCGTTCTTCCATCTGGGCTTCGATTTCGGCGTATCCGCCGTTGTCGACGATCACCATGGGGATGCCCAGGCGAAGTTCGACGGCCGTCATGACTTCCTGGATCGAGAACATGGCGGCGCCGTCGCCCACGTGGACGACCACCGGGCGGTCCGGGTCGGCAAGCTTCGCGCCGATGGCGGCGGGAATCCCGTAGCCGAGCGTTGCGAAGCCCGGCATGTACAGCAGCTGGTCTTCCGTGCGGGCCTCCAGCGCGTGGACGGCTCCGTCGTAGGTGACCTGCGAAGAATCACCCGCGATGACAGTCCCGGGGCCACCGGCGGCGGCAATGGCTCGGGTCGTCCACACACCCACACTGTCGGGGAATTCACTCTGCCATTCGCGGTCGAGCTCCGCTGCGCGTTCAGCACCGCGACGCTCGGGCTGTTCGCCCAGTTCCCTGCTCAGCGCGTCGACGAAAGCGCGGCTGTCGGACGGGACGAGGATGTCACCGGGCAGGTTCTTGTGCAGCTGGTCGGGGTCGATGTCGCAGCGGATGACCGTCTGGGCAGGCTGGTCTGCCGGCTGTTCGGGCGGGCACCCCAGGTGGTCCCACGAGTTCACGCCGCGCGCACCGATCCGTCCGCCCCACAGGTCCGAATCGGCAAGCTCAGAGCCGATCACCAGCAGCACGTCCGCGGTCTGCGATTCCTTCTGCACCGAGGGGAAGCGCACGCTCGCGCCGAGTGCCAGCGGGTGCGATTCATCGATTGCGCCCTTGCCGTTTGCTGTGGTGACAAGCGGTGCGTCGAGCTTTTCAGCCAGCGCGGTCAACTGCCCTGCCATGCGACGAGCACCGCCGCCGGCGATGATGAGCGGACGCTCAGCGGCAGTCAGCGCCTGCGCGGCGTCGGCGACAACAGCGTCAGCCGGCTGTGTCGGCTGGATGGTGCGCGGCACCTCGGCGGTTCCGTGCCAGGGGCCTTCGAGAACATCGAGCGGCACCTCGATGTGGATAGGCCCGGGCCGTTCCGAATTGAACCGGGCGAAGGCTTCAGAAACAGCGGCTGCGGCACCTTCTGCGGTGCGGGTGCGCTTGGAGCCGACCAGCAGGTTGTCAATTGCTTCCGCGGTGGCCTTTGTTTCGTGCAGCAGGCCGACGTCCGCGCGCTCAAGCCCGTTGGGCACACCGGGCGACAGGATGAGCATGGGGCGGGATTCCGCGTAGGCAGTCGCGGCTGCCGTGATGACGTTCGTCAGTCCCGGTCCGGAGGTTGTGATGACAACACCGGGTTTGCCGCTGAGCATGTAGTAGCCGTCCGCGCCGTAGCCTGCGCCCTGTTCGTGGCGGGGTGTGATGGCGCGGATGCCGAAGGTCTCCAGGTGGCGGTAGAACTCGAGGTTGTGGGTTCCGGGGATGCCGAACACGGTGTCGACGCCGTGGACGGCCAGAGCGGCGATGACGGCCAGGCCGCCGTTGCGGTGGGCGTCGTCAACGCGCCCCAAGCGCTCGTTGATGCTGGTCACGTGTGCTCCTTGGCGGTTTTTGGGGATGGACGGGGGATGGGGGTACGAGGTGGAGCTCCCCTCCCGCTGCTGCCGTGTGGGTCAGCGTGCGGGAGGGGAGTGGGTCAGCCGAGGTTGTCGGCGGCGAAACCGGTGGGGCCCTCGGCGCCCTTCTTCTGGGCGGCCCACAGGGAGAGCAGTTCGTAGCCGACCTGTGCTGCGGCCAGGCCGGTGATTTCGGCGTGGTCGTAGGCGGGGGCGACTTCGACGATTTCAGCGCCGACGACGTTGAGCCCCTGGAGGCCGCGGATGGAGTTGAGCAGTTCGCGGCTTGTCATGCCTCCGGCTTCGGGGGTGCCGGTGCCGGGTGCGGCTGCGGGGTCGAGCACGTCGATGTCGACGGAAATGTAGACGGGTGCGTCTCCCAGGCGCTTGCGGATGCGGGTGACGATGTCCTGCAGCGGCTGGAACTGGTAGTCGTCGGAGCGCAGAATCTGGAAGCCGAGCACGGAGTCGTCTTCGAGGTCCTTCTTGCCGTACAGGGGTCCGCGGATGCCCACGTGCATGCAGCGCTCGAGGTCGAGCAGGCCTTCTTCTGATGCGCGGCGGAACGGTGTTCCGTGGGTGTAGGGCGCGCCCATGTAGGTGTCCCACGTGTCGAGGTGTGCGTCGAAGTGCAGCACCGCGATCTTGCCGTGGGTTTTGTACAGCGAGCGGATGTTGGGCAGGGCCAGCGTGTGGTCCCCGCCCAGGGTGAGCAGCTTCGCGCCGTCCTTGCGGGCTTCGTCCGCGTTGGCTTCAACGGCGGCGACGGCCTCTTCGATGTTGAAGGGGTTCACGCCCAGGTCGCCGCAGTCGGCAACCTGCTGCCAGGAGAACGGGTGAACGTCGGTGGCCTGGTTGTAGGGGCGCAGCAGTTTGGAGGACTGGCGGATGTGGGAGGGGCCGAACCGGGTGCCGCTGCGGTAGCTGACACCGGCGTCGAAGGGGATGCCGATGATCTTGACGTCGATCGGCTGGCCGGGGCGCTGTGCTTCGACTTCGTCGACGCGCGGCAGCAGGCCGAAGGTCGGCGGGCCTGCAAAGCGCGGGGTCAGGCTGTAGTCGGCGGGGCCCAGGGGCTGGTTGTCGCTCACGTGTTCCTCCTTGTAGCTGGGGATGTTCCCTAAGGCTAAAAGCGTGAGCCGCGCCACGATATGTCCATAGTGGCGAATTCAGCACGTATATAGTCCACTGTGTATATAAGGGGCGTCGAGGTATGCCGCTGAACGCCTCCATACAGCAGAACGGAGGACACTCGTGGTTGTTCTGGGGGAGCTGCTCGACAGTCAGGCGCTCAGCCTCGAAGTGCACTGCGAACCGGAGGGCGCGCGTTCGCAGTCAGTGCGGATCGTCCACGCCTCTGAAGTTCCGAGTATTGATTCGTGGCTGCGCGGTGGGGAAGTTCTTTTGACCGTCGGCGCGCTCGTTGACCTGGCTGACCCCGCTGCCAGTGCCGATTATGCGGCGCGGGTGCGCTGCGGCGGCGCGGTGGCCCTGGGTATCGGTCTGGGGGAGGGGCTGCCCCACAGTGAGGTTCCGCCGACTGTTGTCGCGGCGGCCAAAAAGGAAGGTCTCGTGCTGTTCGGCGTTCCCCAGCGCACTGCCTTTGTTGATGTTGTCGACGCCTTCACCAGTCTTCGCGAAGCCGAATACGCTCGTGAACTCCACGCGGTTGCTTCCGCACAGCGGTCCATTGCGGGTCTGCTGGCCGGCCCCGGGATGGAAAGGGCGATCGAGTCGCTGCGTTCACGGCTCGGTGACGAAGTCGCCGTGCTCAATCCGGCCGGGGGCGTCATTGCGGGTGGTCTGGCGGCGGCCGCTGTGGCCGAGGCCGCAGCGACGGCCGTGCGGGCGGCCCTGTCCGCTTCTGCCGGTCTGCAGACGACGGGCCTGCCGGATCTTGTTCTGTACCCGGTGGGTGCTGCTCCACTGGCCTGGCTTGCCGTTCGAGGCGGACAGGAGGGCGCGCGCTCCTTCAGTTCGCGCGCTCGCAGTCTTGTTCTCACCACGACTGCGGCCCTTCTGCACATCAGTCTCAGCGGCACCGAGCCTCAGGATGCTTCCGCGGTTCTCAATCCGCAGGCCAGCCTTCCCGAGCGGCGTGCCGCTTGGCACCTGACCGGAGCGGAAGAAGAAGGGGAGCTCCGCCTCGTGTGCTTGGGGCAGGTGCCTGCAGACCGAGTGCTGTGGCTGGTGGGTTGGCTGCCAGGGGCCGCCGGGGTAGCGGGGGATTCTGAGGCGGCGGCAGTTCTGTGCGGGCCGCGGTCCTATCCGCAGGTGCTCAGGATTGCACTCCTGGCAGGTGCGGAAATGCGTGAAGACGCCGAGGTGGATCTCGAATCAGCCGCGCACACTGCGGCCGGATGGTTCGGTGGGGCAGACCCGCAGTCGGAACTCGCGGGACTGTTGGGGGCGGTCGATCCGGCGGCGGCGGCTCGTTTCGCTGACCGGGTGCTGGGGCCTTTGGCGACAGCGCCTCGGGCGTGGATGGTCACGCTGCGAACTGCCGCGCGCCTCGGACAGACGGGTGAGCCCGTGGCGGCTGAACTCGGGCTGCACCGGCATACTGTGCGCGCACACATGAAGAAGCTGGGCGACCTTCTGGGGCGGGATCTGCACGACCCCGAACAGCTGCGTTTGGTGCACGTGGCATTGCAGCTGCGTGAACGGAGTCTGACTGACCGGATGTGACAGATCCAACTGAAAGAATTTTTTGCCTGTGGACAGAGGCCAAAACCGGTGGAGGGCCTGTGGACAGAGCCGGGGTGAAAAGTTTGGTGGGTGCGGCGTGTTCCGCGACAGCTCGCGGAAGCGAGATCACATCGATGTGATTCGCATTGTTCACATGTGTGGACGGCAATCAGTTTGCCCCCTGTTAACACTGCGCAAACCGCCGCGAATTACACTGGTGTAACACGAGATATAGGCGTAGTCTCGTACCCGAACACAACATCTTGTGGTTGCTCGTCTGCCCGGCATGGAGAGTCGAGCGGCCTGGAAAACCCTCGTCACCTCGAAGGAGACTCGCATGATCACCGTCTACACCAAGCCCTCCTGCGTCCAGTGCACAGCAACGTTCCGCGCCCTGGACGCTCGCGGTCTGGAGTACCGGTCGGTTGACCTCAGCCAGGACCCCGGCGCGCTCGACGTCGTCAAGGCCATGGGCTACATGCAGGCTCCCGTCGTTGTGACGGACAACGACCACTGGTCGGGCTTCCGCCCCGACAAGATCGCCACCCTCGCCGCCGGCGGTGCGGGGGCTGCAGCGGTCTGACAATGCTGATCGTCTACTACTCCAGTGGTTCTGAATACACCCACCGGTTCGTAGAAAAGCTGGGGCTGCCCGCCGTGCGGCTGCCCCTTCTGACGAAGGACGATACCCCGCTGGTCAGTGAACCTTTCGTCCTCATCACCCCGACCTACGGAGCAGGCCGCAACGCCGGCTCCACACCTCGTCAGGTGATCAAATTCCTCAATGTCAAAGAAAACCGCGACAAGATCGTCGGAGTGATCGGCTCCGGAAACACGAACTTCGGCAACAACTTCTGCCGCGCGGCGTACACGGTGGCAGAGAAGACCAAAGTGCCCGTCCTCTACAACTTCGAAATGTTCGGAACGCAGGAGGACGTCGAAAAAGTGAAAGAAGGATTGGAAAAGCTGTGTCAACAACAGCCGCAGAACGCGATCTAGAGGCCATCATCCGCGAGGAAACCGACCTCGACTACCACGCGCTCAACGCCATGCTCAATCTGTACGACAAGGACGGTCGCATTCAGTTTGAGCGCGACAAGCAGGCCGCGCGTCAGTTCTTCCTCCAGCACGTCAACAACAACACTGTCTTCTTCCACGACCTGGAAGAGAAGCTCAACTACCTCGTCGAACACCACTACTATGAAAAAGAGGTGCTCGACCAGTACTCGTTCGCGTTCATTTCGGAACTGTCGAAGCACGCCTACTCCAAGAAGTTCCGCTTCCA
>CABTZE010000112.1 GCA_902489215.1 uncultured Brevibacterium sp.
CGCGTGAAACTGCATTAAAGCGCAAATCTGGCTTGGCCTGGCGGCATGCCGAAGTGCCCGCGCCGAAGTCAGCGCTGAAGTTGGGTTCAGCCGCGATGTGTGCGCGGACCGTCAGCCTCGATGTGTGCGAGGCCCGTCATCGGCAGTGCCAGACGCGGCAGAGCCAGATGCGGCGCCCACAGCGTCAGCCTCACTGCTGGCAGCATCGCCGCCCGAAGTCTCAAGCTCGGCAATGTCATCGACCATGCTGAGCTCACCTGAAGCAGCAGAATCGGCCGAGTCACCGGAGCCATCGTCAGACTTCTTACGGCGCCCCACGAGCGCACCCAGCTTCTTCAGGGAGCTCAGGGTTTTGCGGTCTTTTCGCAGGCTTGTGATCCGCGGATCGGTTTCGGCGATGAAATCATCCGGCATGGCGCCGAAAGCAGTGGAAGCGCTCTTGATGACGACGTTCGCCATTGAGCGGTTGACCATAATGCCGACGGCAGCGCCCAGGCCGAACGGCAGAATCCGTCCGATGGTCGAGCCGATCGTCTTCGTGCTGTAGCGCTTGATCATCTCGTCGCGCATTTTCTTGATGAGTGAGTTCAGGAGGTTCGACGGGATGGACTGCGTGACCATCGACGCCCACGCCCGTCCGGTGCGCTCAACGTTCGTCTGGCCGGCGACCCCGGCGTCTTCGGAGAACTGGCGAACCAGCTTGCGGCCGGCCTTGCCCAGCATGAGGCCCAGAACCAAGGCGTTGGCGCGGGGACGGTCGACAATCGTCATGCCGTGCAGTTCCGCCATGGCCTGCGCGTAGAGTGCGGAGGCTTCGAGGAACCCGGCGGTTTCAGCGGCTGAGACTCCGAGCGCGGCAGTCGTGCCCAAACCCGGGAAAACAGCAACAGCGCCGACGGCAGCTCCGGAACCCATGGCCACGTTCCGGTAGTGCTTGCCGATGATGTCGGCCAGTTCCTGCGGGGATGCGTCCGGATTGCGCCGGCGCATGGTCCGCAGATAGGCCAGCACCATGGGCCGCTGCACGCTCAGCAGTTTGCTCAGCGAAACCTCAACGGCCGGCTGGAGAGTTCCGTCGCGGCGCACGGCAAAGCCCGCGGCCTTCTGTGCGCCCTTGAGCGCTTTACTTGTCTTAGACACGAACACCACTGTAGTAGGCGGTTCTGTGCGGCTCCTTAGACTGGAATCCATGAGCTCCGAACGTCGGTTTCACCGTCCCGTGCGCCGCCCCAACCTCGATGGCACCGATTTGCGCCCCGGCCCGGCCGAGCAGTCTGAGCTTGCTCACGAACTTGCGGGCATGGTGATCACCGATCCCTCCCGCACCCGGGATTCTGCCAGCACCGAGCGCTTTGTCCGCTTGGCTGACGAGCACGGCCTGGAACAGATTGCGCAGCTGTGGGCGCGGTCCCCCGCGGTTTCCCTGCCGGGCGCGCTGTGGCGCCTGTACGTGCTGCGCACCTGGATCCGCCGCCGAGGTGCCGAAGCCTCCCGCTGGTATCGCACCGGTCTTGCCGGTGGGGGTTCCGCGGTGGCCGAGGCGATCGCGGGTGCCCCTCCCATGCCCACGCCCGATGAGCTGGCCGATGTTGTCGACGACATTATGCGCGGAGCGTTTCGCGGGGACTTCGCAATCGCGCTCGAACGTGCCGCGGCTTTTGTTGCGATTGTCACCCGCGGACGGGCCGCTGACGATGCCGACAACTCTGGCCTGCGGTCATTTGCGCAGATGAGCGATGACCTGCGCGCCTGTGCCGAAGAGTTCCGCCGCGGACGTTTGGTTTAGCGGCTCCGCACAGCTGGTCTTCGCTCCGCTGGGTCGCTTACAGTGGAGGTGTGCTCTTCGGAGCACCGGTGTCGGGCCGCCAGATGCCCCGGGCTCCAACATTTGCCGCTTCGAGCGGCCTTCCGCCGAGAGGCGCACTCGGCCCGACACCACCCCCTATGTGTTGAATAGACGAGGACAGGACATGCCCCGAAAGGCCGCGAGCGCAGTTTTCTTTGATCTGCTCGCCCAACTGTCTTCCGCCATGCAGGAAGCCAACCTCGTCCTGGCTGAACTTTCCGGCATTGACGCCCCACATCGTCGCGAAGCACAAGCACAGCTCGAAATCATCGCGGGCAACGCCGACGATCACTTCGATGCGCTGACGCGCGCTCTGCGCGAGTCCTATCTCACGCCGATCGACCGCGCGCTGCTGTACCGGCTGGCCGCCGCTATGCGCGACTGCTGCTACGAACTGCGCTCGGTGGGCTTCGCCCTGACATCATCTGCTTTTGAAGAGCTCCCAGCGGGCGCACTGGAAATGCTTGCGCTGTTGTCGAACTACGCGGACAACACCAAGCGCATGACGCAGCGGCTCCCGGCCAAATTCGACCAGTGGGAGTACACGGCATCGGTGCACACGCTGTCTAAGCGCGCGCTGGCTCTGCGCCAGCAGCTGTCGGATACCGTTCCGGCTTCGCGCAAGGGATCCGTTTACCTCAGTGCCGCAATCCAACTGAGCCTGACGTTCCGGGACACGTGCGAGGCCTTTCAGGAGGTCGGCCGCATCGTGGCAGAGATTGCTCTGACGGAATCCTGACCGTGGACCCTCTGCTTCTGGCCGCCGGCCTTCTGTGCTTAGCGTTCGGTGTTTCCAACGGCTTCCACGATGCCGGTGTGCAGGTGGGCAACGCGGTGGCCACGCGCACGCTGCGCCCCCGCCAAGCTCTCCTCATGTGTGCGGTATTCAACTTCATCGGTGCGCTGCTGGGGCAGGGGCTCCTTCTGGCGCTGACGGGTCACCTGCTCACCGTTGACACCTTGGGGCACGATCTTCTGCTCATCCTGATTCCGGGACTGTTCGCCGCCCTGGTCATCAACACCTCGACGTATTTTCTTGCGGTCCCGGTTTCAGCCACGCACTGTCTTTTCGGCGGTCTGCTGGGAGCCGGTTTCGTCTACGGCGCTCAGCCGCTCAACACGGACCTGGTCACGGATTCACTGTTCCGTCTGGCCATCAGTCCGATTGCCGCGCTTTTCATTGCGTGGCTTGCGCTCACCCTGCTGGTGCCGTTTCTGCTCAACCGTTCACCGAAGCCCGTCTACCGAGCGTTCCGTCAGGGTACAGCCGTGGGAACAGCCGCCCTGTCTGTCGCCCACGGTTCGCAGGACGCGCAGAAAATCGGCGCCGTCTTCATTGCCGCGTGGCTCTCTTCGCGCGGCGACACCAGCATGAACCAGCTGCCGGGCTACGTGCTGTGGATCATCATCGTGCTGAGCGCCCTGGCTATTGCCGGCGGCACGCTCCTGTCCGGATGGCGTGTTGCCGACACCGTCTCAAGGCGCCTGTCGACCCTCGATCCGGTCGGGACCGGCACCTCGACCATGGTTGCTGCCGTGCTGTCCTATTTGGCGGCGTTCGTTCTCCGCGTGCCGATCTCCATGAGCTTCCTCGTGGTCGGCACCAACATCGGCGCGGGGCTGGCCTCATCGCACAGCAGGTTCGCCTGGCGCAGTCGGAATCGTCTGCGCACCCTGGTGTTCGTGATATCAGTCTGGCTTATGGGCATGCCCGCCAGCGCTCTGCTGGCCGCAGCGTCAGCAGCAGTGTTCCGCGCAATCGCCGCCTGAGCGGTCGGCAGCCTGCGAGCCTGCCGCCGTGTCAGTATCCGGTGTAGCGGCCGGGCTTGTGGTTGACGGCGAGCACTATGTTGAGCACAACAACGCCGATGACGGAGACCAGCACCGTCTGCCACGGGCTGACGAAGAACGACGCCAGCACGATGACGGCATCGAGCGCCATGAGCACCGAACCGGCGTTGAGACCCGCCCGCTCCTGCAGGATGAGCGCCAGAATGTTGAATCCGCCCAGGGATGCTCCGTGGCGGAACAGGATGAGAATGCCGACACCCGCAATCACACTGCCGGTGGGCACCCCATAGAGAATCGGGAGGTCGTGAAGGCCAAGCATCGCCTCGTTGAAATCAGCCAGCACACCCACGACCGACACTGCCAGAAGGGTCCGCAGGGTGAATCCCCACCCCTTCTTCCAGATGGCCAGTGCGAAGAACGGCAGATTGACCAGCGGGAAAAGCACACCGATCGGCAGGTCGACAACATAGCTGACGAGCAGCGCCAGACCAGCTGTCCCACCCGTAACGGCCTGAGCTGAGTGCAGAATGGCCAGGCCGATGGACGTCAGGTAGCTGCCGGTGATGAATCCCAGGATGTTTTCGTACCAGCGGTGGCGCACTGGAGCGGGAAAAGTCGGCGGCAGCAGTGGGTTTTCAGCAGAGTTCGGCACTGAGCCATAATATCCACCATGCCCCAGCAGCACTCGCGTGGAAGAAGCATCGCAGCCATCACCGCTCTGGCGGTCGGAACCTTCGGCATAGGGACTACGGAATTCGCCACGATGGGCCTGCTTCCGAACATCGCGGAAGCGTTTTCGACGTCGATCACCCACGCTGGTTCCGCTGTCACCCTGTACGCGCTCGGTGTTGTCATCGGCGCCCCGATCATCACTGCTCTCGGGGCGAAGCTCAACCGCAAAATGCTGCTGGTCGTTCTGGCCGGCATCTTCACGCTCGGCAATGTCGCAGTCGCGGCGGCTCCCACAATGCCGATCCTGCTGGCCGCCCGCTTCTTCACGGGTCTGCCGCACGGGGCGTACTTCGGCCTTGCCGCGGTCGCCGCTGCCGGAATCGTCCACGAGGGCAAACGCGCCCGGGCCATGGCCGCTGTCGGCCTGGGTCTGACCGTGGCCGCAATCCTCGGTGTTCCCGCTGCAACCGCCGTCGGCTCTCACCTCGACTGGAGGATCGCCTATCTGCTGATTGCCGCGATTGGCGCAGTCACCGTCGTGGCGATCCTCGTCATCGTCCCCGCGGTGCAGCCTACGGTCCCGCCGTCAGTCCGGGGTGAGGTGCGCTCTCTGGCGAACCCGCAGGTCATCCTCACCCTGCTTGCCGGAGCAGTCGGATTCGGCGGCATGTTCGCCGTCTACACCTACATCGCGCCTGTTGTCACGGATCTGGCGCACCTTCCCGGTTCGGCCGTGCCGTGGATCCTTGTGACATACGGGGCAGGCATGACGGTCGGCCAGATGGTTGCGGGGCCTTTGGCTGATGCCTCTATCGAACGAGGCGCCATCACCGGGGCATCTCTCATGGGGTCTTCCCTGGTTGTCTTCGCCTTCACGGCTCACCTTCCCGTGATGCTTTTCCTGTGCGTGTTCACACTGGGAATCTCCGGGTCCGTCTTCGTCACCGCCCTGCAGATGCGGCTTCTGCGCGATTCACAGGACGCGCCGAACCTGTCGGCCGCGATGAACCACGCCGCATTCAACACTGCAAATGCGGCCGGTGCCTGGCTCGGCGGGATTGTTCTGGCCGCTGGGTACGGCTTGCGGTCCCCCGCTGTTGTCGGCATCGGCCTCAACGCGGTCGGCTTGGCGCTTCTTCTGACCGCTGTTGCCCTGCATCGCAGATCACGCGCTTCACGCCAAGTGCTGGCGCTGTGATTCCGCTAGTCTGAAACTGTGAGCAGTGCCGTCCCCGGCATTGCCGAACACGAGAGGAGCAGCCATGCGGATTGCCCTGTTCGCCACGTGCATTGTGGACGCGATGTACCCGGAAACGGCGAAAGCAACCGTCGCAATCCTGGAACGTTTGGGCCACACCGTGATCTTTCCCCGCAAGCAGGCGTGCTGCGGGCAGATGCACATCAACTCCGGTGCTTTCGCCCAGGCCTACCCGGTCGTGAAGAACCACGTCGAAGCATTTGAAGCAGAAGAATGGGATTGGGCGGTCGCCCCGTCGGGTTCCTGCGTCGCTTCGCTGGGCCACCAGCACGGCATGATCGCCGAATCACAGAACGACGATTCGCTGAAGTCTCGCGCCGAAGACATTGCGGGCCGCACTCTTGAGCTCGCGCAGTTCCTCACGGATGTGGCCGGAGTGAAGAACTCGGGTGAAGATCTCGGCTCCTACTTCCCACACACCATCGCCTACCACCCGTCATGCCACGGCATGCGCCTGCTGCGTTTGGGTGACCGTCAGGAGCGCCTGCTTTCAACCGTGGAGGGCGCCACCGTCGTCGCGCCGCAGAACCAGGACTCCTGCTGTGGTTTCGGCGGCACGTTCTCGGTGAAGAACCCCCAGGTGTCCTCCGCCATGTTGCAGGACAAGGTCGAAGCCCTCGTTTCAACCGGCGCGTCCGTGTGCTCCGGCGGTGACGCCAGCTGCCTCATGCACATCGGCGGCGGCCTGCAGCGCCAAGAGGAGCTCATGCCGGCTATGGGCGAAACTCCCGCAACCGTGCACATGGCCCGCATCCTCGCGTCAACAAAGGACAATCCGCTCGTTCTCGACCGCAGCCTGGTTACAGGAGGTGCCCTGCGATGACTCAGACATTCCTCGGCATTCCGTCCGTCCCGCCTCCGGGCAAGGGCTTCCTCACGGAAGCCACTCCGTTTCCGGAAGTGGCTGAACACGAACTGACCAACGCGCAGCTGCGCGCCTCCCTGACCAACGCGACGGGAACCATCCGTCACAAGCGGAACCTCCGCATCAATGAGATGCCGGACTGGGAGGCCCTGCGCGATGCCGGTTCGGCAACCAAGGCCCACGTCATGGCGAACCTTCCGGAGCTGCTGCAGCAGTTCGAGGAGGCCTTCACTGCCGCCGGCGGCACGGGCCACCAGGGCCGTGCAGCTGATGAGGCCCACAAGAACGTCCAAGAGATCGTCGTCGA
>CABTZE010000113.1 GCA_902489215.1 uncultured Brevibacterium sp.
CAGCGGATCCCGCGGCGGCTTCGATTATCCAGACCGGCAGCAAAGTGCGCATCTATTCAGCGCAGGGTGATGGCTTCGGTGGAGCTGCAGGGTTCGGCGCAGTGGCCGCTGCGGATGCAGGTGCAGAGGGCGGCGCCTCGGACGAAAACAGCGCGAAGAACGGCGACGGTGCTGGTAGTTCAAGTGCGAAGGATCTTGCGAAGAACGATTCCGCAGTTGTGCAATCAGCCGTGGTTACGGGGGTGTCTCGTCCGTCTGGTGGCGCTTTTGATGACGGCAAACTAATCCTGACTTTGGCTGTCACACCGGACGAAGCCGGACGGCTTGCGACGATCCCACCGGACATGCTGAGTTTCGCAATCGTGCAATGACCGGTTGGTGACGGGGCCTGCGGTGTCAGCGGGGCCCTGTGGGGTTGGCGGTGAGCACCCTTTCGCTGCCGCATACGCCCCTGCTTGCCCACCTAAACAGGACGAGGGTCACAAAAAGCGCTGTTCTTGTGACAGATTACACGCGGCGAAGGGATGAAACCCTGTAAACTCGCCCGATTTTCAGCCTAAAATTAAAGAGTATCTGTCTCGAGCAGTGTCCTGTTCAGAAACCAGGACTGCGAAAGGGAAAACAATGCTGAAAGGTTTCCGCGACTTTATTCTGCGCGGCAATGTTGTTGAACTGGCAACCGCTGTCATCGTCGGTGCTGCGTTCACCGCAATTGTCGAAGCAATCTCGACCAAGCTGATCCAGCCGCTGCTGGCCGTTGCAGGCCCGCCGGACATGGAGGGCCTCGGCTTCGAAATCGTCTCCGGCAACAAGGCTACGTTCATGGACTTCGGTGCTGTTATCACCGCGGCCATCAACTTCCTCATTGTTGCGGCGATCGTCTACTTCGTCATCATCGTCCCGATGAACAAGCTCAACAGCCTGCGCAACACCGGCGAACTCGAAGAAGAAGACGTTCCGCCCACGCAGGAAGAACTGCTTGCTGAGATTCGCGACCTGCTCGCTGGCCGTTCGCTTGCCGGCGACGCCACCGAAGAAGGCAACAACGTGAACTTTGACGACGGTTCGAGCGACTCGCCCCGTCACTGAGGCTCCCGCCGCTGAGGTTTAGGAACAGCGAATTGCGCTGACATCCTGACTCACATGCTGATGCCCCGAGCGACATGCTCGGGGCATCAGCTTTTTCTGTGTTCGCAATGATATGTCGAGGCTGCATCCCACCCCGCCTCACGCTTTAGCAACAAATCCACGCTTTAGCAGTTGCGGCTAAGCCGCAGGATCCGGCTAAAGGGAGTCTCGCCGCGGCTAACGGGAGTATTTACGGCTAAAGCGCAGATTCCGGCTAAAGGGAGTATTTACGGCTAAGCCGCAGATCCCTGTTACCGGGTGGATTCGTTGCCAACGGAAGTTTTACCCTGCCTCCACACCCAAAACCACGAGGTGCCATCCCAGCCAGACCCGGACGCCCACCTCGTGCCCCGCCTGCAGCAGCTTCCCAACACCCACCCCACGCTTTAGCAGCAAATCCACGCCTTAGCAGTTACGGCTAAGCCGCAGAATCCGGCTAAAGGGAGTCTCGCCGCGGCTAACGGGAGTATTTACGGCTAAGCCGCAGATACCGGCTACCGGGTGTGCGCAAGCAAGGTCCCGCGCTGCTCTGCTGATTCAGCAACAAACAAGGGGATCGTCAGCGCGATTTTGGGGCCCAGTGCGGTGGCCGGTCGGCCAACAGCCTGTCGTCATTCGACCCGCCAGCACTCTGCCCCGACTCATTGCGCACAGTGCGCAAGTACGCAGCCTTTGCCGCGGCAATGCGAGCCTGAAGTCTGGCCTCGTCAGCGGCGCTGCGGGTCACTGTGCTGCGCTTTGCCTCGCCACGAGGTGAGCCACCGTGCTGGGGCTCGCCGCGCTCCGCCGCGCCAGCGGCTGACTCCGCACGAGGTGTCTCAGGGCTGGACGCTTCACCTCGGATCGTTTCCGCACGAGGTGCCGCACTGCTGGCGTCTTCACCTCCTGCGTGCGACTCCCCTGAAGACCCTTCAGCCACGACTCACACTCAGTCCCGGTCAGCAGCGTCTGCGCTGCCCGCCCCAGCGTTCCTGCCGGACTCAGATTCTTCATCAGCGTCTTCTTCGCCAGCGGCATCGCCTTCACGCAGACCAGCATCAATCAGATCGGCATCACGCAGCAGACCCGTGTCATACGCCGGCATCACCTGGTCTTCAACTGCCGCTTCGGGCGATGCGCTCAGCGACGCCGCCTGCTCGGTTGGTGTCTGCGCCTGAGCCGCGGAAGCCTCCAACTTGTCGGCAGAAGAGGCTGCCTCGCCCGAGTGCCCGTCAGCGGAACCGGGCTTACCGGAGTTCGCCTCGGCACCTCGACCGCCGGCGCTGGCCGGACCCCCAGCCTCACCAGAACCAGCCTCACCCGCAACCTCAGCCGATGATTCAGCCCTTTGCAGAGCTTCCGGGTCTTCTTCCGCAGCAATATCAGCCCACGCCTGGTAGATCCGGTCGGTCTGGCCCTGCGGGTCAATGAACGCGTCAGTCGACCACACACGCAGGAACGTCCAGCCTCGGCGAGCGAAGCTCAGCGGGCGCAGGCGCTCACGCTCACGCAGCGAAGGCGAGGTTGTGTAGTCCAGCCCGTCGGCCTCAACAGCCAGGACCATGCGCGAACCAGCCTGCGAAACAAGCGGCACCGCAAGATCCAGTCCGCCGTAGTTGTCAACGGGCTCCAGGCCCTTAGCGTGCAGACGTGCAGAAAGATCAGCCATCAGCGGTGAATGTCCGCGTTCGTCCTGCGACTTCTCAATGAACGATGAACCCGACCGAGCCGCTTCAAACAGCACCGGCAACAGCGCCGAACCGTGGCGCAACCTGGACCGGTCAAACTCATCCGGGTGGAGGCACGAAACAACCGTCAACCGCTGCTTGGCCGGCGTGACCGCCGCAGCGAGCACCTTCTGCCCGCCCGGCTGCGCAAGCTCACCGAAGCTGTACAGCATCCGGCCGGCCAGAGTGCGGCCCCAGCCGACGGTGAAGATCACCGCATCACGCGAAAGCGTCTGCGCGCGGTAAGCATCCGTGATGACGAACGGCTCATCACCCTCATCCGAGAAGAACCCCTTGAGCTCCGGATAGCGCGGAATCTGGCGGGCAACCGCGAGCGCAATCCTGCGCGCATGCCACGGGGTGAGCGCAATAACGCCCAGCGTCTGCTCTGGACTGGTGCGAGCGTGCTCGAAAACAAGACGCACCACCTCGGCGACCTCAACATCGGGGCTTTCCACCTGGCCGGTAGCCGAATCCGGGCTGCCCTCTCCCCCGTCCACGTGAATGAACGCAAGACCCGTGGGCGCACCCGCATCCGCAATCGGCAGGGACACGAGCTTGTCGTCGTAGATGACATCGTTGAGCAGCCCCGCGATCTCCTGCGGAACCACCCTGTGATTCGTGTGCAGACGCAGCCGGGGCACCACGGGAGTGAGTGCCTCGAACACGCTGACACCCGCCGATTCGGGCTGCGTTCCCGTCCGCCGCTGTGCTGCCACCGAGAACTCCGTCGGACCCAGCAGCTTGTCATCGCCCAGTGCCAGTGTGTGCTTGGCCAGGGCGATCGGCACGAGCGCTTCCGGCACCGACACCCGCGCGGCGTCGCCGATGATCACGGTGTCGAACAGGGCCCGCTCCACTAGAGCCGGGTCCGTGCCGAACTCGCCGGAGAACTCGTCTTCGAAAGTCTTATCTGCCGGGCTGGCGCCGTCTGCCGGGCTGGTCTCTTCTTCCGCACCCTCAGCAGTTCCCGAGGTGCCTTCGGCACCTCGTTCTTCTGCCTTGTTTTCCGCACCCGAGGTGCCGCCGACCCGGTCCTTTTCCGGTACCGGGGCGAGGGCCTCACCAAAGGTGTCGGGGACGCTCACCGGGCTCATCATCCACACCGGCGCCAAGGCCAACAGGACGTGCGGGGCGCGGGCGGCCAGGCGACTGAGGTTCAGCCCCTCGCCCAGCAGCTCGGCCCGCAGCAGGGCCGCTTCTTCTGGGTAGTCCGCAATTGCGCGCTGCCAGGCTTCAGCACGCGCATACTGCAGGCGCGATGCTCCAGCGGACACAAACGCCGCATCCGTGCGACGGAAATCAGCGGCCAAGCGGTGCAGGGCATCACCGTCGTGTTCGCCGACCTGCGGGTCAGCTGCCGCCATCTGCTGCAGAACCGTCGCCCAGTAGGCCAGATCGAATTCACTGCCGACGTCCTCCGGGCGCACGCGGCGGCTTCGCAGGTCGTACAGCAGTTCGCGCAGCCCCGCAGCTTCGAGGTCACGGCGCAGGCCAGTGCGGCGCGGCAGGTCGCTCAGGGCGGCACGGTCATCAGCCATGGCGGCCAGGCGCGCTTCGAGTTCCCCGATGTGCATCGCATCGAGGTCTCCCCCGTCAGGGGTGTCCGCCAGGATGGGGGCAAGAGCATCAAGGTCCGCGGCCACCCGGTCAAACAGATCCGACACTTCACCCAGGTTCGACGGCAGACTGGGAACGTTGGCCCGCCCGGTGATCCGCTCAGTCTGCTGAAGCTGAGCCCGCATCGCCTTGAGTTCTTCGTGCACGTCGACGTCAGCCAGTCCGCTGCGCACAAGGGAACGAGCGTGGCGCTTGAGCTTGCCGCGCTCAAAAACGCCCATGTCAACGTTGTGATCGCGGCGGTACTCAACAGAACCGGTCGCATCGATCAGCAGATCGAGGTCTTCGCGGTAGGCCTCCGGCAGGAACGTGCGCATGCTGCTGTCAATCGAACGCAGCAGAGCCAGGCTGTCGGCCCATTCGGCCATCGTCCAGCCCGCGGTCACACCGGATTCTTCCAATGCCGTGCGCATCATCCGGGTGAGCTTCGGCAGTGCGTCAACACAGCGCTCGGCCGTGACGCGCGCCTTTTCTGCCTGCGCGGCCGTGTCGAAGCGCGCACCAAACCACACGGTGTCTTCAACACCCAGCGTAAATTCGCCCAGCTGCGCCAACTGCACCAACTGGCCGCGCAGCTCGGAGCGCTGCGCCTGCGACATGCGCATAACGCCCACCGGCAGACGCACTTCGGTGCGCGGGCTGTTCTCAGCAGAAGTCAGATCCGCCAGGTGCTCCATCGTCGAGTACACCGAAATGCCCCACGGCCGGCGCGGTTCATGCAGGGACTTCGCGTGCTTCGTCAGCTTCTTACGCTGCTTGCGCAGACGCGAAACAAGATCGTCGATCTCCGGTTTCGCAGCTTTTTCCGCCTGCGAAATCATGGCGATCAGCTGCTTCTTCACCGCCGCACGACTGCGACGCGCGTCCACCACAAAGCCCGCCAGCCCGGCGGACGCGAAACGATCCCGATAGTCATCGAGCGTGTCGGAGTCATTCGCCACGAACAGACTGGGCCGACCGGCAAACGCCAAACTCGTCGCAGCGGCAACCGCCACCTGCGTAGCACCCGTGCCGGCGGGAGTGTCAACCGCCGCGCTCGAGCGCTCCATGATCGCGTTGACAACCGCCTGCTGATCGCCGTCAACATCGAGCGCCAGGAACTCATCGCGCGGGTCGCGGTCTTCCAGGGGACGAATGGCCAGCCGCCGCGCGGCACCGCGCCGGCTGTCCTCAGTTTCGCTGGGGTCGGCTGGGCTTTGCTCAGCCGGGCCGGGCTTCACGGCCCCTTCCCCACCGGCAGCGGCAGCCGCGGAATCCGCGCCTGTGGTGAGCGGCGCCTCGTCAGCTTCCGAAGACGAGGTTTCCGCAGCTGCTGTCGAACCTTCGACTCCTCGCTGGCCGGCAATGCCGACGTCCTGCGCTCCAGCAGAGGCGGAGGCGCTCAGGGACGCAATGAGGGTGTCCGGGCTCGAGGCGGTGTCAACGGTCCGCGTGCGGCCTTCGTCTTCATCGCTCGAACCATCGGGGGTGACGCCACCGCTGAGCAGCGGAACCGTGTCGTTCTTGGAGGAGCCATCGTCTGAGGCGCCAGCGGCCTCTGCGGCAGAATCAGAGTTGTTGGAGGCCTCGTCGCTTTCAGCCTTTTCAGCATCGAGAACAGCCTGGGCCATGCGGGCCAGAATCGGGTGATCCTGCGGAATGTCAGCAGAGCCAACACCCGATGCCACATTCGCGAAGGTCGACACGAACAGGCTGTACTCGGCGGTCAGACCGGGATAGTCGACGGTCGCTTCACGTACCCGCTCAAGCACCGGACGAGCATCAAAGCGGCGGGGACCGCCAGTGGATGCGAGCCATTCATCGACATCGACATCAATGCCCAGCTCCGAGCGCAAGAACGCAACAAAAGCAGGGTTGATCGAGATCGTGTCGTCAAGAGTCAGTTCAATGTCATCTTCACGCCGACCAACCGGGCGGATATCAACGCGACGCAAAACCAGAGGCGCGTGCACCTGCTGCCCCGAACCGGACAGACGCTGCGAAAAGCGCACAGCGCCAATGGCCAGGTAGGCGGCAGAAAAGCTGCGTTCAATCCGCAGTTCACGGGCCTTTTCGGCAATTGAGCGGGCACGGCGGCCAGCATCCTGCCGGTGCTGTTCATCGCGGATGAGGCTGGTCAGGCGCGTGGGCC
>CABTZE010000114.1 GCA_902489215.1 uncultured Brevibacterium sp.
CCCCCCCCCCCCCCTCCTCTTCCCCCCCCCAACAAAAAGTGCGCGGGCAGTGAAAAAAAAGGGGGCCGTTCTAAGCCGGTGCCCCCTTTCGCGGTCTCGACTAACCGACCGCGGGAAGTCATCCGAAGATGCTGACACCACCGGGGCCGACCAGCAGGCCGACAACGATCAGCACGATGCCCCACAGCATCTGGCCGCGGAACAGTGCGAAGATGCCGGAAATGACCAGGATGGCTGCGAGGATCCACAGAATAATTGCGAGCATGTTTCTCCTTATCGATGCTTGCGTATTTGGGCCACACTAGTCGGGATCACACCAAGAAGCCACCTTCATAGCGCTTTCGGTGACATTACTCACCCGTGCCGGTCAGCGGTTATCGGCCAGTCTCGCGACCCGTGCAGCACCCCTCAAAGAAGGCTTGCGGCGGCCTCGTCAAGGGCGAACACGACGTTCGGGTGGTTCTGCAGAACCGATGCGGGAACGTCCTCTGTGACAGGACCGCGAACCGAGTCACGAACCGCTTCGGCTTTGTTTTCACCGAAGGCCAGCAGGATGATCCGGCGGGCATTCATGATGGTTCCAATGCCCTGGGTGACAGACAGGATGGGAACTTCGGCGGTGTAGTCGAAGAAGCGCCTGTTGTCTGCTCGCGTCGATTGGGTGAGAGGCTCGACGTGGGTCACGGAGTCAAAAGGTGTTCCTGGCTCGTTGAAGGCGATGTGCCCGTTGGACCCTATGCCGAGGATCTGCAGGTCAATGCCACCGGCCTCAGCGATTTCGGCGTCGTAGTCGTCAATGACGTCGCCCCTCGAGTGGCCCTCTGCAAACGGCACTCGAACGTTCTGGGGCGCGAGCCCGATCTGCTTGGTGACGTGTTCGTCGATGAAGTAGTGGTAGCTCTGCGGGTGTGTGGTGTCCAAACCGAGGTATTCGTCAAGCGCGAAAGCGCGCAGACGAGTGACGTCAATGCTGTCTGCGTGCACCTGCCGGGCGATTTCGGCGTAGACATCAGCGGGGCTCGACCCTGTTGCAACTCCCAGATTGGCCGTGGGGTTGTCGCGAATCATGTCGCAGATCTGGCTGGCTGCCCACACACTGGCCGCAGCTTTGTCTGCGAACACTTTGCATTCGATCACGCTGAAATCCTTTCCTGCCGGTGTCGTGATTCTAACGGCAGGCTGAATAGCTTATGCCAGCAGGCGCGCGGAAACGTACTCATCCGCGCCGACCTTAACCTGCAGCTGACCCGTGGGAGCCCCGAGAGCATCGACTGCGACAGGCGACAGAACCCGGAGGAAGCCGAGCTTCACTTCGCCGAAAACTGCCAGCGTGAGATCGCCGACGGTTTCGACCTTGACCTGCACCCGGTCCGTTTCTTCCCCTTCTGGGAGGTCGGCGATTGTCAGGTTAGGTTCCGAGGTGCCCCAGGCCTCCGCTACGTCCGTGTTCTTCTCAAGGCCGGTGTCTGTCTGCCAGAACTCGTCGACAGAACGCCCGCCGGTGACGATCGCGCGCAGGGTCTCGAGCACGCACACGGGGTCGGCCGCACCGTCATACACCCAGCGGTGGCCGAGCTTGGGGTGGTCCATTTCGGTCACGAGGTGTTGCTCGGCTCCCGCCAGCGGTGCGCCCCGGTAGGTCAGCGGCACTTGGTAAACGGTGTCGTCACCATCCACAGCCTTCACGAGGTGGAACTCGACTCCCACCTCGCCGGCGGGGTCGTCAAAACGGAAGGAGGAAACACGGCTCAGCGTGGTGCCGGACTCAACCTTCGCCCACGGCTGCTTCGGCAACCACTCTTCGATGAGTTCGAGCTTGCCGGGTGACAGTTCTACGTTGTAGAGAATAGCCATGGGAGCCTCCTTGCTCGGGCTCTTCGTTCGTCCAGACTTTACGCCGATTCAGGCTTTGCGAGTGCCGGGAATCCATTCTCCGTCTTCTACGGTGTAGTCGGCGAAAATGGCCGGTGCTTCTTCGCGCATGATCTGCCCGACCTTATCGAAGATCAGGCGGATTTCCTCTTCTGCGCCCTTCGCGGTGCGCATTTCGATGACGTGGCGCAGTGTGCGCAGATTGGCGGTGAACACGATCCCGGTGGCCAGGCCCTCCGGGGCGAAGCGGCGCATAAAGCTGGTCATGTGCTTTTTGTGGGTGAAGTTCTGGCCTTCTTCGTCGAGTTCGAAGTGTTCGGCCATCCACCGCTGGTGTTCTTCCAGCTGGTCCAGCAGGGCGAGGCTGCGATCCATGAGTTCGGCGTCTTCACGTGCCCAGTCGGGGAACCAGAAGGGGATGTCTTCCAGGCGCACGTAGCGCAGAGATTCCTGCGAGTAAGCGGCACCTGCGCGGTGGCGGATGAGTTCGTGGGTGAACACGCGCGACACGTTGTGGAAGATGAACGTGTAGTTGGCGTGCTCGAGAACCGAGCCGTGCTGAGACCCGATGACATTGCCCAGGTACTGAGCCGAATCAGTGCGCACACGCGAAACGTTCGGGTTGAGGCCGGGTTCCCAGGATCGATAGCACATGCGGCCGGCAAACTCGAGAAGATCTTCGCCGTCAGGTGATTCCTGCGGGTGAACACGGTCCGACCATGCGGTTCCGCCGACCTCTTCGAGGTAGCCGGTCATGGCTTCCCAGTCGATGTTCGGGCGCGCAATGAGCTCTACGCGGGGTTCGACCTGGCGCACGGGCACTCCTCTGTATGCGTTTGCTGTCTGACGTCGATTGTCTGATCAGATCCTAGGCGAGGCCACTGACTGCGACAACAGGAGGTCAGCGTGCCCAGCGCGCACGCCCGCCGAAAGCTCCCAGCACACCGCCGAGTGTGCTTCTGCTCAGCGCAGCTGCCGTCAGTGCGACTGGATGTTGACGATCGTCAGTTCGGGGTTGATGACCCACACCGTGGCAGGCGCGCCCTGCACGGGCCGCTGACCGTCGGCTGCAACGGAGCACACGCGCATGAGAGCGCCGCCGCAGTCCAGAATCACTTCGAGCTGTCCGCGCACCACCTGGCTGCTGGCAACGCGTGCCGGCTGGCCGGCTTCCTCCCGTGACGAGGCCGAGGTGGAGTCGGCTTTCCGCTCTTCTTCCGCTGTCTGCGCGAAGTTCGCAAATGCGCGCTTCTGGCGTTCAATCAAACGAGCGCGCACGGGCAGTTTGCTGAACGCACGGGCACCAATGCTGCGGTCGGAACGGCCTGCAATGCGGTAGTCCTCGGCGCGCTCCAGGACAACATCGACGTCGTCAACGACAGCGGCGAAGGCGAACGGATTGGTCCATGCGGCATCGGCCAGAAGTTCTGGCGGGTACATGGCACCCGCACCGCGCTGGCGAGCGCTGAGGTTCTGAAGTTCGCAGTCGAGGGTGTGTGCAGACATGCCTGCACCATGGCCCACGCGTGTGAAGCGTGAGTCACCCCAATGTGACGACAAGGTTACGGAACCCTGTGAGTCCATTCTTCAGTCCCGAATTTCTCGGCGACCAGAGCGCGGGCGCGTTCCACCTCGTCAGGCGTGACTTCGCCAAGCTCAGCACCGGTGGTCTTCCGAAACGCGTCGATCATCGTGTCAATGACCTCTTCGCGCGGCATACCCGTCTGGCTGCGCAGCGGGTCGACCCGTTTCTTGGCCGAGCGGATGCCCTTGTCGGAGATTTTGGCTTTGCCCACGCGCAGCACTTCGAGCATTTTGTCTGCGTCGATGTCGTAGCTCATGGTGTCGTGGTGGAGGATGACTCCCCCGCCGGCTGCTAGGCGCTTCTGTGCGGCTCCGCCGATTTTGCCCTTATCGGACGTGATGTCGTTGATGGGTTCGTAGAACGCGCTGACGCCCATAGTGGACAGTGCCTTGAGAACCCACTGGTCGAGGAACTTATACGACTCCTCGTAGTCGAGCCCCGCGACCAGCGACAGGGGTGCATACAGCGAGAACGTCACACAGTTCCCACCTTCCATGAACATGGCGCCGCCGCCGGAAATCCTGCGCACCACCTCGACCCCGTGGCGCTGTGCGCCCACGGCGTCGATTTCGTTTTGGAAGGACTGGAACGATCCGATGACGGCGGCCTTGTCCTCCCATTCCCAGAACCGCACTGTCGGGCCGCGGCGGCCTGCGGCGACTTCGCGCAGCAGAACCTCGTCAAGCGCCACGTTTTCACGGGTCGGGCGGACCTTATCGTGGATGATTTCCCATTCGTGGTCGTAGAACTCGGTGGCTCCGGCCATACCGCGTTTGAGTGCCCACGCGATGTCGTAAGTGGTCACACCCTGAAGGTCGGGCCGCAGCGGATCTTCGCCGGCCTCGACCAGTTCGCGGTACACGGTGTCGAAGGCTGCGTCGAGTCGGGCGGCGATATCGGCTTTGGAGTCGCGCAGGCTGACGCCTTCCAGTGCCGGACCCAGAGTGGCGAAGGCTTCTTCGGGTTCGAGGAAGAAGTCACCGGAGATGACAACGTCGCGGGCCAGGCCGTCGTCAACCGTGCCGTCGACGATGACGAGTTTGCCGCCGGGAACTTTGCGCTGTGTCTGGAACGTGCGTGCTTCTGTTTTCGGCCGTGCCTCAGTCATTGCGGTCCTCTCCTGTCAGTGCCCGCCACATGAACCGGTAGGTCAGTGCGCGGACAGCTGCGATCTGCTTGTTGTCGGATGCTGCCGAGTGCCCGCCCTGTGTGTCTTCGAAGAACCACACGTCGGGGATTTCTTTGGCCTGCATCTTCGCGGCCATTTTGCGGGCTTGTACCGGCCCTACTCGGTCGTCCGAGGTGGCTGTCCAGAACAGCACCGGCGGATACTCGTTCCGCGGTGCTGCATCCAGCAGGTGGTAGGGGCTGAAGTGCTGGATGAAGTCCCAGTCGTCAGTTGCGGGATCCCCGTATTCGGCTGCCCAGGATGCCCCGGCGGACAGTTCGGTGTAGCGCAGCATGTCCAGCAGCGGCACGCCGCAGCTGATCGCGCCGAAAAGCTCCGGGTACTGGGTGAGCATGTTGCCCACCAGCAGGCCTCCGTTGGAACCTCCCGAGGCGCCGATTGTGTCGGCACTGCCCACTCCCCTGTCGATGAGGTCGCGGGCGACTGCTGCGAAGTCTTCGTAGGAGCACTGTTTGTTTTCGCGCCGGGCGGCTTCGTGCCAGGCGGGGCCGTATTCACCGCCGCCGCGGATGTTGGCAAGGACGTACACACCGCTGCGGCCTGCGGGAAGCGCACCGGTGCCGTCGGTTGTCTGATTGAGCCACGCGATGCCGCTGATGACGGCGTAGCCGGGGGTGCGGGAGACTTCGAAACCGCCGTAGCCGTCGAGGAAGACGGGGTTCTGCCCGTCGAGCACGAGCTCGCGCGGAGCCACTTGGAAGTACGGGATGCGCGTGCCGTCGTCGGATGTTGCAAAGTGCTGGGTGACTTCGAGGTTCTCCGCGTCGAACCGTGCCGGTGAGGTGCGCACAACCTGAGGTTCGGCAGTTGAGCCGAGTTCACCTCGTGCCAGTGTTGTGGGTGTTGTGAAGCCGCTGATGGTCAGCCACACGTCGTTGCCGACGGCGGGGTCGTCTGCGTCGACGGCACCGATGCCGATGACGTGGTTGGCCGGCGCTGCCGGTGCGGGGACGTCGCTGAAGTCGTCCAGGCGGAGTGCGCGCAGGGTGGACTGCACGTGCTCCATGAGTGAAAGCACCAGGAAGTCCTGTGTAACGGCCCAGCCCTGCAGGGAGGTTGAAGCAGTCGGTTCGAAGATCACCCGCGGGGCGGCCCCGGCAAGGAATTCGTCGAGCTTGACTGCGGCGAGCGCTCCGGCGGGCACGTGGAATTCAGTGCCGTTTGAGGTTGCGCCGGCCCAGTCGGTGCGGGGGCGCAGCAGAAGGAGGTCCCGGTCGATGTCGACAACGACGTCATCGGGCACGTCGATCAGCTGCCATCCAGCGGTGTAGTCGCTGCCGGCATCGAGTGGGCGCACCCACAGGCGGGAGCGGTAGAAGTCAATGACGTCGACGAACACCATGCGCTCCCAGCCTGGCGTGTGGTCAACGCCAACAGCGGCGAGGATGTGGTTGCGGTCGACTTCGCCGATCTGCTGGGCCTCGTCCAGACTGTGGCCGCGCTTGAGGATGCGGGCTGTGGCCGGATAGGACGATTCGGTCATGGAGTCTTCGCCGAAGTCGGTGGTCAGCGCAAGTGTGTCGTCGTCGACCCAGCTGGCTGAGCCCTTTGCTGCGGGGATGTCGAAGCCGTCCTCAACAAAGGACTTGCTGGGCAAATCGAATTCGCGGTGGGCAACCGCATCGCCCCCGTCGGGGCTTAAGGCAATGAGTGCGCGAGCGTAGTCGCTGCGGCGCAGGCGTGCTCCACGGAAAACCCATTCGGTGTTCTCTTCTGCCGCGAGCGCATCAATGTCCAGCAGGATGTCCCATTCTGTTGCCGCGGCGTCGTCGCGGCCTGCCTGATAGGACTCCCACGTGGTGCGCCATCGAGCTGACATCCCACCCGGGTGAGCTGACAACGGCAGCCAAGCTCCTCATCGTCAGCTTCG
>CABTZE010000115.1 GCA_902489215.1 uncultured Brevibacterium sp.
ATCATGGAGGCAATGGTCAACGGAACGCCCATCGTCGCCCTGTGCGGCAAAGTGTGGGTTCCTTCCCGCGACCCCCAGAAGTTCCCCGTATGCCCGGCCTGCCGAGAGATCTACGAATCCATGCCCGAAGGCCCCCAGGAGCCCGGCGACCAGTGAACGCACCCGGAAGAGTTCCGGGCACCTCGGCAGCAGAGCATCTGCCTCCGGCTTATCCCGAACGCGCCGCGTGGGGTACAGCCGGCAAACTTCGTGCCTGGCAGGCTGAAGCCCTCGAACAGTACTTCACCACCGAACCGCGAGACTTCCTCGCCGTCGCAACACCAGGGGCAGGTAAAACCACCTTCGCATTGCGCCTGGCCGCCGAACTGCTGGCTCAGCGCAAAGTTGACCGCGTCACCGTTGTCGCGCCCACAGAGCACCTTAAAGTGCAGTGGGCCGATGCAGCCGGCCGCGTCGGCATCAAACTCGACCCGCGCTTTAAGAACAGCGACGGCTCAACTGCCCCCGGATTCCACGGCGTTGCAGTCACCTACGCGCAGGTGGCCGCAAAACCCGTCCTGCACCACAATAGGACGGCCCGCGCACGCACCCTCGTGATCCTCGATGAGGTCCACCACGCCGGTGACGCACTGTCCTGGGGCGACGCCATCCGCGAGGCCTTCAGCCCCGCCCGCAGGCGACTGTCGCTGACAGGTACTCCCTTCCGCTCAGACACCGCTGCAATTCCGTTCGTCGTCTACGAACCCGATGACGAGGGCATCCGCACCTCGCAAGCTGACTACTCCTACGGGTATTCCCGGGCCTTGGAAGACGGCGTGGTCCGCCCGGTCATCTTCATGACCTATTCGGGCAATATGCGTTGGAAGACCAAAACCGGCGACGTCATGGAAACCCTCCTGGGAGCCGACGCGACAAAGGACATTCACGCTCAAGCGTGGCGAACCGCGCTGGACCCCAAGGGCGAATGGATCCCCGCCGTCCTCAAAGCAGCCGACCTGCGACTGAGTGAAGTGCGGCGCACGGTCCCTGACGCCGGCGGCCTTGTCATCGCAACCGACCAGAGCACCGCCCGCGCCTACGCAAAACAGCTCAAGCAGATCACCGGCGAAGAGGTCACCGTCGTCCTGTCGGACGAAGCCGGCGCCAGCGACCGGATCGATGAATTCCAAGACTCCGACCGCCGGTGGATGGTTGCGGTGCGCATGGTGTCAGAAGGCGTCGACGTGCCGCGCCTGGCAGTGGGCGTCTACGCGACATCATCGGCGACCCCGCTGTTCTTCGCACAGGCCATCGGCCGTTTTGTTCGCGCACGCAAACGCGGCGAAACAGCCTCCATCTTCCTGCCGTCCGTGCCGATCCTGCTGGCGCTGGCAAACTCGCTGGAGGTCGAACGCGACCACGCGCTCGATATCAGACGCGAAGACGTCGAAGACGATGAGCACCTGCTCGACGACGAAGCGCTGGATCAGGCCAACAGGAACGAAAATGCGTCATCGTCGTTGGACGAAGGAGCCTACGAGGCTCTGGAGTCACAGGCGTCCTTCGACAAGGTTCTGTTCGACGGCGGCGAATTCGGTGCCGGAGGTGCCGTCGGCTCAGAGGACGAACTCGACTTCATCGGTCTGCCGGGTCTGCTGGAACCCGACCAGGTGGCCGAACTCCTGCGCGCCAGGCAGGCCGAACAGGTCAAACGACGCGGCAGCAGCGGCCAGGCCGCCCCACCGCAGCCGCAAGCGGAAGCCGCAGAGCTGCAGCACCGTGCTCTGAAAGAAGACCGCAGCAAGCTGCAGTCCATGGTCGGAGCGTGGGCGCGCCGCACAGGTAAACCGCACGGTTCTATTCACCTGGAACTGCGCAGAGCCTGCGGGGGGCCAGCGGTCGCTCAGGCCAGCCGCGAACAGATCCTCGACCGCATCAACACCCTGCAGCGCTGGTTCGTCGGCAGAAAATAGTCGCCGCTGATTACCCGGGTCGCCGCTTAGGCGTCGTAGAAGATCGTGGGGATCGTCGGGTCGCCGTCCTGCAGGCGGCGAGCTGAACGCGGCAGCTCCGCAATAGCGGCCCGGTGCATTTCCTGAGCCCGGACAACCGCCTCGGGTCCGATGTGGCTGTCGTCGATTTCCCCATCGACAACAAAGTCCACCTGCAGACCCCGTCCCTCGCCTACGCCATCGGGCAGGTGGGGAACACCGATTGCCTCCTGTGTGGCGGTGCCGCCGGACAGTACGCGTCGGGCGGTCTTGAGGCCACCGTGAGAGCCCTTGCCGGCAGCCTTTTTCGCAACCGCATGCCAGGTGCCCTCATCATCCTGTCGAGCAGTGAGCTTGTAGACGAGGTTCGCGGACGGCGCACCGGAACCGGTCACCAGACGCGTGCCGACACCGTAGGAGTCCACCGGGGCGGAAGCCAACGCGGCTATGGCGTACTCGTCGAGGTCGCTCGTCACCGTGATCGTCGTGTTGTGTGCTCCCAGCGCATCAAGCTTTTCGCGCACCTCGGCCGCCTGAATGCCCAAGTCGCCCGAATCCAAGCGCACACCGCCGAGATTCGACCCGGCAATGCGGACTGCAGTTTCGAGTGCAGCGTCAACGTCATAGGTGTCCAACAGGACAGTCGTGTCAGCGCCGAGGGAATTGATCTGCGCACGGAACGCGTCCTCTTCGCTCGGGTGCAGAAGAGTGAAGGAATGTGCCGAGGTGCCGATCGTGCGCAGACCATACCGGCGCCCCGCCTCGAGATTCGAGGTAGAAGAAAAACCAGCGACAACAGCCGCGCGAGCTGCAGCAACAGCGCTGCTTTCATTCGTGCGCCGCGAACCCATTTCCGCCAGCGGCCGACCCCGGGCGGCACCGCTCATGCGCGAAGCCGCAGCGGCGACAGCACTGTCGTAGTTGTACACCGACAGAGCAAGCGTCTCCAGAATGACAGCTTCGGCAAACGAAGCCTCGACAATGAGCAGAGGTGAACCGGGGAAGTAGACATCGCCTTCCCGGTAGCCGCGGATCGTGCCTGAGAACCGATAATCCGCCAGCCAGTCCAGAGCGTCCTCGGACACAACACCCGTCTCGCGCAGAAAGCACAGCTCAGCATCCCCGAACCGGAAACGGCTCAGCCCTTCCAACAGGCGGCCGGTGCCGGCGACCACGCCGTAGCGGCGGCCCGCGGGAAGTCTGCGCCCAAACATCTCAAATAAACACGGAGTATCCGCAGTGCCGGCATCCAAAGCAGCCTGCAGCATCGTCAGTTCGTAATGATCGGTGAGGAGAGCGGTCGAAGGTCCGTCCGGCGTTGTGAGTTCACGCATACTAGCGAGCATATCGGACCGCACGGCGGGTCTTTTTGCATTCCGTGCAATACAGTTGAGAGCTGTGAGCACCACCGCCATGCCCGTAGCAGAACCGGACGTCCTCTCCGACGTCCAGACCGATCCTGCTCTGCCGTGGGTGACGATCGTGTTCAACGACCCGGTCAACCTCATGTCCTACGTGACATACGTATTCCGGTCCTACTTCGGGTATTCCCGCGAAAAAGCCGCCGAACTCATGCGGCAGGTCCACTGCGAAGGCAAAGCCATCGTGTCTCAGGGATCCCGCGAAGAAATGGAAAAAGATACCGCAGCCATGCACGGCTTCGGCCTGTGGGCCTCCTGCCGCCAGATGGACTCCGGGGGAGCAGCATGAAGATCTCGCCCGGCACCTCGGAATTCGCCCAACTGGAATTCGACAGCACAGAAAAGGCGATCATCGCCCGTGTTGTCAGCGATACCATCACCCTGCTCGACAGCCGGTCCGACAGCGAAAGCGATGACCCGCTGGCAAAGATAGTCGGCATAGAAGACCGCGAACGTCCCACCGACCCGGCACTTCTGCGGCTGTTGCCGGACGCCGCCCCGGAAACCCCGGAAGCCTCCGCCGAATTCCGCCGCTACACCGAAAACGACATCCGCGAAGGCAAAATCGCGACCCGGCAGCCCATCCTCTTCACCCTCAGCCGCCCCAGCCCCGCCGACATAGGCCGCGACGAAGCGCACGCCTGGATGATCGGGCTGACCGACGTCCGCCTGGTCATCACCAGCCGGCTGGGCATCGTCACAGAAGACGACATGCAGCAGCTCTACGACAATGACGACAACCTGGACGACAACGAAGCCGCCCTGCTGTCCATCTACGACTTCCTGTCCTGGATGCAGGAGCGCTTCACAGAACTGTTCATGAACCAGTTGGACGGAGACGGCCGATGATGAAACTCACTGCGATCGGCACGTCAGGTTCCTACCCTGGACCCCACGCGGCTGCCAGCTGCTATCTGCTGCAGATCGAAGCCGAGCGGACGTGGAACATCGTGCTGGACCTGGGCTCGGGCGCACTGGGGCCGCTGCAGCGCTGGATCAACCACACCGACATCGACGCGGTGGTGCTCAGCCACCTGCACCCCGACCACTGCCTGGACGTCACCGGACTGTACGTCATGCACCGCTACGACCCGCGGTTCCTTGACGCCGGAGGCCCACCCAACCGCCTGGCGGTGTACGGTCCGGACGGCACCCGCGAACGGCTCACGGCAGCCCACCACACGGACCCCGGAGCAAGCCCCGTCCCAGCCGAATCCGCCTCGGACGGTCTTGAACAGGCATTCGACTTCACCGACATGCGCGACGGCCAGCCGTTCACGGTCGGCCCTGTGACCATCACCCCGCACCTGGTGCACCACCCGGTCGAGGCCTACGCCGTGCGGATCGAATACAACGGGGCGGTGCTTGCCTACTCCGGCGACTCCGACGCCTGCGACAACCTGATCACCGCCGCGCGTGTGGCCGACCTCTTCCTGTGCGAAGCCGCATTCGAAGACGGCCGCGACACAGTGCGCGGCATCCATCTCAACGGCGAACGCGCCGGCCGCACAGCACAGGAAGCCGGTGCGAAGCGGCTGATCCTGACACACATCGCACCCTGGACCAACAGCGACACCGTCACCGCCGCGGCAGAACGCCACTACAGCGGCACAATCGACCTTGCGGTACCCGACCGCACATGGGAAATCCGCGCGCAGCAGCCGTAAAAACCGGCAGATGCGAGCGCCGAACAACAACATTGAGGAGCAGTCATGACCCGCTTTGACGGCCGCACGGCCGATCAGCTTCGACCCGTTTCCTTCCAGCGCGGCTGGCTCGACCACGCCGAAGGCTCCGTGCTCGTAGAGTTCGGCAACACCCGCGTGCTGTGTGCTGCCTCCCTGACCGAAGGTGTGCCCCGCTGGCTCAAGGGCGAGGGCACCGGCTGGGTCACCGGCGAATACGCCATGCTGCCGCGCGCAACCCACACCCGTTCGAGCCGTGAATCCGTCCGCGGCAAAGTCGGCGGCCGTACCCACGAAATCTCCCGCCTCATCGGCCGAAGCCTGCGTGCCGTCGTTGACACCGCGCAGCTGGGCGAAAACACCATTCAGCTGGACTGCGACGTCCTCCAGGCCGATGGTGGCACCCGCACGGCAGCGATCACCGGGGCATACCTCGCACTGCACGATGCAGTCGAAAAGGGTCGCGAACTCGGCTGGATCAACAAGAACGCCCAGGTGCTGAAAGACTCGCTGGCGGCCGTGTCCGTCGGAATCGTCGACGGCTCCCCGGTCCTCGACCTTCCCTACGAAGAGGACTCGCAGGCCGAAACCGACATGAACGTCGTTATGACAGGCTCCGGCAAGTTCATTGAAATCCAGGGCACCGCCGAAGGTGAGCCCTTCGATCGCACCGAACTGGGCACACTGCTCGACCTGGCTTCGACCGGCTGTGCCGAGCTGACCCGCCTGCAGAAAGAAACCCTCGAAGCATGAGCGGGGGCGAAGGCAAGCGTGCCGTTCTGGCCACCGGCAACGAAGGCAAGCGCGCTGAACTCGAAGCAATCCTGTCGCGCACCCTGCCGGGCATGACGGTTGTGACGTCATCCGCTCTGGGGCTCACCAGCCCCGTGGAAGACGGCACGACGTTCGAAGAGAACGCCCTCATCAAAGCCCGCGCGGCCGCGGCTGACGCCGGCATGCCCGCCTTTGCGGACGACTCCGGTCTCACCGTCAGCATTCTGGGCGGGGCACCGGGCATCTTCTCGGCCCGCTGGAGCGGTGCTCACGGCGATGACCTCGCCAACAACCGGCTGCTGTTGGCTCAGCTGGCCGATGTCAAGGACGCCGACCGAGGTGCCGCTTTTGTGTGTGCCGCAGCTTTTGTCGACACTGACGGAACCGAGATCGTCTGCCGAGGTGCCCTGCCGGGAACGCTGGCCCGCGCACCTCGCGGTTCGGGCGGGTTCGGCTACGACCCCATCTTCATCCCGGAAGGTCAGGAACGGTCCCTGGCGGAGTACAGCCGGGAAGAGAAGAACGCGGTGTCTCACCGCGGGCGAGCGTTCACTGAACTCGTCGAGAAGGTCCGCGCGCACATCGCAGGCTGACGCCGCAAACACAAGCGCGGCCGGTGGATTAGCCCCCGCCGCGCGGGTTGTTACAGCCGCTCTGCGGG
>CABTZE010000116.1 GCA_902489215.1 uncultured Brevibacterium sp.
CCCCCAAAAAAAAGGGGGGGGGGCCGGGGGAAAACCCCGGGGCCCCCCGCCGCTTTTTGTATGCAGATTTGTGTGCCGCGTTCCAAGCCGCGGCCTGAGCACCGTCGTTGAAAAGTCGAACGGTAAAGCCGCGGTCAGGTGTTACTCGTCGCGCACTTAAGAAAGCTCCGCAAGGCTGAAAAGACGATGAAAAAGCAGCTCATTTGCTGCCCGATCCATTCCCGTGCCGAACAAACGCACCTAGCGTGAAACACGCCTGGAGGTCTTCCAGGACGTCTAGATTATGGAGAGTCACATGCTCAAGAAAGATCTAACACGCACCCTCACCCACGGCGCACTTGCCGCAGCAATCGGCGCAGGCAGCCTCCTTGCAGCAGCAGGAGCCGCTCAGGCAGCCCCAGCAGAAAACCCCGGCGCAGCACAGGCTCAGGCCGCGCCCGCTCAGGCTGACGGCCAGGGAATCAGCCGTGACGAAATCATCAAGCGCGCAGAAGACCGCATGGCAAAGGCCCCCTACTACTCGCAGGGCCAGGACTACTTCGACGACTATCGCAGGGACTGCTCCGGATTCGTGTCCTACGCATGGAACTCCGGCGGCCCCGGCGAGGCGTCCTTCACGTTCGTGCCCAACGGCGTCGCCCACACGATCGCATGGGAAGACATCCAGCCCGGTGACGCAATCACCGGCCCCGACCACATCGTGCTGGTCAAGGCAGTGAACCCGGACGGGTCGTTCGAACTGCTGGAACACGGCGGCGGACAGACCGGCAAGGAAGCCCCCAACACACGCCACGCCACCAAGGACGAACTCATCAGTCAGAACGTCGGCGAACCTATCCGCTACAACGGAGTTGCCTGACACCTCCCACACGAATAACTGAGGCCCGGCCATTGCGGCTGGGCCTCAGTTACGTCATGGCCTTCCTCCAGCAAGCTTCAGCACCGCCTTTACGCCACAGAAAAGGGGCCCGGCCACAATGGCCGGGCCCCTCGTGGGACTCAGGAGCGAATCAGCTCAAACGATCGCGAATAGCCGCACCGACTTCCTCGGTCGAACGCTGCGCATCCCCACGCTGGGCAAGATCAGCTTCGACAGCCGAGCGAATCGCGTCAGCAGCCTTGCCCAGGCCGTTGTTCTCAGCCAGAAGCGCTGCCGACAGAATCGCCGCTGTCGGGTCTGCAATGCCGTTGCCCGCAATGTCCGGTGCCGAACCGTGGATCGGCTCGAACAGCGACGGTCCCGTACCCGCGAGGTTGAGATTTCCAGATGCTGCCAGACCGATGCCGCCGGTGACAGCTGCAGCCAGGTCTGACAGGATGTCGCCGAACAGGTTGTCCGTGACGATGACGTCGTAGCGGCTGGGATCGTTCACCATGTACATCGTGCTGGCGTCGGCGTGTTCGTAGTTCACCGCAACGTCCGGGAACTCCGGTGCGACAGCGTCAATCACGCGTCCCCACAGATGACCGGCGTGCACCATCACATTGTTCTTGTGCACCCACGTCAGCTTCTTCGAGCGCTTCTGAGCGAGCTCAAAGGCGTACCGCACCGTCCGCTCGACACCAAACCAGGTGTTGACCGACACCTCGTTCGACACCTCGTGAGGTGTGCCCTGTCGCAGTGAACCGCCCTGACCTGTATAGGAGCCCTCCGTTCCTTCGCGCACAACCACGAAGTCAATGTCACCCGGGTTCGCCAAGGGGGACGAGGTGCCGGGAAAGAACCGCGAGGGCCTGAGGTTGACCGCGTGGTCCAGGCCGAAGCGCATCTTGATGATGATGCCCCGCTCAAGCACACCCGAGGGTACCGACGGGTCACCGCAGGCGCCGAAGTAGATCGCGTCGAAGCCGCGCAGCTCGTCGAGTTCGTCATCCGTAAGGGTTTCACCGGTCTTGTGCCAGCGCTCAGCGGAGGCGTCGAACTGCTTTGTCGTGATGTTGACGTCTTCACCGGCGACTTCAACGGCGCGGTTCAAGACATCGAGTCCAACGGGAACAATCTCTTTGCCGATGCCGTCACCCGGCATGACTGCAATCTTCAAATCCATGTGATCCACAGTACGCGCTCGTCTCGACATTCGGCCGCCCGTCTTGATCTGTGGACATATTGAGCGGCCCCTCCCCTTGGTCCTCACATGTTCATAGACTGGGTGACATGTCCGATCAGCTGCGCAACAAGCGCGCCCTTGCACTGCCCGCCCGGCTGTCACGCTCTTGGCTTTTCGTCAACGCGTCTAACCCCGAACTGTTCGCATCCGGACAGACGAGCGACGCCGATTCGATCATCTTCGACCTCGAAGCCGCAGTGCCGGACAACCAGAAGGACACCGCGCGTGCCAATGTTGTGAGCGCTTTGGAAAACGGCATGGTCGGCTGGGTGCGCGTGAACAACACGTGGACCCACCACTGGGAAGAAGACCTCGACGCCCTGTCCGGACTGCCCGGTCTGCGCGGCATCATGCTGCCGAACACAGAAGAGCCCGAACAGGTCACCCTGACCTCAATCCGCGCGGGCGTGGGCATGCCGATCCTGGCACTCATTGAAACAGCCCTCGGGATGGAGAACGCCACCCGCATCGCTTCAGCTGCAGGCACCTTCCGCCTGGCTTTCGGTGTCAACGACTTCCGCAAAGACACCGGCATCGGCGACGACCCGGTCGCTCTGGCGTACGCGCGCTCTCGACTTGTCATCGCATCACGCGTCGGCGGTCTGGCCGGCGCTATTGACGGGCCGTCCTCCCCCGGTGCGGGCAAGTCCACCGTCAGCTCGGACTGCGCATGGACCATGAAAATGGGCATGACCGGCAAACTCGTACTCAGCGAAGCCCAGGTGCCCTACGTCAACGAGGGCCTCGCACCATCTGAAGAGGACCGCGCATGGGCCCGCGAAATGCTGGAGGAGGCCGAACACGCCGATGGGATCACCGACGGTTCGTACCTCCCCCGCATGGCCCGCGCTAAGAAAATCGCGAGCCTGGCCGATTCCTACGGCCTCTGGAAAAGCTGAGTCACTCCCCCAGGTTCACGGTTGCAAAGGCCGAAGCATCGACGGCACCTGCGACCGCCTCGGCGATTTCTTCGCTCACCGGAGAATCGACGTCAATTACAGCCACCGCTTCCGAACCGGCGTCGGTGCGTGCCACCTGCATGCCTGCAATGTTGATGTTCGAACGGCCCAGCGCCTGACCCAGCTGGCCGATGACACCCGGACGATCTTCGTAGCGGAAGATCACGAGGTTGTCTGACAGCTGGATCTCGATGTCGTAGCCGCCGACCTCCGTGAGCTTCTGCATGAGCTTCGGGCCGGTGACAGTACCGGAAACGCTCATCTGCTTGCCCGAGGCGGTAGTCGCGATGATCGAAGTGATGTTGCGGTAGCGCTCACAGTCGGTGGACGTGACGAGTTCGGTCGTCACACCGCGCTCTTCAGCAAGCACTGGCGCGTTGACGTAGGTGACCGGGGTCGACACGATGTCGGTGAAAACACCCTTGAGCGCTGAGAGCTTGAGGACGGAAACATCGAGTTCGCCGATTTCACCGTGGACTTCCACCCGCAGGTGCGCGAGCGGTTCGTCGATGAGGGCCGTGAGTGTACGGCCAAGGCGTTCGGCCAGGATGATTCCGGGGCGAACGTCTTCGTGGATTGCACCGCCGGCGACGTTGACCGCATCCGGCACGAGTTCGCCCGCCATGGCGCGGCGCACTGACCGGGCGACTGCAATGCCGGCCTTTTCCTGCGCCTCGGCCGTTGATGCACCCAAGTGCGGGGTTGCGTTGACCTGGGGAAGTTCGAGCAGCGGGTTGTCGACCGGGGGCTCTTCCGTCCACACGTCGATCCCTGCAGCGGCAACCTTGCCGGTGCGGATCGCGTCCGCGAGAGCTTCTTCGTCGATGATTCCACCGCGGGCCACGTTGACCACGCGCACGCCCGGCTTGGTCTTCGTGAAGGCCTCCGCGCCGATCATGCCGGTGGTTTCCTCAGTCTTGGGCATGTGCACCGTGATGAAGTCGGAGCGCTCAAGAAGTTCGTCGAGGCTGACAACCTCAACTCCCATCTGACCGGCACGGGCCTGTGTGATGTACGGGTCGTAGCCGATGAGCTTCATACCGAAGGCACGTGCGCGCTCAGCTACGAGACCACCGATGCGGCCCAGGCCCACAATGCCGAGGGTCTTCTCAAACAGTTCGGCACCGGTCAGAGCGCTGCGCTTCCATTCGCCGGCCTTGAGCGAACGGTTGCCTTCACCGTAGTTGCGGGCGGCGCCCAGAATGTGGGCCATTGTCAGCTCCGCGGCCGAAGTGATGTTCGATGTCGGCGCGTTGACCACCATGACACCGGCCTTCGTAGCCGCCGGGATGTCCACGTTGTCAAGACCCACACCGGCACGCGCAATGACGCGCAGGTCAGCGGCTGCTGCGATTGCCTCTTCGTCCATCTGTGTGGCCGAGCGGATCAGCACCGCCGAAGCACCCGGCAGAGCGTTCAGCAGCTCAGTGCGGTCAGCGCCATTGCAGTAGCGGACCTCAAAATCAGGGCCGAGTTCGCTCACGGTCGCATCCGAGAGCTTTTCGGCAATAAGGACAACAGGTTTCGTCACGATTCCCCCTACAAGTGTGTGCGTGACAACATCTTAGGGATCCCTGTGGGAGGTGATGCATCCCACCCTCGTCCCGGGCACCGCCACCCGGCGACCACCGGCGAACAGCACACGAGGCGCCGTGGTGAGCGGCGCCTCGTGAATGTGGTTATCGGATCAGAATTCGTACGGGGTGTACGGAGCCCGAGCCATCGAAAACATGAGCCTGGCGCGCACAGCGGCACCCGGGGTGCGCTCGGTCATGCGGCCGGCGCGGGTCAGCAGCGACGGGTCGGCGCCGCCCAAGTAGATGGAGCCGAGCTCAGCGACATCGAGCTCGAGGTCAGGCTGGGCGTCCGGGACCTGTTCGACGGTGGCGTCGGCACCATCGGAGTCGATGCGCCACGTGCCCTCCGCGTATCCCAGGGAGTCCGTGACCTTGAGCGTCAGACTTCCCGGCACCAGCCACTGGCGGGCCTCAAGTGCCTTTTTGACGTCAAGGATGCGCAGCCACAGGAGGTCCCAGTGGGACTTCTGCTGCACGCGGCGAGGGTTCTCCAGCAGCCACGGCAGGGGCGAAGGCTGGGCGCCGTCGTACTTGACGCGCTCGACCAGGTCGATCGACCCCAGGAACGCCCACAGGGACGAGTAGGCGGCGTCGGAGACCGCAATGAGGTCGAGGACCTGGATGGTTGGGGTGGGCTTGTCCCAGCCGGTGAACTTGTAGGTGACGTAGCCGTCCGGTTCGCCGTCTTCGTCGTAGTGCAGGGCGGCTCGAGCGGCCGGGTCGGGGCCGCCGGACTCGAAATCGTACTTACCCGCGGCAACATCCCAGAAGCGCTGCTGGCGGCCGCCCGCACCCGGGGTTGTGCGCATGAAGCGTTCGTAGATGCTGGGGGCGAGATCCTTGAGCACGGCGGCTTCGCACATTTCGACGCGAGAATCAGCTTCCGCGGCCAACCGGAAACCGGGGTTGGTGTCGACTTCAAACGAACCCATCCACGAAGCCGTGCCGAAACCATAGCGACGGTAGATGCCACCCTCCGTAGCCGTCAGAGCAGCAAACGGGAAGCCGGCCTCAGCCGCATTCTTGAGGTTGTTGGTCATCATGGTGCGCAGCAGACCGCGGCGGCGGTGTGTGGGACGCACAGTCACCCACGTAATCATGTGCGCGTTCTGCAGACGGTTCTCACCGACGTTGATCGGGGCTTCGAAGTGGACGAACGTCGCGACGGGCACGTCGGTGCCGAGTGCATGCTTCTGAGTTTCAGGGGCGTACACGCCAGTGAAAATACGACCGTCTGCGTGGCTGCGCTCATAGCGCTGCAGAGCTTTTTCTTCGTCTTCGCGCTTGTCGTGGAAACCCGCGTTCACAGCCTCAAAGAAAGCGGCAGTGCGCGCATCTACTTTCTTCTTGCCGGTTTCGGGGTCAGTTTCGACACCTGGACGGAATGTTTCAAAACGATAGTTCAGCACTCAGTCAAATTTACAGTATTGCGGGACGGCGGCGGTAGAGGTTTAGGCCTGGATTGGCTGGGTTTGCCCCTCAGTCAGCCGGCGCCTCGTCCCTACGGGCGCCCGGCGCGGCGGCCCGGCGCGGCGGCCCGTCAGCCGGCCGGCACCTCGACCCCATTTCTGCCCCCCGCCCAGTCGGCACCTCGGCCCCATTTCTGCCCCCGCCCACGCTTTAGCAACAAAAACTCCCGTTAGCAGTGGCGGCTAAAGCGCAGATCCCGGCTAACGGGAGTTTCCCTACGGCTAAGCCGCAGAAACCGGCTAACGGGAGTTTCCCTCCACGTAAGCCAGCCGCTCGGCACCTCGGCCCCCTTTTCTGCCCCCGCCCACGCTTTAGCAACAAAAACTCCCC
>CABTZE010000117.1 GCA_902489215.1 uncultured Brevibacterium sp.
GCACCGCGGCTGTGATTGCCCATTGAACGCCGATGATCGCAGCGATCCACAGGAGCGTGACCTTTGCTTCGTACTCGAGAGTTGCAAGCAGACGTCGAACGCGGGGGAAGATGCGCGGGCCGAGTATGGCGATCGCCGTGAGAATGATGAGCGCCGGCACGATCATGATGAAGCAGTACCCGGCCAAGATCGCCAGGCGAACGGGCCACGGGTTCCCCATGTTGCCCATGATTCCGATTGCTGCGAGGTACGGGACCATTGTGGCGGCCTCCGCCGCGGCCGCACTCAAGCCCAGTGCAATCACGGCCCACGTTGAGAGTGATTTCGGTGCCGGTTGGTCTGCTATTTCCTCCGGGGTGCGCTTCTTTGGGTTCTTCGCAAAGATCCCGAAAGCTGCAAGCCCGATGCCGATGATGAGGCGTGCCCAGAGTGCCGGCGGTGTGCGCAGAATGTTAGTCAGCGCCTCAAGCAGAGTGTCCATGCCGAGCAGCAGCACGATGCCGAGGGTGAAATAGGCGCCGCAGACGGTGAGGAAGTACAGTGCCTGCGGTCTGAACTCGACTCGCTGCTGGCGTATTGCGAGGGCAACGGGAATGACGAGCGTTCCCAGGCTGAGGCTGTCAAGGAGTGCAAGGCCGACGAGCGATAGCAGGTCCACGGGCGGTCTCCAGATGATCTTGCTGAACTGAACAATACACTTGTATCACAATTCCAATACAAGTGTATTGATAGACTCCTGGTGTGAGTGAATCTGCTTCTTTGACCGATGCGCAGGCCGCTATCGCAGATGCGGTGATCACCGTGATAGCCGACCGCGGGTTCGATGTTGTCAGTGTGCGTTCAGCTGCGGCCGAAGCCGGGATGTCCCCCGGCGCGGTGCAGTATCACTTTCCCAGTCGCCAGCTTCTGCTTCAGGCGGCATTCCAGCGTTCTGTGCAGCGACAGGATGCGCGAGCCCTCGCTGCGGGCCGGGACGCGAATGAAAAGCGCAGTCCTCTGCGGGAGCTTCTGCCCATTGGCCCGGAGCAGAGGGAGGACGCATTGGCGTGGGTTGCCTTTGGGGCCGCGGCGTCAACGCGGCCGTGGCTGGCTGAGCTGTACCGCCGGGAGCTCGACAGCTTCAGAGAAAAGCTGGAAGAGGCTTTTTCCTCTGCCGTCGAGTCCGGCGAGCTTCGTGCGGACCTTGATCTTTCGCTGGCGGCGCGCTTGGTCACCGCGCTCGTCAACGGGCTGGCCCTTGACTACAACAACAGTCCCGACACGGAGCCGGCCGAACTCGACGCCATGTTGGAAAGCGGCCTGGCTCGGATACTGGCCTGATCAGTGGCTGAGGTCTGAGCCTGCGGTTTCCTTCATGGTGGAAATCGTGATGCAGGAGACGACCAGCAGGAACACCGAGTATCCGGCGAAGATCCAGGGGTTGCCGACGGCGGCGAGAACCATGCCGGCGGTGCCGCCGAACGCTGCAATGGCCACGGCGTAGGGGATGCCGAAGCCGGCAGTGCGCTGAGCCGTGGGGAACATTTCGGCGTAGGTGGCCGGTGCGTGCGACAGGAATCCTGCCAGCAGGATCAGCTGCGTGCAGACAGCTGCGACCAGCAGCGGGAACGAACCGGTGGCGATGACGGCGATGGCGGGGAAGTACAGAAGCGCGCTTCCGCCCAGGCCGATGAGCATCGTGGGCTTGCGGCCCCATTTGTCAGACAGCCATCCCCATACCGGAAGTGCGAAGCAGAAAACGATATTGCCGATCAGACCGGCGATGAAGCCCTGCTGTTCGGTGAAGCCGAACGACGTGTGCGAAATCGATGCGATGGTGACCGACCAGATGTAGTACGAAACGGTCAGACCGGCGGTCATGCCGATGACGCGCAGGCCGATGGGCCAGTTCTTGAGCACTTCGATGAAGACGTTCTTCGACAGTTCGGGTTTCGGCTGTTCCTGAGCTTTCCTGCGCTGCTCTTCGAAGACTTCGGATTCTTCCAAGTGGCGGCGGATCCACAGCGCCACAAGTCCGAGCACGGCGCCGAGGGCGAACGGAATCCGCCAGCCCCATGCGCTCATGGCCTCCGGTGACAGTGTTGCCTGCAGCGTCAGGCCGAGAGCCAGACCGACAAGCTGGCCGCAGGTGCCGGACACGTAGATGCTGGAGGAGTACAGGCCCCTGTGCTCACGAGGTGCCTGTTCGGCAAGGTAGGTCTGTGCGGCTGGGAGTTCACCGCCGTGGGCAAGCCCCTGAATGAGTCGGGCCACAAGGAGCAGTGCCGAGGACAGCCATCCCACCGATTCATAGGTGGGGCAGATTGCGATGAGCAGTGAGCCGCCGGATGCGGCGATGACTGACAGGGTGAGCGCGTGTTTGCGGCCGATTCGGTCGCCGATCCAGCCGAAGACAACCCCGCCGAAAGGCCGGGCGACGAAGCCGACGGCGAAGACCGCCATCGTTTCAAGGAACGCCGATTGCGGATTGTCGCTGTTGAACAGCTGGCTGGACAGGTACACGGCGAAGCTGGCGTAGACGTTCCAGTCGTACCATTCAAGCGCGTTTCCGACGCTCGTACCGATGAGGGTCTTCGCATTGTTCTGAGGACGTGCTTTCGCGGATGATGGTGATGTGCTCACGGGCACCTACTTCGAATCGGGTTTTTGGATGTGAGACAGATTACGACCATTGAAAGGCGCTGGTGGGCAGTTTCTGTCATTTTTCTGCAGACAGTTAGACTGGAGTGCTGAAACCTACACGCACTGGAGGACCACGCGGTGACTTTTCTTGAGGGGCTGAGCGGCCCCGATGACCTGCGGGAACTCAGCGACGCAGAATGTGACGTTCTGGCCAAAGAGATCCGCGACGAACTGATTTCGAAAGTCTCTGCTGTCGGCGGGCATTTGGGCCCCAACCTCGGCGTTGTCGAACTGACCATGGCCATTCATCGCGTGTTCGAGTCTCCGCGCGACACCGTGCTGTTCGATGTGGGCCACCAGTCCTACGTCCACAAGCTCCTCACCGGCAGACTCGCCGGCTTCGACACGCTGCGCCAGTGGGGCGGGATGTCCGGCTATCCCGCGCGGGAGGAAAGCCCACACGACGTCATCGAGAACTCTCATGCCTCGGCTGCGCTGTCGTGGGCTGATGGAATTGCCAAGGCAAACCAGCTGCGCGGCAAGAATGACAGGCACGTCGTCACCGTCATCGGCGACGGCGCGCTGACGGGCGGTCTTGCATGGGAAGCGCTCAATACGATTGCGGCGGACGAATCGACCCCGCCGCGCAAAATGGTCATCGTCGTCAACGACAACGGACGCTCCTACGCGCCGACCGTCGGCGGGTTCGCCACGCATCTCGACTCTCTGCGCACTTCGTCGAGCTACGAAAAGATCTTGTCCTGGGGCAAAGAACGCCTGCAGGAGGGCGGGATCCCCGGCCGGTACGCCTACTCCGCCATGCACGGCATGAAGAAGGGTCTGAAGGACATGGTGACGACCCCGTCACCGCAGGCCGGCATGTTCGACGAACTCGGCATCAAGTACATCGGCCCGGTGGACGGGCACGACCTCGAAGCGCTCCAGAGAGCACTGACCTTGGCCAAGCAGTACGACGCCGGACCCGTCATCGTGCACGCGCTCACCCAGAAGGGCCACGGCTACGCCCCGGCCTACAACGACGATGCCGACCAGTTCCACGCCGTAGGCGTCATTGACCCCTCAACGGGCAAGGCCAAGCCGACAGTCGGCACCTCGTGGACCGAGGTGTTCGGCAAAGAAATCGTGGAGATCGCCCGCAAACGTGAGGACATCGTGGCCATCACCGCCGCCATGCTGCAGCCAGTGGGCCTGAAGGAGTTCGCAGACGAATTCCCCGACCGTGTTTTCGACGTCGGCATTGCCGAACAGCACGCCGTCGCCTCGGCCGCCGGTCTCTCCTACGGGGGACTGCACCCCGTGGTCTGCCTGTATGCGACTTTCCTCAACCGTGCCTTCGACCAGGTGCTCATGGACGTCGCACTTCACAAACAGGGTGTCACCTTTGTCCTTGACCGCGCCGGCGTGACAGGCCCGGACGGGGCAAGCCACCACGGTGTGTGGGACATGGCGATGCTGCGCATCGTGCCTGGCCTGCAGCTGGCAGCCCCGCGTGACGCTACACGCCTGGTTGAGGAGCTTCGCGAAGCCGTCCAGGTAGAGGACGCCCCGACCGTCGTGCGATTCTCACGCGGCAAGGTCGGCCGTGAATTCGAAGCGCTGCGCCGCACAGAAGACGGTGTTGACGTGCTGGCCGACGTGCCCGAGGACTGCGGCGAAGACGTCCTCATCGTGTCGGTGGGCGCTCTTGCTGACCGGGCCCTAGCCGTGCGTGAGGAACTCGCCTCCCGCGGCATCGGCGCCATGGTCGTCGACCCCCGCTGGGTCCTGCCCGTTCCGCAGTCCGTCATCGAACGCGGCGCTGAGTTCAGCCTTGTCGCCGTGATCGAGGACGGCATCAAGATCGGCGGAATCGGATCGCAGATCCGCCAGGAGCTGCGCGAAGACCGATCGCGCACCGGAGTTGTCGAACTCGGTGTGCCGGATGAATTCCTGCCGCAGGGAACGCGCGAAGAAGTCCTGTCCTACGCCGGCATGGATGTATCGGACATGGTCGAAGACATTCTGCGCATGCTTCCCGGTGCCGAGCGGCACCTGCGCGAAGCCCGCTGACTCAACAGGCTGACCCCTCGCGCGGCAGGAGCTTGCAGCCGTCGGCCTCAGACGCGGACGCCGCGGTGCTCGTCGATCACACGGCACAGCAGCGGTGCGGCCTCGGCAATCTGCCATTCGCGGGCACTGCGCTCCCGGAGGAACTCTTCGACCGCATCGACATCGGCCGGGTGCTCGCCGCCCTGGGCAGCCCGCGTTGCCAGTTCCCGCACGAGTGCCGGAGTGATGAGAAGATCATGCGGCACATCGAGCTCTATTGCCCGCGCGTTCACGGCACTCTTCATGTGCGACAGGATGTCCTTTGCCGCATCCCTCTGTTCCCTAGTCATTCGCGGCGTTGACTTCTGCGGGTCGCGCACAGAGGGCATCATGTCTTCGGGCAGGCGGTTGCATGCCTGGACAGCGCTGAAAAGCTCGCGGGCATCCGCGGGTGTTGGCCGTCCGCGGCCGGGCAAGCGCAGCAGCTCTTTGGAGGAGCGAATGTGCATTCCGGCTGCCTGCACCATGGCTCGATCCGCGATGATGCGGCCGGGGGCGACGTCGCGCTCTTCAGCAAGATCGTCGCGCACCGCCCACATGGCGCGCACGCGCCCCAGACCGCGACGGTTCTTGATGGCGCCCAGGCCGTTCACGCGCCGCCAGGGCTCCGGGTACACCTTCGGAGTGAACAGTGCGGCGTGTGCGAACTCCTGCTGCGCGATCTCCCATTTGTCGGCTTCGCGCAGTTTCTGTTCGAGAATGTCGCGCAGCTGAATGAGCAGTTCGACATCAAGCGCTGCGTAAGCCAGCCAGTCGTGGGGGAGTGGGCGCTGTGACCAGTCGACGTAGGAGTGTTCTTTTGCCAAGCGCACACCCAGGTGCGCGCCGATGAGTGAGGCCAATCCGAATTTTGGTTCGTTCAGCAGACGAGCGGCGATTTCGGTGTCGAAGACGCGGGTGGGAACCATTCCGGCTTCAGCCAGACACGGCAGGTCTTGGCTCGAGGCGTGCAGAATCCATTCGGCGTCCTGTATAGCCCTGCCGACCGGTTCGAGGCTGCCGAAGGCCTCCGGGTCCAGCAGGAGGATTCCCACGCCTTCGCGCTTGAGCTGAATGAGGAAGGCGCGGCCGCCGTAGCGGATGCCCGAGGCACGTTCCGCATCGACCGCAACGGGGCCGCTGCCGGCCTCCAAAGCGGCGACCGCGTCGGCAAGTGCCTTCGGGGTGCTGATGACCTCCGGCACGCCGCCGGCGGGGTCGTCGAGAAGTGGAAGATTCGGATCGACGTCGGATGAGCTCATCGCCTGCGTCCCGGGAAAGGACTGACTCCTTCTGGCATGGGTGGAAGGCCTGCCACGGTCATGATGAGCTCGACCCACGCTTCAACGTGTTCGGAAATGTCTGCGGGATCCTCAAGCAGGGGAGTCCACGATGCGCGCAGTTCAAGATCGACGGTTGTCGGGCGCTGCGCGAGGGTTCCGAAGCTTTCGGATATGACTTTTGTGGTGGTGCCGCCGACAGCTGTCACATCGCAGTCACGCCCGTCCAGGGCGTCTGTCAGCCATGTCCACGCCACGTGGCCGAGCATCGGCTCGGCTGCCAGTTCGTCCTCGAGTTCCGCACGGATATAGGACACGATGCGAAACGGTCCCTGCCATTCTTCTGGTGCTGCC
>CABTZE010000118.1 GCA_902489215.1 uncultured Brevibacterium sp.
CTCGTTGACGAAGTCAACGGCCTTAACCTTCTTTTCCGACAGGTTCAGAGCCGGGTCCTTAGCCGGAGCTTCTTCCTCATCGCTGTCGCTGCCCTTGCCGGAGACGACTTCGAAGGAGCCTTCGAGCTTCTGGTCGTCGAATTCGGCGGTGACGGTGTACTTGCCGAGGTATGCCGACGCGTCGTCCTCGCTGATGCCTTTAATACTGAAGACCGCGTTGCCGTCCTTGTCAGCCTTGACGGTCTGCTTGAACGGGCGGACGTTCTTGGCGTTTCCGGAAGTGCCTGCAACGTTGAACTTGACTTCGGTGCCGGGCTCGAGGTTCGAAACGACGGCCTTGAGGCCCTTTTCCTCGTTGACGAAGTCAGCAGCGTTGACCTTCTTTTCCGACAGGTTCAGAGCCGGGTCCTTAGCCGGAGCTTCGTCCTCTTCGCTGTCGTTTTCATCAGGAACGACAGCGAACGGGAGGGTGTCAATATTGACGCCACTCATGCCGAAGTCCAGGTTCACGACGATTTCGTATTCGCCGAGGAACTGTTCGGCGTTTTCGTCATCAATTTTCGGCTTGATAGTAGCTTTGGCAGCGCCGTTCTCATCAGCGTCTATCTGCTCAGAGTAGATTTCAGTGTCGCTGCCTTTCCTGTGCAGCGAGAAGTCGACCGGGTTGCCGGGCTTGCCGCCCTTGTACGAGACTTCGATGCCCTTTTCGCGAAATTCGCTCAGGGTAATCTTGTCAGCGCTGATTGTGGCCGAGCCGTTGTCCGGGGTGTCGTCGTCACCCTCGCCGGGCTGCTCTTCGTTGTCCTCGCCGGCTGCCGGAGGCTGGGTGCCGTTCTCACTCGGATTTCCTGCCTGCTGGGACTTGGATGTCGGTGTGTCCTTCGCGGTTTCGTCTGCGAATGCGGGTGCTGCAATTGCTCCGAGCGAGCCGGTCAGTCCAAGGGACAGAGCCACGGCGGGAGCGAGGATGTTCTTCTTCACTGCGATCCTTCGAGTCATACGGTGCTCACGGCAACAGGTGCCGATCAAAAGGTCCACATGAGCCTAAAGATCGCTGAGTTGCGCCCGCAAGCACTCTGAGGGAGTACGCGAAAGTAATTTCAAAAGTCGAAAAAGCGCCTGGTGAGGGCGGTGTGTTTACGCAGAATTCATTTCCAGAATGTCCGGAATCTCGGAAAATCTGAGTAATTGTTATTTAAATGAGGCAAAGGGCGGTCTGCGCTGTGCTGTTCGGTCACACCCAGGGTGGGGGAGTGGGCAGATCCTCTGGAGTAGCTGTGCCTGTGCCGCCCTTTGCACTGTCCCGCCGTCCTGAAGCAGGCCATCCGCGGCCGATTGCGTACTGCAGCAGCTCATTGAACTCGCCTGTCACCTCAACCGGCTGGCTGAAGTCGGTGTCGTTCGTCTCGGTTCCTGGAATGTCGATGTGCCACTCGGCAAGGTCGTTCCGGTCGGTTACGTGGAAGAGGAAGTTTGCGCGGGTCGCTGTCTTCTTCCAGTAGCCAATAAGTTCAGAGAAAATGCGGTCGGCTGCGGCTGTTGGGAAGTCGAGTGCCGTGTAGCCGATGTTGAGGTCCAGTGCGTGGACAAAGCACTCCCGGGCGCGCGCCCACGGAATGAACGATGCTGCGGTTTCTTCACCCTGCCCCGTGCGCACGAGCGTCGTCCAAGCGTCGTCGTTCATCATGTTGAGTGCTTGCGTGAGTTCCTCAGAGGCTTCGTGGGCCATCGTGCTGACATCCCCATCGGGGGTTGATGCCGCAAGCTGCTCAATTTCGGCATCCCGTGCGGCCCGTGACGGGTACATGGGATTTTCATTTCCCGTGCGAGCCCACTCGATCAAGCGCATAAAGGCATCCGCATTGGCGATGACGTGCATGGCGACATGCTTGCGGGTCCAACCGGGCAGTCGTGACGGGCTGTTCATCCCCGTGTGGGTTACTTGGTCCAGTGCCTGAAGGTAAAACCCTTCGGCGAGCATCCTCAGCTGGAGGTCGTCATTCGTGGTCGGGGTGTCATCAGCCATGCTCACGACCATACCGCTGTGTGCTTGCTCGGGGTGAGCGTACGACGGTATAAGTATGAAATACTGCGAGTAATTATTACTTGCTAATTGGCCTCAGGCGCGACGGCAAGTGAACTAGCGGTTGAATTCACATAGATTTTAAGTAGCGATGTAGAATCACCGCCTGTGAGACCGGCAATGCTCGGCAGATCGAGTACACATTGCGTCGATGCGGAGAGGATGGTCGTGCAGGAAGACCATACGGCTGACAGGGAAGCCGGACAGGGCGACTCTGCGCCCTATGACATCTCATCGCGTATCGGGGACATTCACGCTGTGGAAAAGTGGCGCAACATGTTTTCCGGCAGCAAGACCATGCAGGCCTGGAGGCTATGGCACCTTTTCCAGTCGCGTGTGATTGAGGGCTGTGATACCAGCCTCAAGCGGAACACGCGAGTAGACCTGGTTGACCTCTATATTCTGGTTGCTCTCAACGACGCTCCGGACCATCAGATGCGCATGTCGGACCTCGCCGGTGCCGTTGGATTCTCTCCGCCCCGTATGACCTACCGGGTCAACAAACTCGTGCAGCGCGGCTTCGTCACACGAGAAACACAGACTACCGACGCTCGCTCACAGGTCGTGCGGATCACCGCTGAAGGAGCGGAAGAAATGGCAGCGGCGTACAAGCTCCACGATTTCCAGATCAGTGAAATCTTCGGCAAGGTCTTTTCGGACGACGAGCTCGACAACCTCAGCATGGTCGCAGCATCGCTGCTGACTATTCGTATGCCCTGATCCCTGTACTTCCTGAACCGGTCAGCCCGGTCAGCCTGCGACTACCCCGGCAGGTTCCACTGGGCTGAGCGCATTTGGCGACGCTGATTCGGCGTGGGCGTGCGCAGCGTCAAAGCCGCGTGAACTACCTTCATCTCAAAGTAGTCGCTCATGCCTGCAAAGTCACCGTCGAGCTGCAAAGCGAGCTCTTCTTCAGCTTCAATCGTGACCGATGAGCACGTGACGATTTCCGTGGCCAGCCCTCGCTTGCGACGGCCAACCACCGCAAGCAGAACACTCGCCCACTGTGCAATGTTCTTCGGCGTGGTCACGAGAACATTGATCAGCCCGTCATCGGGACGCGACCCGGGAAGCAGTTCAAGGCCGCCCTGCACGCGGCCGGCATTGGCGCCCAACACCGAGCGGATGGAGTACGACTGCACCGGTTTGTCGTCGAACTTCATCTTGACTTTGGTGCGGTTGCCAGTCAGCTGGCGGCTGCCGGCCTCAACATAGGCCAACCAGCCAATCCGCTCTTTGAGCTCCGGCGACACGGTCTCCATGACCGCCGCGTCATAGCCCATGCCGGTCATGACAACGGACGTGTCCGGTTCAGCCTCGGGGCTGGTGCGCGTGCGGATGACGTCAATGTGCTTGTCGTGTCCGTACATTGCGATCTTGATCGACCACTCCGGGTTTTCAAAGAACAGGCCGGTGTTCCTGGCCAGCAGGTTCCCGGTGCCGATCGGCACCAAGCCCAGCGCCACATCGGTGTCGGCGATAACGTGCGCAACAGCGCGCACGGTGCCGTCCCCACCGGCGGCGATGATGAGATCGACTCCCTCATCGACTGCCTTCTGGGCCGCCGCAACACCACCGTCTTCTTCGTCAGAGGGAATGATGAGCGGCTGGGCCCACCGAGAATTGCGGGCCTCCGTCTGGGCTGCCGCGATGATTTCCTGAGCCTCTGGCTTTGTGGGGTTGTAGACCACGGCAAACCTGGGCTGCTTATCTGACGAGGTGCCGCTGGGCTCCTGCTCAGCTGTTACCCGGGCAACTTCGGCGGCTGTCTGGCTCTTCATGCTTCTGCGCGTGCGCAGTGCGCCGACGCTGTGACCAATCGCGTAGGCAATAAGAGCCACCACGACTATCAGCAGGATGGTCAGAACAGTCTGCGTGCTGAAGTACATGGTGCGAGTCTAGCGGCGTAGGCTGTGAGGTCCGTGCGGATCCGGAGGTTCTTGCTCCCGTCACCTGCGCGTTCGACAGGGCGGGCTAAGCTAAGAGGCGTGATTGATCTTGTACAGCTGAGGAACAACCCGGACGTCTTCAAGGCCTCACAGCGGGCCCGCGGCGGCAGCGTCGAACTGATTGACGACGTCCTGTCCGCCGATTCTGCCCGTCGGCAGAGTCTGACCGCTTTCGAAGAGGCTCGCGCCCAACAGAAGGCCTTCGGAAAGAAGGTCTCACAGGAAAAGGACCCCGAAGCCAAGAAGGCGCTCGTGGCCGAAGCCAAACAGCTGGCCGAGCGCGTCAAATCACTCGAAGCTGACGCCTCTGAAGCCGAACAGACATTCACCGCTGCAGTGCAGAAGGTCCCCAACCTCATCATTGACGGTGTGCCCTCCGGCGGTGAAGAAGACTCCGTGGAGATCCGACGCGAAGGATCGCCCCGCAACTTCGCTGCTGAAGGCTTCGAACCGAAAGATCACCTGGAGATCGGCGAAGGACTGTCCGCAATCGACACCGGCCGCGGCGCCAAGGTGTCCGGATCCCGCTTCCACTACCTGACCGGTTTCGGTGCACGCCTTGAAATGGCGCTGCTCAACCTGGCGATGGACACCGCGATCGAAGCCGGCTTCACCCCCGTTGTCACGCCGACACTCGTCAAGCCTGAAATCATGTCCGGCACCGGCTTCATGGGCGAGCACGCTGACGAAATCTACTTCCTGGAACGTGACGACCTCTACCTGGTCGGAACATCGGAAGTCGCCCTGGCCGGCTACTACAAAGACGAAATCATCGACCTTTCCGACGGGCCCATCCGCCTGGGCGGTATTTCCAGCTGCTACCGCCGCGAAGCCGGCTCCTACGGCAAAGACACCCGCGGAATCATCCGCGTCCACCAGTTCCAGAAAGTCGAAATGTTCGCCTTCACCCACGTGGAAGACGCCGAAGCCGAACACCAGCGCATGCTCGACCTGCAGGAGAAAATGCTCGGGTACTGCGAACTGCCCTACCGGGTTATCGACATTGCCGCCGGTGACCTCGGAGACTCGGCTGCTCGCAAATACGACACAGAAGCCTGGGTGCCCACCCAGAACACCTACCGCGAACTGACCTCCACCTCGAACTGCACCACATTCCAGTCACGCCGCCTCAACATCCGCACCCGCGGTGAAGACGGCAAGACCGAAGCGGTCGCCACCCTCAACGGAACCGTGGCGAACACCCGCTGGATCGTGGCGATCCTGGAAAACCACCAGCAGGCAGACGGGTCAGTCAACATCCCCGCAGCTCTGCAGCCCTATCTGGGCGGCATCAAGGCGTGGGGGCCGGAAGGACCGCGCCGCTGACACACCGAGTACAGCCGGATGACGCACAGGAGAGATCGTGACCGAGTACATCGTCGCCCTTGACCTCGATGGAACAGTAGTCGACTACGAGAACCGACTGTCGGATTACACCCGAGCAGTCATCCGTGCGGTGGCCAGGCGCGGCCACCACGTGGTCATCGCCACCGGCCGCACCGTCGACGGGGCGCTCGATGTCGCCAACCGGCTGGGCCTCACCCACGGCTACGTGGTCGCGTCCAACGGGGCGGTCATCGTGGAACTCGATGCTGAATCCGACCGCGGATGGTCCGTCTACCACGTGGAGTGCTTCGACCCCGGCCCCGCGCTCGAGCGGATGTCCTCGGTGCTTCCCGAAGCTCTCTACATGGTCGAAGACACCGACCTGGTGCGTTGGTCCTCCGGACAGTTCCCCGACGGTGACCTCGCCGTGGGCAACGACCTGCAGGTGACCAACTTTGAGGACCTCAAAACAAAAACCGCCACGAGGATCGTCATGCGCGAAATGACGATTGACAACGCCGCATTCGAAAAGTCAGTCCAGAACATCGGCCTGCACGGGGTCACCTATTCGGTCGGCTGGTCGAACTGGCTGGACATTCAGCCCGACGGGGTTTCCAAAGCCAGCGCAATTCAGCGCGTGGGTGTGAACCTCGGTGTCGAACAGAAACACACGATTGGTGCCGGCGACGGGTCAAACGACGTTGAAATGCTTGAGTGGGTCGACACAGCGATCGTCATGGGCCAGTCGAAGGAAAAGCTCGGCGCCTACGCCGACATCATCGCCGCCCCTGTTGAAGAAGACGGTCTGGCCGAACAGCTGGTGAACTTCTTCGACCTGACAAAGGACGAAATCTCAGCCGAGTTCCGCTGAGCGAGCACGGGCGATCGCCTCGAGAACAGGGGCAATTCCGCCATTGGCCAGCGGCGGGGGGCGAA
>CABTZE010000119.1 GCA_902489215.1 uncultured Brevibacterium sp.
AAACGCCCGGTCCCCATTCCGAACCCGGAAGCTAAGCCTGACAGCGCTGATGGTACTGCACACACGTGTGGGAGAGTAAGACACTGCCGCAATCACCCATAAAGATGAAGGCCCTGACAAAGGGGTATTGGTCGAGCAATATGCTCCCAACCTTTGTCAGGGCCTTCAACCATCCACAGACACGGTTGCTCAGCATCATCGGTGTCCCCCTTATTCGTAAGCCTCCGAGCGCTTCAGCACGTCGGGGGCTTTTCTGTTTCCGCCCCGGTACTTTGCCGTTATTGGTCCCAGTAGGCTGGAAGGTGTGACGTGAGGAGAGAAACAGTGCGCATCACCTTTCTAACCGGAGCCGGTCTCAGCACAGCTGCCGGCATACCCGACTTCCGCGGCCCACAGGGTGTATGGACTCGGGATCCCCTTGCAGAGCGCATGTCTACCCTGTCGTGGTACCTCAAAAGCCCGGAAGTGCGTGAACGCGCCTGGCAGATGCGGCTCGAATCCGGCATCTGGGCGGCAGCGCCAACAGAAGCTCACCACCGCATCGCCAAAGCTGAAGAACAGGCCGACGTCAAAGCGGTCGTCACCCAGAACACCGACGGACTGCACACCCTGGCAGGCTCCAGCCCGGACAAGGTGCTCGAAGTTCACGGAAGCGCGCGCACCTGGCAATGCGAAGGCTGCGACGCCACCGGCCCCATGGAGGAGATGATTCGCCGAGTCAAAGACGGCGAACCTGACCCCTCCTGCCCTCAGTGCGGCGGTATCACCCGTGCGACGACCATCCTCTTCGAAGAAATGCTGAAGACCGACGTCATCGAAGCAGCCTTTGAGGCGGCTGAAAACTGCGATTGGATTATCGCCATCGGGACCTCACTGTCAGTCACTCCCGTGGCGCACATGTTCCCCATGGCAATCGAGGCAGGGGCCCGCGGGATGATACTCAACGCCGAGCCAACACCATTCGACCCATACGCAGAACAGGTGGTCCGCGGTGACCTGCAGGAGACGGTGCCGCGGGTCCTGGATGAACTTCTCAGCTGACCTGGCACTATAGAGGCATGAAGCCAACGTCGTCATCTAAATCCGCTCTGTCTCACGTGGCGGCCACCGCCGATCCTCTGGGGGAGGGCGCCCCGGTCGCCGAACCGCGCGAAGCTGTTTCGGCCCGCGTATCCAAAGTCCAGCGATTCAGGGTCCTGGACATCCTCGGCCGTGTGGCCCAGCTGCGAGCTGAAGGCCGCGATGTCATCTCGCTGTGCGTGGGCGAACCCGGTCAGGGTGCCCCGACTGCCGTCCGCAAGCGGGCCGCCGAAGCTGTTCTCGACGGCACCGACCTGGGATATTCGCCAGTCGAGGGCATCGCGCCCCTGCGTGAAGCTCTTGCCGACCACTACAGGCGCTGGTACGACCTTGACATCGATCCCAGCCGCTTCATCGTCACGGCAGGCTCATCGGGCGCCTTCCAGCTGTCGTTCCTCACGTGCTTCGACGTGGGTGACAGGGTTGCACTGGCCCGCCCCGGCTACGCCGCCTACAAGAACATCCTCAAAGCACTCGGCATCGACGTCGTTGAGCTCGACTGCGGGGAAGAAGTCCGCTTCCAGCCGACCGTCGAAATGCTGGAAGAAGAACACGAAAAAGCGCCCCTGTCCGGCGTCATGGTGGCTTCACCGGCCAACCCGACCGGTACCATGATTGACGCTGAGCACATGTCAGAACTCGCCGACTGGTGCGATCGTGAAGGGGTGCGCCTGATCTCGGACGAGATCTACCACGGCATCACAGCTGGCGATTCCGTCGGCACGACAGCGGTCGAATGCTCTGACCAGGCGATTGTCATCAGCTCGTTCTCCAAGTACTGGGGTATGACCGGCTGGCGCCTGGGCTGGATGATCGTTCCGGAAGAGCTTGTCGAACCCATCAAGGCGCTTGCAGGCAACCTCACGCTGTGCGCCCCTGTGCCGTCTCAGTTCGCAGCTGTCGAAGCGTTCTCAGAGTCCGCCTACGAAGAGGGTGCGAAAGCCGTTGAGGGTTTCGCCGCAGCCCGCCAGGCCGTTCTCGACGCCGTTGACGAACTCGGCTGGACCGGGCTTGCTCCGGCCGACGGGGCGTTCTACATGTACGCGACGATCACCCCGGTGCTCGGCGAATTCGCCGACGCGGTCGACTGGTGCGCAGCACTTCTGGAAGAAGAGGGCGTGGCTGTCTCGCCCGGCAGCGACTTCGACAGTGTCCACGGCGACCACGCCGTGCGCATCTCGCTGGCAGCAGGTCACGAGGCCGTCGTCGAAGCCCTTGAGCGCATCAAGCGCTTCCAAGCCCGCCACGGGGCCTGACCGAACCCCAGACGAGGTGAGAAAAAGGACGAGGTGGAGCTCCGCCTCGTCCTTTTTCATGCCCAGTCTGGCGTCACCAGAACCGGTTCAGCGTTCAGTCCTGGCGCAGTGAGGGGCGAATGGCGTCGAGAACTGCAACGTCCTCAATCGTCGACGGGACAGCCGCGTCCGCTTTGCCCTCGGCGATTTCGCGCATTGTCTTGCGCAGGATCTTCCCGGAGCGGGTCTTCGGCAGAGCCTCGACGACAGTCGCCGACTTCAATGCCGCCACCGGCCCGACTTCAACGCGCACCTGAGCGACAAGCTCCTTTTCCAGTGCTGCGTGATCAACGTCTTCATACCCTGCCTTGAGCACCACGAGAGCGCGGGGAATCTGCCCCTTGACCGGGTCGGACAGGCCAATGACAGCACATTCTGCAACCGCGTGGTGGGAGGCGACAGCCGCTTCCAGGGCGCCCGTGGACAGGCGGTGGCCGGCGACGTTGATGACGTCATCGGTGCGGCCCATGACGTAGACGTAGCCGTCTTCGTCGACACATCCGCCGTCACCGGTGAGGTAGGCGCCCTCAATCGACGACAGGTACGAATCGACGTAGCGGTCGTCGTCACCCCACACGGTTGCGAGCGTTCCGGGCGGAAGCGGCAGGCTGACGATGATGAGGCCTTCTTCACCCGGTTCCATTTCGTTGCCGGCAGCGTCAACAACCCGCACGTCGTAGCCGGGAACCGCCATAGCCGGTGAGCCCGGCTTGATGGGGTATTCGTGCAGGCCGATGGGGTTGGCCGCAATCGGCCACCCGGTTTCGGTCTGCCACCAGTTGTCGAACACCGGAATGTTCCGCCCGGTGGCCTGGGCGAGCTTTTCGGTCGTCCACTTGTAGGTTTCGGGGTCGAGGCGCTCTCCGGCTTGGATCCACGCGCGCAGGTGGCGCATGGGGTACTTGGCCATGAGTTCGCCTTCGGGGTCTTCCTTGCGGATGACGCGCATGGCGGTCGGGGCGCCGTAGAACAGGCGCACGTCGTATTCGTCGACCACGCGGAAGAACGTGCCGGCATCCGGCACTCCGACGGGCTTGCCTTCGAACACGATGGTGGTGACACCTGCCAGCAGCGGCGCGTACACGATGTAGGAGTGCCCGACCACCCAGCCGACATCGGAAGCGCAGAAGATCGTGTGGCCCGGGTGCAGGTCGTAGAGGTTCTTCATCGACCACGTCAGCGCCACCGCATAGCCGCCGGCGTCGCGCACAATGCCCTTCGGCTTGCCCGTGGTGCCAGACGTGTAGAGCACGTACAGTTCGTCCGTCGCCTTGATGCTCACGGGGGCCGCGCCGGTCGGGGTCTGCTCCATGAGCTCATCGAAGGAGTATTCGCTGTACTGGGCTCCCGAGGCGGTGGTTGCGTTCTCGCCCTTGACCTCGGCTGGGATGAGGTCGCGCTGGTAGACGATGCTGAGCGCTGGAACATGTTCGACTTCGTCAAGGGCCGCATCGACCATGGGCTTGTATTCGACTTTCCGCGACGGTTCGATGCCGCCGGAAGCCGACACGATGGCCTTGGGCTTGAGATCGTCGATGCGCACTGCGAGTTCGCGGGCGGAGAACCCGCCGAAAACAACCGAGTGGACCGCACCAATGCGTGCACAGGCGAGCATCGCGACGACTGCCTGCGGGATCATCGGCATGTAGATGATGACGCGGTCGCCTTTGCCGACGCCCCTGTCCTGCAGCACTTTGGCGAAGCGGGCCGTTGTGTCCGTCAGTTCGCGGTAGCTGATCTTCTGCTTGGAGTCTGTGACGGGGGAGTCGTAGATGAGCGCGGTGTCCTCGCCCCGGCCTGCTTCGACGTGGCGGTCAAGCGCGTTGTAGCAGACGTTGAGTTCGCCGTCGGGGAACCAGCGGTACAGCGGAGCGCGTGAATCGTCGAGTGCTCGGGTGGGCTTGGTGTCCCAGTTGATTCCGTCAGCCGCTTCAAGCCAAAAGGCTTCGCGGTCCTCCACTGCGCGGCGCGCGGCGGTTTGGTAGGCGTTTTCTGTTTGTGCGGTGGTCATAATGCCCCCTGTGCGTGGTGTGCATCACATAGTGTTCGGTGATGCACACCACCATACTCCTGGGGTTTTCGGACCGTGCGTTGGGTTGGGGGCGGAGTGCTGGGGCGGGCGGGAGTCTTGGGGTCGGGCTCAGCCGCCGTACCCGACGGGGGCTGAGGGGGAGTGTCCGTCAGTCGCAGAGTTCGGCCGAGTGGGCCAGAGCGTCCTGAATGATGTGCGCGACGTGGTGGTCGGTTACTTCGTAGTGGGCTTCGCGGCCGGAGCGCTGAACGCTCACCAGGCGCTGATTGCGCAGCGTGCGCAGGTGCTGTGACACCAGCGGCTGCGACAGGTTGGTCAGCAGCACGAGTTCCGACACCGTCAGCGGAGAGTGGGACAGCGCCAGCAGGATCCGCAGGCGCGACGGGGTGGCCAGCACCTTGAAGATATCGGCCGTGAGCTCAATGGCCTGAGCATCCGTCAGGTCATCCGGGATGCAGGGTTCGCCGTTGTCATCGAACTTCAGGTGCGGGTATGCGTCACGTGCCATGCGCACCAGTGTATTCCAGGCCTGCCTTCAGCGACTGTTCGGCGCGGCCGCGAGGATGTCGGCGGCCAGCGGCTCCCACTTCGCGTAGGCCTCAGGGTGGGCGGAGCGCTGGACAGCCTGGGCGGCGTCGTTTTTGCTCATCTTCTGCCAGCCGGAGATCTGCTTGAGTCCGGCGTTCTTCACCTTCGGATTGACCCCGTAGAACGCCGTCGTGGCGTGGCGGACGCTGAGCACCTGTTCGTTTGTTCCCCAGCCCTGGGATGGGCGCTGCTGGAACACGCCGAGGGAGTCCCGGTCCCCGTAGGGCAGGTTGCGCAATGACGATTCCTGCATTGCGGTCATGAGTGCGATCTCGATCCCCGCGTCGGGTATCGAATGTTCGCGACCGATATCGATGATGGTCTGCGCGATCTCCGTCTGGCCGGAATCCAGGGCCGAGGCCGAGGTGGGGGCCAGTTTCTCTGACACCTTCTCTTTGGCTGCCTGCCGCCGGTCGGGGTCTGAGAGCGCCCCCGTTATTGCGGTGCCCGCGGCGAAGAGCCCGAGGATGCACAGCCCGGCAGCCACGCCTATGACAGTGCTGCGGAGGTGTCGGCGCCCTTCCCCTGTGCGGTGCCGAACCTTGCGGCCAGGTGGCCGTCTGCGTCCTGTCTTTCTGCGTGTCACGCCCTCACTTTAGGCGTTTGGGCATCACTTGCCGAACTGCTTCCCCAAGCGTCGGCAGGTGCGCGGGTATTTGCGTCAGCGGATTGCCGGCGCGTCCTTGTTGGCTTTCAGCAGTGCGGTGGCCAGGCCTTCCCACTGTGCGTAGCGGTGTGGGTAGCCGGAGCGCTGGACGGCCTGGGCGGCGTCGTTTTTGCTCATCTTCTGCCAGCCGGAGATCTGCTTGAGCCCGGGGTTCTTCACCTTCGGGTTGACCCCGTAGAAGGCCTTTGCGGAGTACACGCGGTCCATGATCTGCGACTTGGATCCCCAGTCGTACTTGGGGCGCTGCTGGAACAGGCCGATGGAGTCCTTGTCGCCGTAGTTGATGTTGTACAGGTCCGATTCCTGCTTGGCGGTCATGAGCGCGATGATGATCGCGTCGTTGCTCATGCCCGCGCCCTTGCCGACGCCGATGATGATGCGGGCGTTCTCGGCCTGGTCGCGGTCGATTCCCTTCGGCTGCGGGCCGGGCTTTGCCGCCTTCTTGGCGGGAGCCTTCTTTTTGGCCGGCTTGGGGGCGGGGTTCGGGGGGCTCTTCTGCTGAGCCTTGCGCGCCTTGTCTGCTTCTTCCGGGGGCCCGTGCTGGGGGGCCGGGCCGCCGATCGGCGAACTCATGCGCCGGATTGCGGTTGCCGGAGGTTCGGCCGAACCGACCCTGCGAGTTCCCGTGGGTG
>CABTZE010000120.1 GCA_902489215.1 uncultured Brevibacterium sp.
ATTTCACCTGCCGAACCAGGCGGAATTGCGAATCTGCTTCATCGCCTCTTTCCGCCGCGGACCGGGCAGTGTCTGAACGTACACAACGCCGTTCAGGTGGTCAGTTTCGTGCTGGAGCATTTGCGCGAATACACCCTCACCGCGCAGTTCTACCGGATTGCCGTCAGCGTCGAAGCCCTTGACGGCCGCATATTCCCAGCGCGGGGTGGGAAACTGCAGACCCGGGATCGACAGGCAGCCTTCCGTAATGTCGCGCTTCTCCCCCGATGTTTCAATGATCTCCGGGTTGAAGATTGCACCGGTGCGGCCGTCGACGTCATAGCCGAAAGCTCGCAGGGCAACACCGATCTGCGGCGCTGCCACGGCGGCGCGGCCATCGGGCAGCGAGGAGTCGATGAGGTCCTGCGCCAGCGCCCGAGTGGCCGGCCCGAATTCGGTGACGGGCCGGCACTCAGTGCGCAGAACGGGATCTCCGAAGAGCCTGATGGCTCGTTCAGCCATCGATGACCACCACGAGGTCGCCGCCTTCAAGCTGTGCGACGGGCTCGATGGCCACACGCGACACGGTGCCGTCGATGGTTGCCGTGATGGAGGCTTCCATCTTCATCGCTTCGATCGTCGCGACCGTCTGGCCGGCCTTGACCTTGTCGCCTTCGGCAACCTGGAGGGTGACGACACCCGCGAACGGGCTGGCAATGTGGCCCGGGTTGGATTCGTCGGCGCGTTCGGCAACCGCGATGTCAACTTCAACCGAACGGTCGCGGATCGACAGCGGACGCAGCTGGCCGTTGAGCGTTGCCATGACATTGCGCATACCGCGTTCGTCCGGCGACGAGATCGCCTGGATGCCGACGAGCAGGGCCTTGCCCTTCTCGATGACGACGGAGTGCTCGTGGCCTTCGCGCACGCCGTACAGGAATTCGTTGGTCTCCAGCACAGACAGGTCGCCGTACTGGTCGATCATGCGGCCGTATTCCTTGGTCGGCTGCGGGAACAGCAGACGGTTGAGCGTGTCCTGGCGGGTCTTGCCGGGTTCGCGCAGCAGCTCAGCTTCGTGCGCCTCGAGGTGCTCAGCCGGCTTGACGTGCTTGCGGCCTTCCAGTGCCTTGGTGCGGAACGGTTCGGGCCAGCCGGCCGGCGGGTCGCCGAGGTCGCCGCTGAGGAATCCAATGACGGAGTCCGGAATGTCGAAGTTCTGGGGGTTCTCCGCAAACTCCTTGGGGTCGGCGTTGACTGCAACGAGGTGCAGTGCGAGGTCGCCGACAACCTTCGAGGAGGGAGTGACCTTAACGAGGTGGCCCAGGATCTTGTCGGCTGCTTCGTACATGAGCTCGACTTCTTCGAAGCGTTCGCCCAGGCCGAGTGCAACCGCCTGCTGGCGGAGGTTCGACAGCTGACCCCCGGGGATTTCGTGGCGGTAGACACGACCCGTCGGTCCCGGCAGACCGGATTCGAACGGCTTGTAGACGTTGCGCACGGCCTCCCAGTACGGTTCGAGGTCCTGCACGTTGGCCAGGTTGAGGCCGGTGTCGCGCTCGGTGTTCTCGAGGGCTGCCACGAGTGCCGACATGGGCGGCTGGCTCGTGGTGCCGGCCATAGATGCGGAGGCGGCGTCAACAGCGTCAACACCGGCTTCCGATGCAGCAAGGAGAGTGGCCAGCTGACCACCGGCAGTGTCGTGGGTGTGCAGGTGCAGCGGCAGGTCGAACTCGCTGCGCAGAGCCGTGACGAGCTTGGTGGCTGCGGCGGGACGCAGCAGGCCAGCCATGTCCTTAATGGCAAGAACGTGGGCGCCGGCTTCGACAATCTGCTCTGCAAGGCGCAGGTAGTAGTCGAGGGTGTAGACCTCTTCCTTCGGGTTGAGAAGGTCCGAGGTGTAGCACAGCGCAACTTCGGCAACTGCCTTGTCGGTGCCGCGCACGGCCTCGATTGCCGGGCGCATCTGTTCGACGTCGTTGAGGGCGTCGAAGATGCGGAAAACGTCGATGCCGGTGCGGGCGGCTTCGTCGACGAAAGCATCGGTCACTTCGGTCGGGTACGGCGTGTAGCCGACGGTGTTGCGGCCGCGCAGCAGCATCTGCAGGTTGGTGTTCGGCATTGCCGCCCGCAGCTTCTCAAGACGCTCCCACGGATCTTCTGCAAGGAAGCGCAGCGCGACGTCGTAGGTTGCGCCACCCCATGCTTCGACCGAGAGCAGTTCGGGCAGCATCTGGGCGATGTACGGTGCGACGGCTTCGAGGTCGCGGGTGCGCACGCGGGTCGCCAGAAGCGACTGGTGGGCGTCACGGAACGAGGTGTCGGTCACCTTGAGTTCCTTAGCCTCACGCAGAGCCTTTGCCCAGCCCTCGGGACCGAGTTCGAGCAGGCTGTTGCGCGACGACGTCGGAACTTCGTCGGAGAGCTTCAGCTCCGGGAGCTTGTCAGAGGGCTTGAGGTCAACCGGTGAGGGGCCGTACGGCTGATTGACAGTGATGTCGGCGAGGTATTCGAGGACCTTCGAACCGCGGTCAGCGCCGACGCGTGCTTCCAGCAGGTGGGGGCGCTCTTCGATGAAGTTGGTCGACAGGTCACCGCGAATGAATGCCGGGTCGTCGAGAACGGCCCGGAGGAAGCCGATGTTCGATGCGACACCGCGGATGCGGAATTCGGCAAGTGCGCGGCGCTGGCGGTTGACCGCAACGTCGTAGGTTGCGCCGCGTGCGGTGCACTTGACGAGCATCGAGTCGAAGTGGGCTGAAACCTCGGCACCCGCGTAGACGGTCCCGCCGTCCAGGCGTACGCCGGCACCGCCGGCCGAACGGTATGCGGTGATGGTTCCCGTGTCCGGACGGAAGGAGTTTGCGGGGTCTTCCGTAGTGATGCGGCACTGCACGGCCGCGCCCTTGTAGCTGATCTTGTCCTGTGTGAGGCCAAGTTCTTCCAGGCTTGCACCTGCGGCAATGCGCATCTGGGCCTGCACGAGGTCGACGTCCGTGATCTCTTCCGTGATCGTGTGCTCGACCTGGATGCGCGGGTTCATTTCGATGAAGGCGAACTTGCCTGCGCGCGGGCCGGCGGTTTCAAGCAGGAACTCAACGGTTCCGGCATTCTGGTAGCCGATCGAACGAGCGAACTGCAGCGCAGCGTCGTGCATTGCGCTGGCGATCTCGGGGTCGAGGTTCGGTGCGGGGGCGATCTCGACGACCTTCTGGTGGCGACGCTGGATAGAGCAGTCGCGTTCGAAGAGGTGAACGGCGTTCGAGTCGTTATCGGCCAGAACCTGAACTTCGATGTGGCGCGGCCGCTGAACAGCCTGCTCGATGTAGACGGTCGGGTTGCCGAACGCGCCTTCGCCTTCGCGCATCGCGATCTTTGCGGCCTCAACCAGTTCGGTGCGGTTGTCAACGCGGCGCATACCGCGACCGCCGCCGCCGGCGACTGCCTTGACGAACAGCGGGAACTCCATGTTCTCCGCTGCTGCAAGCAGTTCGTCGAGGTCGGTCGATGCCGGGGTCGCGTCGAGAGTCGGAACTCCTGCTTCACGCGCTGCGGCGATGGCCTCAACCTTGTTGCCTGCCATCTGAAGAACATCCGCGCGCGGACCGATGAAGGTGATTCCCTCGCGGTCGCAGGCGCGTGCGAGTTCCGGGTTTTCCGACAGGAATCCGTAACCGGGGTATACGGCGTCTGCTCCGGATTCCTTGGCTACGCGAATGATTTCGTCGACATTGAGGTACGCCCGAACCGGGTGCCCTTCGTCTCCGATCATGTAAGCTTCGTCAGCCTTGAGGCGGTGCTCCGAGTTGCGGTCTTCGTAGGGGAAGACGGCGACCGTGGACGCACCGAGTTCGTAGGCTGCGCGGAATGCGCGTACCGCGATTTCACCGCGGTTGGCTACCAGGACTTTCTTGAACATCAGGCAAGCTCTATTCCGGTTGTGCCCCCTTTGAGGGGCGGCCTCCAGTTTGTGTCTGAACCACTGTACCGAATCCGGTAGTGATCTCCGTCATGCGGCTTACACAGGCCCATGTCCGTGCCACCCTCTACGCTTGTGCCCATGCGGATCCTTCACACTTCGGACTGGCACATCGGGCGGACGTTCCACGGCTTGAACACCGTTCCGCATTTCCTTGAGTACGCCGACTTCCTCATTGAGACCATCGAAAACAGCTCAGTCGACGTGCTGCTTGTCTCCGGCGATGTCTTCGATCGGGCCGTGCCTCCCCTGGATGCTCTGGAAGCCTACGAATCTACGATGGCGCGGGTGCTCGACACCGGTGCCGTTGCGGTGCTTACCAGCGGCAATCATGACTCTCACCAAAGGCTGGGGGTTGGCCGCCGACTCATGGAGTCATCCGGACTGTTCATCCGCACATCCCTGTCTGACATTGAACGGCCGGTTCTGCTCGGAGACGACGATGACCGAGCAGTCGTATACGGCATCCCATATCTGGAGCCCGCCCTCGTCAGCGGTATCTTCGGCACTTCGCGCACACACAGCGCCGTCCTCAAAGAAGCAATGGAGCGCATACACGCCCACCGCGTGCAGCACTGCCCTGACCACACGGCTGTCGTCATGGCCCACGGCTTCATAGCCGGTGCCGAGCCCAGCGATTCCGAAAGGTCAATTGAGATCGGAGGTGTGGGACGTGCAGAAGCGGACCTCTTCACGTGGGCTGACTATGCGGCACTCGGGCATCTGCATCGCCCGCAGACTGTCACTCCGAACGTACGGTATTCGGGTTCTCCCCTCCCCTATTCCTTTGCGGAAGCGGGAACAGACAAGCTCATGTGGCTGTACGACACACAGACCAGCGTGATTGATTCGGTGACGATCCCCGAGATCCTTCCGATCACCTCTCTTACGGGAAGCGTCGAGGATCTGCTGTTGAAAGCACCGGACCATCAGGGCCGCATTGTCGAGGTGCGACTGACCAACACCACGGTCCCGCAGGGTGCTCTGAACTCGCTGCGCAAAGCGTTTCCGCAGCTGCTCAGCGTCCAGTGGATCAACCTCGTCCAGACCGCGGCACAGCCCCGCAGGGAAAAGGAGGCAATCGACGACGCAGAAGTCTTCGCACAGTTCTGTGAAACAACAATCGGTCGCTCACCCTCAGAGTCAGAACGAGAACTGTTCTCAGAGGCGATGCAGTGGGCTCAGGAGCAAACACGATGAAGTTCCATTCCCTTTCCGTGGAAGGCTTCGGCGCCTTTAACCAACGCCAAACGGTCGACTTCGACGCCCTCGCCGATGACGGCCTGTTCCTCATTTCCGGCCCTACGGGGTCCGGCAAGACCACCATCCTCGACGCTGTCACGTTCGCTCTGTTCGGACGTGTTCCCGGTGTCCGCAACGATGCCGGCGAACTGCGCTCCACCTACGCCGGCCCCAACACGCCGACGACTGTCGTGCTGGAATTCACAGCTGATGGACGCAGGTGGAAAGTCGAGCGCAGCCCAAGCTACGACCGCCCAAAGCTGCGCGGTGAAGGCACCACAAAAGAAAAGCCGCGGGCTTATCTGTTTGAACAGCGCAGCGGACACTGGAAGCCCGTCGCAGATCGCAGTCGGCAGGTGGGAGAAGCTCTTGCACCGGTCATAGGGCTCACTGCTGAGCAGTTCACCAAGATCGTGTTGCTCCCCCAAGGAGAATTCACGGCTTTTCTCAGAGCCGACCCAGCTGAACGAGAACCCCTGCTGCGCAAGCTGTTCGGCACAGAGCGCTTCAGCTTGGTGGAAGGCTGGTTCCAACAGCGGGCACACGAAGCCAAGCAGAAGCTCGAAGACATCATGCGGCACCGCCGCAATCTCATGGAGGCGGCAGCCGAACAGTGCCTCGACCCCCTGGCGGCGCCGGACGACCAGCGGCCGGCCTACGGTGATGTCGTTGCTTTTCTTTCGGCAGCGCAGACAGCAGTTGCCGAACACGCTGAAACGGCTGCCATTGCCGCTGCAGCCGCAGATGAGCGCGCTAAGCGCCAGAATGAGCGCGCCGCAGCACTGCAAACAGCTGCGGAACAAGCCGAGAAACTCGAAGAGCACCGACGGCTGGAAGCCGAGCAGGAAAACCAGCGCGAGGCTGTCGACGCCGCCCGCCTCGAGCTCAAACTCAAGCGAGCGGCCGATCGCATCTTGCCGAGCCTGCGCGAACAGCAGAAAGCTCACCAAGCGCTTTCAGATGCTCGAGGTCAATACGAGCGTGCGCAAGAAGAGCTCAAAGCA
>CABTZE010000121.1 GCA_902489215.1 uncultured Brevibacterium sp.
CCGCGAAAGGCGCACAGCTTCAAGCTGTGCGCCTTTTCTGTAGCCTGCGCAATTCTGTTGGTCTGGGAGAAAAACGAGGCGGAGGGCCGGTTTTCGTCACCTGGCGAGCGGGGGCTGACCAGGCGGGGAGAGGCCTACGCTTCTTCCCACTCCTGGATTTCCAAGCCGTCGACGTAGCCTTCGGGGCGTTCTTCCAGCAGGTCGAAGCGGGCGGTGATCTTGTGTGGCAGGCGGCCGTGCGGATCGACGATCGTGATGTCGTGGCCTTCGGCAGCCAATCGGCGCAGTGCTTCGGCCATGAGCTCCCCACCGACCGTGGGAATGGCGGAAACAAAGCTGACATCGAAGACGATGTCGCTGTCGTCCTGTTCGATCTGCTCCAAATGGCGAAGCACCATTTCTGTGGTCGAAAAGTCCAAGACGCCCTGAATCTCAATCAGCGTGTCTCCCTCAAGCGTGGTTGAACGTTGCGAAACAGCTTCGACCGTGGATGCAGGTGTTGCCATGATGTGCAGGTTGAGCTGCTCGCTCATCTGCTGAAAAGCCTTCACCCCGCGCACTGAATGTCCGTAGGAGTCGAGCCTGGGCGAAAAAGCGCTGATGCCCACCTGGCCGGGAAGCGCACCAACAAGCCCACCGCCCACACCGGACTTCGCAGGGATGCCGACGCCTGTCAGCCAGTCACCGGCCGCATCGTACATACCGCACGTCGTCATCACCGACAGAACCTGGCGTGACACCCATTCGGGGATGACGCGCTCCTCCGTCACGGGGTTGATGCCGCCGGAGGCCAGCGTCATCGCCATAACGGATAGGTCGTTCACGGTGACTTTCGCGGCGCACTGGCGGATATAGCCGGCGAAGACACCGTGCGGGTCTGCATCGAAAATGCCGTTCGCCCGCACCAGGGAAGCCAGGGCCAGATTGCGCCAGCCCGTGCTGACTTCGGACTTGTAGACCGCCTCGTCGATTTCGAGCTCACGTCCGGCAAATTCGCACAGTCCCGAATAGATGCCGTCCCAGCCAACTTTTTCGCGCAGCACACCGTGGGTGGCAATAGCTCCGATGTTGATCATGGGATTGTCCGGCCGGCCCGTGCCCTCCTGCAGGGAGGCTTCGTTGTAGGGGTCACCGGAAGGTTCGACGCCGACAGCGGCCATGACCGCGTCGTAGCCGCATTCGCGCAGCGCCAGAGCGTAGACGAAGGGCTTTGAGATCGATTGGATGGAGAACCGCGCATCACAGTCACCAGCGGAATACACGGTGCCATCGGGAGTGCACAGCGAAATGCCGAAGCGGTGCGGATCAACCGAGGCAAGTTCCGGGATGTAGTCCGCCAGGTTCCCCGAGTCTTCATTCTTACAGCTTGCGTAGATGCGTTCGAGAAAGGAATTGACAGGACTTTTCACAGTGGTCTCAGTTCAGCTGGTTGAGGATGAGTTGCTGGGTACGTTCTTCTGCGGCTGCGAATCATCGGCTGGTGCTGCTAACAGCACCTTGGGCGAGTTCTTCCGCCCGGTCGATGGAATCGATGATCGCGTATCTGAGTCTATTGGCCTTTTCAGACAGACTCTTCTGGCGCTTCATGTATTCGGCTTTGCCAGCCGCGGTTTCAATGGCCACCACACCATAGCCCCACGGCCGAACATCGTACGGGGAGGCCTCCATGTCGAGTGTGCGCAGCTGGGTCGCCAGGTCAAAAGCCTCAAGCACAATGCTGCCCTCCACCATCGGCTGCAGTTTCATTGCCCACTTGTAGAGGTCCATTCCGGCGTGCAGGCATCCGGGCTGTTCGTTGGCTCGCATGCCTTCCCGTGTGGGCTGGATGGTGTTGAGGCCGCGCGCATCGGGCGTGAAGAAACGGAACGCATCGAAGTGGGTGCACCGAATCCGGTGGTTCTCAACAACTCGGTCGGTTTCCTCTTGGCTCAGCCGCAGGGGAACGTCTTCGTGGCGCTGCTGTCCGGGTTTGAGTTTGTACACCATGGCCCATTCGTGCAGCCCGAAACAGCCGAGTGCGGCCTCACGTCCCAGGGTGCTGCGCAGCAGATCGCGGATGAACACCGCACCGCGACCGCGATCCTCCCACCACTGAGCTGCATCAACCCGCGCGTGATCGGACACGGTGTACCAGCGGCGCGAAAAGTACCGCCGGTCATCTTCGGTTTCAATCGCCAGCGCGGTTCCCGGGGCTGGGTTCCACTGCGCGATTTTGGCCGGTTTGAACGGGTAGTAGGTGAACAGGAAGTCCTGCACGGGGTGCTTCTCACCCCGGGATCGCCGGGCCAGGTGGTCTGCGGTTCGGCTGGTGACCTCCTGTGCGTGGGCATCTCTGAGCGCCCTCCACTCACGAGGCGCCAGGACCGTTTCCCGGTTCACTCCAGTCTCCTTGTGGTCTTCGCGGTCGCCACGTGGTTCCACGGGTCTTCCGGCCACGGGTGCTTTCTGTACTTGCCGCGGTTTTCGGCACGCACATCAGAATAGGCGCCGTTCCAAAATGATTCGAGGTCGGCGGTGATCGCCAGCGGCCGCGCGGCAGGCGACAGCAGGTGCAGCAGAACGGAAACGCGGCCGTCGACTATCCGCGGACTGGTCTTCCACCCAAAGCACTCTTGGAGTTTCACCGCAAGCACGGGCGGGCCATCATCGTCGGGGTAGTGCACACGGTGCCGTGAACCGCTGGGCACCTGGATCCTTTCGGGAGTCAGCTCATCCAGACGAGCAGCTTCCGGCCATGGCAGCAGGCCAGTGAGTGCCCGTTCCATATCGGGTTTCCGCCCGGCTGCCACCGCGGGGATCTCACCGGCAAGCCAGTCAAGGTCAGCAGCCAGCGCCTCTAGGCTGACGTCCGGCCAGGGTTCGCCCAGTTCACGGTGCAGAAGAGCCATGCGCCTGCGGAGCGACTCCGCCTGCTCGGACAGTGGGAACACCGTGGCGAGACCCTGAGCCTCGACCGCATCCTCGAGTGCGCGGCGTGTGGCCTCGGCACTCGCCTGGACCGGAGTGGAGGACAGCTCAATCGCTCCGAAACGACGAACCCTGCGCGCTCGCACGGTTGTGCCGTCAAACCTGGCAACATCGTCTTCATTCAGAAGAGAGTCCGCAGCCAGCTGGGCCTGCTCAAAGTCAATCGGCACCGCCGCACCGATGACGGCACGGCTGCCTGCACGGCTGATGTCCGCAATCGCCAGCCACTTGTGACCGCGCAGCGCACTGTCACGCGGAAGCTCGCCCGCCGTTCCGCTGGCGAGCTTGTACGTCGTTTCATCAACCGCACGAGCAATCCGCTCCGGAAAAGCCAACGCGGTGACAAAAGCCAAACCGGCCTCATCAAGATTCGGCCCGGCCTGCGCCTCGGCAAGGCTTGCGAAACGGTCAGCCTCCCGACGGAAAGCGGCATCCTCATGCGCCGCCAGGTAGCCCCTCCACAGAGCACCGCCGGGGGAGCGGACATTCGAGGCCAGAACCGCAACCGCCTGCGCGGCGGCCGTCCCGCCGATGAAGTCCGCACCGTCAAACAGAGCGCGCGCCAACCGCGGATCAGCCGGGACCGCGGCCAGCCGCCGGCCCAAGTCCGTGGGCTGGCCCGCCTCGAGAGCGCCCAGTCCGGTCAGCACCGCCTCGGCTTGATCCAGAGCCGGCTCAGGAGGTGGGGTCGGCAGAGCGAGACCCTCACCTCGGGGAGCACCCCAGCAGGCCAGATCGAGGGCGGCCTGTGTGAGATCCGCCGTGGTGATTTCAGCCGGGGCGTGCGCGGGTCGTGCTGCGAAATCAGCCTCAGCCATACAGCGGACCACGGTTCCCGGCCCCTGGCGGGCCGCACGTCCAGCACGCTGCACCATGGAGTCCTTAGCCGCGCCGACCGTCACCAGGCCTGACATTCCGCGCACAGAATCCAACCGCACCTGCCGGTCAAGACCCGCATCGATCACGGTGCGCACACCGGGCACCGTCAGCGAGGACTCCGCAACATTCGTGGCAACAACAATCCGCTGCCGGTCACCGCCACCGGAGGTGATCCTGCGCTGCTCACGCGCTGGAGTGCTGCCCGTCAGGGTGAGGACCTCCGCGTCGGTCAGCGACGCCAAAGCTGATGCCACCCGGGTGATCTCGCGTCTCCCGGGAAGGAAGACGAGGATGTCGTGCTCCACCTCGTGAGCCTCATCAGCCGTAACACGGGCCACGTGATCAAGGAAGTCCCACTCGACTCCGCGCACGCCCAGGGCCTGCGGCCCAGGAGCCCAGCGCTGTTCGAGTTCAAACAGCTGAGCCGAGGCTCTCAGAACAGGTGCGGGAGTGCCCGGTTCGCCCAGAAGACCAGCCCACATCTGCGCGTCCACCGTCGCCGACATGACCACGAGGCTCAGATCATCGCGCAGATCAGCCAACTGACGCAGCATGGCGAAGACAAGATCTGATTCGAGAGCGCGTTCATGAACCTCGTCCATGACAACGGCGTCAATGCCGGACAGTTCAGGGGCGCTGAGCAGACGGCGCAGAAGAACACCCGTCGTTGCGAACTCAACCCGATCGCCCCGGCGGTGCTCCCCGCGGACCGCAAGACCCACGCGCTCGCCCGACAGATCCGCCAAGCGGTCCGCAGCAGCGCGAGCCGCCACACGCCTGGGCTGCGTCACCACAACCCGGCCGGACACCAAGTTCGCCACCGCCGGCGGAACCACCGTCGTCTTACCCGTGCCGGGCGGTGCCTCGACAACCGCGCGCAGCGGTCCAGAACAACAGCTTTCAGCCAAGCGGGGGACAAGAGAAGCCGCCGGAAGTCCACGGCCAATGGCCTCGAGGTCGAAAACACTCACCCCAGTAGACTAAGGGGCATGCGCATTGTCAGATTTGTCCACAACGACGAACCCACCTACGGGGTGCTCGAAGGCGAGGTTCCCGAACCCGCCGACGACGGCACCTTCGACACATCGGGCCTGGAAATCGCGGTCCTGTCAGGAGACCCCTTTTTCAGCCCCGCAGGCTCCACCGGCGAACGCCTGCCCTACGCGGACGTGCGCCTGATCGCACCCATCATCCCGCGCTCCAAAATCATCGCCGTCGGCCGCAACTACGCCGACCACGCACGGGAACTCGGCAACGAAGTCCCCGCCAGCCCGCAGTTCTTCTTCATCCCCAACACCGCCATCGTCGGGCCGAACGAACCGGTGCGCCTGCCCGCGGTATCCGAAGAGGTGTCCTACGAAGCCGAACTGGCGGTCATCATCTCCCGTGTGGCCAAACAGGTCCGCCGTGAAGACGCTTTGAAGCACGTGCTCGGCTACACCGTCGCCAACGACGTCACCCTGCGCGACCTGCAGAAAACCGACCTGCAGTGGGCCCGAGCCAAAGGGTTCGACACCTCGACCCCGGTCGGTCCGTGGATCGAAACCGAACTCGACGCAGAAGACCTGCGAGTGCGCTCGTGGGTCGATGGCGAGCTGCGCCAAGACGGCACCACGGCAGACATGGTGTTCGACATCCCCGCACTCATCGAAGCCATCTCTGAGACCATCACCCTGCTGCCCGGAGACATCATCCTCACCGGCACCCCCGCCGGTGTCGGCAAAGTCGAAGCCGGCCAGCGCATGAACATCGCAGTCGAAGGGCTGGGACTGCTGTCCAACCCAGCCATGGACGCCTAAAACAAGAAAAGGAAAATCGTGAGCGTACGAGTTCGCTTCTGCCCTTCGCCTACCGGAACCCCGCACGTCGGGATGGTGCGCACAGCCCTGTTCAACTGGGCGTACGCACGCCACACAGGCGGCACATTCGTCTTCCGCATCGAAGACACCGACGCCGCCCGCGACTCAGAAGAGTCCTACCAGCAGATCATCGAAGCCATGAACTGGCTGGGCCTGGACTGGGATGAGGGCATCGACGTCGGCGGTCCCCACGGCCCCTACCGTCAGTCCCAGCGCGGTGAGATCTACCAGGACGTCATCCAGAAGCTCAAAGACGCCGGTCACCTGTACGAATCGTTCTCCACACCGGAAGAAACCGAGGCGCGCCACCGCGCGGCCGGCCGCGACCCCAAACTGGGCTACGACGGCTACGACCGCGACCTGACAGAAGAGCAGAAGGCCGCCTTCCGCGCAGAGGGACGCGAACCCGTTCTGCGTGTGCGCATGCCGGATGAGGACATCACATTCACCGACGTCGAAGCGCGCCGGGTTGGGCAGAACGTCGTGGA
>CABTZE010000122.1 GCA_902489215.1 uncultured Brevibacterium sp.
CCGATAGGACTCAAGCGTTCGGACATAGGGGCCACTGCGGCCTTCAGGACGCAGGTCGGCATCGAGTTCAATGGCCGGGTCCTGCTGTGCGCTTTTCAGCGCCGAGGTCACTTCGAGAGCGACGCGACGGGCGTGTTTGGCCAAAGCCTCGCGGTCGTCATCGCCCATGGTGTGTGCGGGACGGTAGACAAAGCACACATCGGCATCAGAGAACACCCCGATCTCGCGGCCGCCCAGGCGTCCCATCGCGATGATCGCAAAATCGTAGTCATAGATTCTGTGCTCAGTGTCCAGGTCACGCCGCGCTGACAGAAGTGCTGCGTCAATGGCTGTGCTCATCACGTCAGACAGGGCCTGTGGGACAGCGCTGCGGGGAATGACCTCGAGAATGTCGGCGAGGATAATCCTGAGCTTTTCGCGTCCGTAGACGGCGCGCACGCCTTCCACTCCCCTGCCTCTGCCGACCAGTTCAGACATTTCCTGGCGCAGCGAGTCCAGCGGGGTCGGCTGCAGCATGTCCTGATCAGCAAGCCAGCGCACTGACCCGTGGTAGTGCATGATGTGCGATGCCGCGTACTGCGACAGTGACAGCACCCGGGCAAGCGCTTCTGCGCCCTGCCCGGAGTCACGCAGCAGCTTGAGATACCACGTTGATGAGCTCAGCTTTTCCGACAGCCTGCGGTAGGCAAGCAGACCGGCATCGGGATCAACACCCTCCGACAGCCAGCCGAGCATGGCCGGCAGCACTTGTCGATGCACGCGCGAAGCACGGCTGACGCCGGCTGAAAGGTCGTGGATATGCCGCATGGCTGAGTGCGGGTCGACGAAGCCGAAGGCGCGCAGGCGGCTTTCCGCGGCTTTTGCCGGCAGCGAGGTCACTGCGCCGGTCCCGACGGCCGCGTCGAGGATCGGACGGTAGAAAATCTGTTCGTGAAGAGCGCGTACGCGCCGGGAATAGTCGTCGCGTTCGCGTTTGAGCCGCACTTCTGTCCGGTCGCCGGTCGGGTAGACCATGCGCGCCAGTTCGCGGAGTGCTTCTGGTTTGTCAGGCAGAACTGCAGCACGGCGCATGCGCGGAATCTGCAGGCGGTGTTCGACAACCCGCAGGAATGAGTAGGCCTCTTCCATCAGCGCGGCGTCGTCCCCAGACAAATAGCCGCCCCGTTCAAGGCTGCGCAGGGCTTCGAGGGTGTTCGGTTCGCGGATGTCATGGTCTTCCGTTCCGTGCACCAGCTGAAGCAGCTGGGCGGAGAATTCGACATCGCGGAGCCCACCGGGCCCCAGTTTCAGCTGCCGGTCGGCTTCATCGCGGTCAATGAGATCGACGACTCTGCGTCGCATAGCCCGTACTTCCGGGATGAAGTCGTCCCGGTGGGCGGCGGTCCACACCTGGGGCAGACACGCCTCGGCCCACTGCTGTCCGAGTTCTTCGGATCCGGCGACGGGACGGGCTTTGAAAAGAGCCTGGAACTCCCAGTTTTCTGCGATGTCGCTGTAATAGCCTGCAAACTCGTCGACGGTGCGCACAAGCGCTCCCGCTTTGCCCTCCGGCCGAAGAGCTGCGTCGACTTCCCACAGGGCGGGTTCTGCTCCAGCAGCCGAAATGAGGTCGATGATCTGCAGGGCCGCTGCCGAGGCGCAGCTGCGGGCGCGTTCTGCCTGTTCGCCGTCCGCTGTGGTTTCCGGGCTGAAGGCGAAGACCACGTCAACATCGGATACGTAGTTGAGTTCGCGGGCACCGCATTTGCCCATGGCGATAACTGCAAGTTCAGCGCACCCGTCGGGTATTGAATCCCCCGCGGCGAGGTCGTGCGCCGCCATGAGGGCACCCTCAGCCATTTCCGTCAGGGTCCGGCTGACAGTGTCGAAATCTGCGGTCGGTTCGTGACTGCCGAGGTCTGCGGCTGTCAGCTGGATGAGCTCGTCTCGGTACGCTCGGCGCAGGGCGGTTCGGCCGTCTTCGATTGAGAGCAGCTGACCGTCGGCGTCATATACCGAACGGGCAATGCGCTTACGCACCTTTCTCCTGCGCTTTGAACGCAAGAAGTCTTCGTCTTCGGCCAGCAGCTGCAGCGACTCAGGCCACCGCACAATGTGGTCAATGCAGGCCTCAGAACTCCCGGCCAACCGAACAAGTCGGTCGAGCAGATGCTGAGAATCCTGCACGAGCCCACCGAGGTCGACCTCGGCTGCCGCTGCCGCCTCAGCGACGCGGACCAAACCGAGGGAAACGGAACCGGGGTCACCGGTGAACCGGGCGAATTCCCTAATCGCCGATTCGTGCCCTTCCAAACCGGTCAGTTCGCAGAACTGGCCAAGGAAGCGCTCAAAGCGCGAGTCGAATTTACCGCGCTGCGTGCGTGTTGGGTCCTGCCGTCTGCTCAGATCTAACCTGCGAATCATGTTTGGGTGTAGAGCCCATCGAGTTCATAGGCGGTCACCTGCGCGCGGTAGTCTCTCCATTCCCGCGCTTTGTCACGCAGGTAGAAGTCGAATACCTCTTCGCCCAGAGTGTCAGCGACGAGTTCGCTGTTCTCCATGCAGCGCAGAGCTTCCGACAGGCTCGCAGGCAGCGGTTCAATGCCCATGGCGCTGCGCTCGCGTCGACTGAGATCCCACACGTCGTCTTCGACTTCCGGAGGCAACTCCATGCCCTCCTCAATGCCTTTCAGTCCCGCGGCCAGCAGCACCGAGTAGGCCAGGTAGGGATTGGCGCAGGAGTCCATACCGCGGTACTCGATCCGAGCAGACGATTCCTTGCCGGACTTGTACTGCGGCACCCGCACGAGCGCTGTGCCCGTGCGACCCCAGCTGATGTAGGACGGGGCTTCGTGCCCGGTCCACAAGCGCTTGTAGGAGTTGACGTACTGGTTGGTGACCGCCGCGATCTCAGGGGCGTGGTGCAGCAGGCCTGCCGCGAACTGCCGGCCGGTGGTCGACAGCTGGTATTCGGCGCCGGCCTCAAAGAACGCGTTGTCTTCACCTTCGAACAGCGACAGGTGCGTGTGCATTCCGTTGCCCGGGTGCTCAGCCAGGGGCTTGGGCATGAACGTGGCGTGCACGCCCTGGGAAATCGCGACCTCTTTGACTACCGCTTTGAAGGTCATGACGTTGTCGGCCATAGTCATCGCGTCCGCATAGCGCAGATCGATTTCGTTCTGCCCGGGGCCGGCTTCGTGATGCGAGAACTCGACGGAAATGCCCATAGATTCCAACATCTGCACTGCACTGCGCCGAAAGTCGTTCGCGGTGCCGCCGTTGACGTGATCGAAGTATCCGGCGTTGTCGACCGGCACAGGAGGCTTGCCGTCCAGTTCGGCCGAACGGAACAGGTAGAACTCCATTTCCGGGTGCACGATGAAGGTGAAGCCGCGCTCGCGCGCTTTCGCCAGGGTGCGGGCCAGAATATTGCGCGGATAAGAAGCGGCAGGTTCACCATCGGGAGTCAGCACATCGCAGAACATCCGACCGGTCGGCTCGACCTCACCTCGCCATGGCAGGAGTGAATACGTCGACGAGTCTGGGCGCAGAACCATGTCGTCTTCGATGACCCTCGAAAAGCCTTCGAGCGCCGAACCGTCGAAGCCGATGCCCTCGGTGAATGCTCCCTCAAGTTCGTCGGGAACAATCGCAACGGACTTCAAGCGGCCCATGATGTCGGGAAACCACAGACGCACAAACCGCACGTCACGGTCATCGACATCGCGCAGAACCGCTTCCTGCTGTTTGGTCAGCCCCATCAGCGCCAGTCCTCGTCGTCTTCTTCCCATTCGCGATTGCGCTCGCTGGCTGTTGCGAGTGCCGCCTGAGCTTCGGCTTCGCTGTCATAGGGGCCCAGCCGGTTCTCAAAGGAGCTCTTCCGTCCCTTTTCAACTTTGCCGGTCTTGGTGTTGAACCAGTATTTCTCTTCTTCGTACGTCATAGCGCACCTCCCTGTGCACAACTCTAGCTGTCTACAATGATGTCATCATGACGAATTCTGCTCCGCTTGGAACTCTCACAAAGGGAACCGTGGCGCCCATGCGCTCCGTTCCAGCCCACATCGAACGTCCCGAATACGTCGGCAAGGCCGAACCGAAAGAAGGTCGCGGCAGCAATTTCTACACGCCTGAAGAAATCGAGCTGGTCCGCGAATCGGGCCGCATCGCCGCGAACGCCATGGCCGAGGGCGGCAAGCTCGTTGAGCCCGGCCGCACGACAGACGAAATCGACGTTGTCGTCCACGAATACCTGCTGGACCACGGCGCCTACCCGTCGACTCTTGACTACCGGGGCTTCACCAAGTCGGTGTGCACATCGATCAACGAGGTCGTCTGCCACGGCATACCCGACTCCACCGTGATTCAGGACGGTGACATCGTGAACCTCGATGTCACCGCCTACAAGAACGGAATGCACGGGGACACGAACTTCACGTTCGTGGCCGGCAACGTCGACGAAGAGTCCCGCCTGCTGGTCGAACGGACCCACGAATCGCTCATGCGCGGCATCAAGGCCGTCAAGCCGGGCCGTTCGATCAACGTCATCGGCCGCGTCATTGAAAAGTACGCCAAGCGCTTCGGCTACGGAGTTGTCCGCGACTACACGGGTCACGGGGTCGGGCGCGAATTCCACTCCGGACTCATCATCCCGCACTATGACGCCGCCCCGAACTACGCGGACGAAATCCAGCCGGGCATGATCTTCACAATCGAGCCGATGCTCAACCTGGGCACCATCAACTGGGAACAGTGGGATGACGGCTGGACGATTGTGACTGCCGACCGTCGCCGCTCCGCCCAGTTCGAGCACACTCTCGTGGTGACAGAAGACGGCGCGGACATCCTTACGCTCCCCGATGTCGAACTCGTTGCCGGCCGTGACTGATCGCGGCGAGCTGCGCGGTTCGGCAGGAACACATCCCTGTGCTTTGGGCATTGACATCGGCGGCTCGTCTATCAAGGCCGGGCTGGTCGACCTCGAACGCGGCCGGATCATCGGCGAACGCGTCGTCGTGCCGACCCCACAGCCTGCTACCCCCGAGACCCTCACAAATGCGGTCCGCGGTGCGGCAGCCGAGGTGCTGGCACACAAGCCGGGCGGCACCTCGGCAGCCGAAACCGGGCACGAGGCGCCGCTGGCTCCAGCTGTCCCGGTTGGGGTCGCGTTTCCCGGGGTGGTCAAGAAGGGTCTTGTCACCTTCGCGTTCAATCTCGACGATTCGTGGCTGGGCACGAACATTGAGCAGACCATCGGGACTGCTCTTGGCCGCCCGTGTGTTTTCCTCAACGACGCAGATGCGGCTGGAATTGCCGAAATGACTTTCGGCGCTGGTCGCGAGTGGCACGACCGGACAGTTCTCATGCTCACGCTGGGAACCGGCATCGGCTCGGCACTCTTCACCCGCGGCAGGCTGGTGCCGTTTACGGAGCTCGGCCACGTTGAGATAGGCGGCGAGGATGCCGAACTGAGCGCCTCCGCCGGCGCAAAGGTGCGGCTGGGCTTGGACTACCCCACATGGGCTGCGAAGCTCAGCAGGTACTGCCGGGAAATGGAGAAGCTCATCAACCCCGACGCGTTCATCTTCGGGGGCGGAATTTCGCAGGATCACGCCGACTGGCTGCACCTGCTCGATATTGAGACACCCGCCGTCGCGGCGGCAATGTTCAACGACTCTGGGATCATCGGCGCGGCCGCGCAGGGTGCTGCGGTCGCAGAAGGCGTCGGGCGATGATTACGGCGCTGAGACCGGTGTCAGAGTGTGGAAGGACAGGCCACCGATAAGCCGGGTTCTGTTCCCAGGCCGAAGCCTGGGCGACGGTCATCTGTCTAGGACCTGCATTGCTGCAGGCCTCAAGCAATCCACCCGACGGCACGACGAGCAGCCGTATAGCCGTCTGCACGATCTTGCTCCCGGTGGGGTTTACCCAGCAGCCCGCGTCACCGCGGGCCCTGGTGGTCTCTTACACCACCTTTTCACCCTTACCAGCATGCTGGCGGTTTAGCTTTCTGCGGCACTTTCCCGCGGGTTTCCCCGGGTGGCTGTTAGCCACCACCGCGCTCTGCGGAGCCCGGACTTTCCTCGGCCGGACACGAAGTCCGAACGCGACCGTCTGGTGGCCTGTCCTCGCTCA
>CABTZE010000123.1 GCA_902489215.1 uncultured Brevibacterium sp.
CTTTTCCTCGTTGAGCCGCTCGTCTGCACGCAGGCACCAGCCCGTAATCTCCAGGATCGATTCGGCGGAGTCGAGGTCCACCTCGAAATCGGATGCAGTCACTGTGTTCCCTCCAGCGTCGCCAGGTGCTTACGGAAAATCCTATCGGTTTCTACGCTTTTCGTGTGACCGAACTGGACGGCGGCCAGCCGCAACCAGCACAGCACCCCCACCAACGAGAACACCAGCTGCTGCCCCAAAGGGCAGGAGCGTCGCACCTGTGCGCGGCAGAGTGCCACCGCCACCCGAGTCAGTTCCACCCGAAGCGGCACCATCAGCAGAACCTGCCGAACTATTCGCTGCACCGCTCACGTCACCACCCGAGGCGCCTGTTGCGCCCGCGCTGGAATCTTCACCCTGGTCTCCACCCGGCTGTTCCGTGCCAGATTCCGCACCGGGCTCCTCGCCCGGCCCGTCGCCCGGCCCGTCACCCGGCACCTCGCCAGACCCGTCACCTGGCGCCTCGCCATCGGCTGACTTCTGCACTACCTCGAAGGTCAGGCGCTGAGTCTTCGCCTGCACTTCACCACCGGCGCTGCGTTCACCACCACTGGCCTGCTTAGCTCGCGCGGTCACGTCAATCGTGTACGTTCCAGGCTTCGTGAAGGCCCACGCTGTGTGCATGTGTGTGCCAGGCGGCAGAGGAATATCAGCAGCCTTGTCGCTCGAGGCGTACATCTTCTGAATCGCACCCAGATTCTCCGTGTAGGCAAACCACTTTCCGCCCTTAGGTGCGCTCACCGGCGTGAGTGTCATCGTCGCACCCTCGGGGTACTTCGCGCGGTCAAGTGTTTCGCTCGAAAAGCCCGGCCACACCCGGCCCGGCTGCTGAGCCTGCGGCAGAACATACAGCTCAGAGCCCTTGGGTCCAAGCACGTCGTAGCTCGGATCGGCAAGCACATTGCCTTCACGCTTGACCTTCGCGAGCTTCGTGACCGCCAGCGTCGTCGAATCGATCGTGCGCGTCACCGACTCCGTGGCATGCTGACGCGAATCGTCACCAAGAGCCACAGTGAATTCGCCCTTGTGATCCATTGCGCGCAGGTCCACGTGCCCACGGCTGATTGTGACAGGCGTGCTCAGGAGGTCCCCATCAGAACCGTCATTTCCGTCACCCGGATCCGGCTGTTCAGTCCCCTCCCCCGGGTTCGGCTTCGTGCCGCCGTCTCCAGGGCCGGGTTCTTCACCGCCGTTACCCGGTGGCGGAGTTGCGCCCGCACCGATTTCAGAAAAGCGAGTCTCCACGGTCTTACCGGCACTGCTGACCTTGCCCAGATCAACTGTGTCCGTCTTGCCGATCGCCGCACGCGGCTGCGGCTCCAGCGTCAGCTTCAGCGTGTACTCGTCGCCCTTGCAGTACTCACGATCCACCTCGAGGCTTCTCCGCCCCGGACCGCTGACACCATCAACAGAGCAGGTGGGTTCGCCATAGCCCTCTTCATAGAAACCACCCGTGATGTTGTAGATGAGCGAATCATCGGCGGGTTTCGTTTCAATCGTGACTCTGTTGTCGTCACTTTGCCCACGGGCACTGACAGAGACATCACGGGAGCCGGCCTTCACCTCGCCGTTTGAGAAGCCGCCGGCAGGTGCTGTGGGGGTTTCCTGCGGAAACTCCCCCGGCTGATTCGTGGACACCGGCTTCTGCCCGGTACTCGAGGTAAGCGGCGCACTGACCCAGCGTGCGGCACCCTTGGTCGGTACAAACACTGCCTGGAAGGCTGACGAGGTGGAGCCGATCATTTCACTCCACGTCGCCTTGCCGTTCTTCACCGGGACCTCAGCAAGGTGATAACCGTCAATGTAGAACACGACCGTGCCCTCGGCCGCTTCAGTGCCGGCGTCAAAAGTCAGATCGGTCAGGTTCTTGTCACCGTCTTTTTCACTGCCGGTGTGCGGGGCGATCGTGAAGTTCGGGGACGAGGTGCCGGTAACGTTCCCGGCATTGTTATAGGCGGTCTTAACATCACCGAGCTTTTCATCAGCCGGGTTCGTGCCGCCCACACGCCACACCAGGGTTGTGGGCTTCGAAGCAGTGAAAGCGCCGTCAGTCGTGCGAGCGCTCGCATCGAAAGTGACCTCATAGCGGCCGGGCTTTGTGAACGTTGTGATGTTGTGCGTGTGCGTGCCCGGATCCAGCCACACGGTTCGCGAAACCTTGTCATGTGACGAGAACAGGCGCGTCACGGGCAGGTTGCCGAACGTCGAATAGTTGAACATGTTCATTTCGCCCGGACCATTGAAGCCGACGAGCTCCAAAGCGAAGTTCCCGTCGAGGAAGTTTTCAATGGGCACCGCGGTGTCAGCTCCAAAGCCCGACCAAATGGGGCTGTTGCCCGGTCCAGGAACCTGGGGTGCCATGTAGAGCAGCTGACCATCCTGGCCCAGGAAGTTCAGGCGGGGATCATCCGTAATCGGAAAAACATAATTCTGGCTGCCATCGTCGTTATAGCCACGGCCGACCCAATTGGCTGTTTCATCCAGCGGAACTGTTTTCCCGCCCGCCTGCGAATTGATGACGAACGAGTTCGCCTCTTTATTCCAAAAGACCTTCGGCGCATCGATGTGCGCCTGTGTTTCAACACTGCGATCTTCATCCGGCCCCGCAAGGGCAGGAGCCGCAGCGAAGGCGGCAGCCGTAACCGCAACAGCCGCGAACGAGGTACAGGCCGCGAACAGACCGCGCATGAACCCCTCCTTCAATGGTCAGCATTCTCAATACAGAAACTCGGCGAGAATTAAATTACCCAGAAAAGGGGTGTTTTGTCATTTGCATAAAGAGCCGTTAATAGAATGCAGAATCGTTTATATGCTTATTCGTGCAGATATTGAATTGCACTGGTTTTGGGAATCATTTAGGGAGAAATTGCGGGGGCTGCACCGCTCTCACCCACCTCAGCCAACCCATGACAAATGTCATGGGCATGAGATGACAGAACATATATTTGCCCTCCGCACTGACTTCGTAGCGTAAGGGGCATGAATACGGCACAACCAGCTCCAGCCATCGAACTCACCGGAGTCAGCAAAACCTTCAATGCGCTCTCCAACAACCCCGTACACGCTCTGAAGGACGCCAGCCTCACCGTCCAATCGGGCGAAATCATCGCGTTGCTGGGCACCAATGGTGCTGGTAAAACCACACTCGTCGACCTGATCCTCGGGCTGACCACCCCCACCTCCGGCACCGTCAAGGTCATGGGCCAAACACCCAAACAGGCCGTCTACAGCCAAAAGATCAGCGCACTCATGCAGACCGGCGGCCTGCTCAATGAAATGACGGTGAAGGACACCGTCGAAATGATCGCCGCGGCCTTCCCCACACACCTTCCGCTCGACGACGTCATCGCGCAGGCAAACCTGGAGCCCATCTACAAACGCCGGGTAGGAAAATGCTCCGGCGGTGAACAGCAGCGCATCCGCTTTGCCCTGGCAATACTGGGCAACCCGGACGTCCTCATCCTTGACGAACCAACAGCCGGCATGGATGCAGGCGCGCGCCACCGCTTCTGGGAATCCATGCACCACCAGGCCGAACAGGGACGCACCATCATCTTCGCGACCCACTACCTGGAAGAGGCAGACAACTTCGCCCAGCGCATTGTGCTGATCGACAAAGGCGAGATCATCGCTGACGGCACCACCGAAGAGCTGCGAAACTTCAGCAGCCATCGTGTGGTCAGCGCCGACTTCCCCGGCGATTTCCCGCAGCTGACAGACCTGCCCGCCGTGACAAGCACCGAAACCAGCGGCAGCCGCCTCCACATCACAACCGACGACTCCGATGCGGTGGCCCGGCACCTCCTGAGCAACACGGATGCCCGCAATCTCACCATCACCGGCGACAGCCTCGAGGACACCTTCCTCGCCCTGACACAGAACACCCAGGAGGCCTGAGCAATGAGCACCACCCTGAAATTCACCTGGCATGAGCTTCTTCGCCTGCGCAGGGACATGGCCACCCTGTTCTTCAGCGTCGGACTGCCGATCTTCTTCTACCTGATCTTCGGCGCACTCCAGGACTACGGCGATCAGGAAATGAACGGCGGCAACGTCGCCGCGTACGTAATGCTGGGTATGGCCTTCTACGCCGGTGTTGTCGGTGCCGTCGGCGCAGCAGGAACCTCCATTACGGACACCCGCACCGGCTGGGCCCGCCAACTGGCGCTGACGCCTCTGCGTCCGTGGCAGCTGACCTTCGCAAACGCGGCCAGCATCACGGTGCGCGCAGTACTGCCGATCGCTGCAGTGTTTATCGCCGGTGGTCTGACAAAAGCACAGATGCAGCCGGACCAGTGGATCCTAAGCTTCCTCCTGTGCTCCATGTGCGCAATCCCGTTTGGCTTCTACGGTCTGGCCTGGACACTGCTCATTCCGAAAGAGAACACGGCATCGATTGCCTCAACATCGATTGTGGTCCTTGCCTTCGCCGGCAATGTGTTCTTCCCCCTGAGCGGAACGCTTTTGGACATTGGCCGCTTCACCCCCATGTACGGTGCAACGCTGCTGGTGCGGTGGCCATTGGCCGAAGGTGTGCAGACTTCCGGCACCGATTTGATGTACGAACCGATGTGGCTTGCCTGGGTTAGCATCGCTGTATGGACAGCGATCTTCGTGGGCGCCTGCCTGATCCTGCGCAAGCGCGACAAGAACCGAAGCTGATGCGCCCGTTCGAAGATTTCCAGCTGCGCAACGCGGTCTTCGCCTCGATATGGCTGGTGTTAATGGCCCCGCTCCTGGTGCAGGTCTACACGGGCGAGGGGGTCAGCACGGGGATCAAAACCTGGATGACGATGTGTGTGCTCGGCTTCGGTCTGTTCTACTTCTGGGCATTCGGAACGATGAGCACCCACCCCCGAGGTTGGGGGCTGTTTCCGCGGGCGATGCTCCGTTGGGGCATCCTGCTGGCGATTGCCCTGGCCAGTGTTCCTGTGATCACGACCGGCGCGGTGATCTTCGCTCCCTACCTGGCGGCAGTCGTCGGATTTACGCTCCCGTGGAAGAAAGCTCTTCCCATCATGCTGGCCACCGGGGCCGTCGGCGTCATCGCAGTGTGGCTGAGCGCACCCACAGATCTGGGCTGGGCAGCCTTCACCCTGTTCTTCATTCCCCTGGTGCTGATCGGGGTGGGAGCTTTCAGCCAACACGACGAATCCCGCCAGCAGCTGCAGCACGAACTGGAACTTGCACAGCAGCGCGAGCGCATCGCCGCGGACGTTCACGACCTCCTGGGGCATTCGCTCACGGTCATCAACCTGAAATCCGAAGTTGCACGGCGGGCCGCAGACACAAACCCCGAGCAGGCGCAGCAGGAGCTCCAAGAGATCAGTGAACTGACACGCCTTGCGCTGGCAGAAGTTCGTTCGACCGTTACGCGGATGCGCACACCCACCTTCGCCGGGGAACTGCAGGCGGCACGCCGGGCTCTGGAAACCCGGGGCATCACACCGCATCTTCCCGAACGTCTTACTTCACCGGGCAAGCACGACACCGTTTTCTCTTGGGGTCTGCGTGAACTGACCACGAATGTTGTCCGCCACTCTGGTGCGCACAACTGCTGGGTGAGCATCACCGGGAACAGACTGCAGGTCACAGACGACGGCTGTGGGTTCAGCAGCGACATTTCACAGAACACGGGCGGCGGTCTGGCTGGCTTGCGCGAACGGGTTGAGGCGGCTGGCGGACAGCTTGTTCTCAGCCGCGAACGGGGTGTGAGCACCGCACTGATCACCATGGACGGTACCGCAGAGGAAACCACTCAATGAGCACGATTCGGGTACTGATCGCGGAAGACCAATCACTGGTCCGCGGTGCACTGGTCGCACTGCTGAGCGCGGAGCCGGACATTGAAGTCGTCGCCGAATGCGCCACCGGCACCGAAGCCCTGCGGTTGGTGAAGGAACAGCCCATCGATGTGGCGCTGTTGGACATCGAAATGCCGGGACTCAACGGTCTCAACGTCGCCAAAGAACTGGCCGGGCACCCATGCAGGTGCCTCATTGTGACAACCTTCGGCAAGGCAGGATACGTCAAGGAGGCAATGGAGGCGGGGGTGGA
>CABTZE010000124.1 GCA_902489215.1 uncultured Brevibacterium sp.
CCCCCGCCCACGCTTTAGCAACAAAAACTCCCCTTAGCAGTGGCGGCTAAGGCGCAGATACCGGCTAAAGGGAGTCTCCCTACGGCTAAGGCGCAGAAACCGGCTAACGGGTGTTTTTCCCGGGCAACGGGCGCCAGGCTAGGCCAAAATCTGCCGGGTTGAGCGCCACGAACCTCAGGAAAACCACGAGGTGCCGCCCACCTGGCACCGGAACTCCACCTCGACGGTCCCCGCCCAAACGATCGAAGGCCCGGCCGTCAGTGGCCGGGCCTTCGGAGCACTCCCCTCGAGTACCTGGACGCATCCCCATACGTCCGTGATGTCTGCTCGATCCCCACCGAGCCGACGTGATCAAGCTTACATAAATAATAATTCCCTCGCATGCATATTTTCACGATGCGGACATTATTTTTGCGAATTCTGCTTTTTCGCAGGTCAAGCGGCTGTCCTGCAGCCCCCCCACAGGCTTTCCACAGACCCACGCACGTTTCCTGAAAACAAGACCCGTGACCGTGTCAGTGCAAGCGGTTAGGGTGGACTTGTGCGAATTGTGAATTGGAATGTCAACTCGGTCCGAGCCCGAGCCGAGCGCATCGGGGCTTTCCTTGACCGCTCAGACGTCGACGTCTTGGCCATTCAAGAACTCAAGTGCCGCGACAGCCAATTCCCGGAAGATATCTTCTCGTCCCGCGGCTACGACGTCGCCTACCACGGACTCAACCAGTGGAACGGCGTTGCCATCGCCAGCCGCGTTGGTCTCGACAACGTCGAAATCGGCTTCACCGGAATGCCGGAATTCAATGACGCACTCGAAGCCCGCGCACTGTCCGCCGACACCGGTGGGGTGCGCGTCTATTCGCTCTACGTGCCCAACGGCCGGGAACTCGACCACCCGCACTATTACTACAAGCTCGATTGGCTCGGCCGCCTGCGCGATGTCGCAGCGAACCGGCTTGCCGCAGACCCCGACGACCGCTTCGTCATGGTCGGCGACTTCAACGTTGCCCCGCTCGACGAAGACGTCTGGGACATGGAGGTCTTTGACGGTCTGACGCACGTGTCCGAACCCGAACGCGAAGCGTTCCGCAGCCTCACCGACGCGGGCCTGCAGGAAACCACCCGGCAGTTCACCCCGGGCCCCGGCGTCTACACCTACTGGGACTACCAGCGCCTGCGCTTCCCCAAGAAGGAGGGAATGCGCATCGACTTCCAACTGGCCTCACCGGCCCTTGCTGCAACCGCTGTCGATGCTCGCATCGACCGCGAAGAACGCAAGGGCAAAGGAGCATCTGACCACGCGCCCGTTTGGGTGGACTACCGCATCTGACAGGGAGTTCTCATGCCAGCACAGCCGCCAACCAACCCGCCCCCAGGACCCTACGGACATAGGCCGCAGCCTCCACAACACGGTGGCAGCGGGCAGCCCCCGCAGTACGGCGGCGGCCAGCAGTCCCCATACCAGAGCGGCAGTGGGCAGCCGCAGCACCAGAGCGGCGCCCCGCAGGCGTCACCCTACGGTGGCGGGCAGCCCCCGCAGTACGGCGGCGGCCAGCAGCATCCCCACCCCGGCGGACCACAGCCTTCGCCCTTCGGGGCACCTCCACCTCCGCCTAAAAAGAAGAACACGGGGCTGATCATCGGGCTCGTCGGTGGTGGACTGGTCCTGGTGCTCATCATCGTCGGCGCGCTGGGGCTCGGCCTCTTCGGCTTCTTCGCCTTCAAGAAGGACCCGGTAGCAGAACCCGCACCCGCCACCTCGTCACCTGACAGCAAACCGGCACCTCTGCCGGAGAGCACAGACAATCCCAACGACTCAGGATCGCAGGACGATGGTGACCCACCTCCCCCGGGCAGCGATATCGCAACCAGCCTGGGAAAGCTCAAAGCCGGTGACTGCGTGATCAACCTTTCCAGTGCAGGTCCACCGGCCACCGTGCCCTGCAGTGAACCCCACGTCCACCAGATCTTCTCGGTCGGCCGAACCTCCGACCAGTCGGATACCTACCCCGGCTACAGCACACTGAGCAAGGACGGCGAAAGCTACTGCAAGTCCGCGCGCTTCGAACTCGACACCGATCGCGCTATCGCTGACGACCTCAAAATGGTCTTCTTCACCCCCAATGCGAACGGCTGGAAGGACCCCGACAACAGACACATCGTCTGTGCGGTCCAGCGCCAGGACGGCTCAAAGATGTCCGAGGACTACAGCAAGACCGCCTGACCTGCTTCTGAAGCACACAGCGCGAGGGGCGCGGAGAATTTCTCCGCGCCCCTCGCGTGTGAACAGCCCGTGTCAGTCGGCGTGCTCAACCGGAACGATCGACAGACCACCGGCTTCGGCGGTATCGACGCGCACGGTGTCGCCATCGCGCACCTCGCCGGCCAGGATTTCCTTGGCCAGACCGTCACCGATCGTGCGCTGCACCAGACGGCGCAGCGGGCGAGCGCCGAACGCCGGGGCGTAGCCTTCCTGCGCCAGGTAATCCGAGGCAGCCGGCGTGATGTCCAGAACAATGCGGCGATCGCTCAGACGCTGCTGCATCGCGTCGATCTGCAGGTCGACGATCCGAGCGAGGTCCTCGCGGCTGAGAGCGTCGAACATGACAACGTCATCCAGACGGTTGAGGAACTCCGGCTTGAACGCGGTGCGCACAACGTCCATGACCGACTCTTCCTTCGTCTTGGCATCGAGAGTCTGGTCGACCATGAACTGGCTTCCCAGGTTCGACGTCAGGATGAGCACCGTATTGCGGAAGTCAACAGTTCGGCCCTGACCGTCGGTCAGCCGACCGTCGTCCAGCACCTGCAGCAGGATGTCGAAGACGTCCGAGTGAGCCTTCTCGACCTCGTCAAGCAGAACCACCGAGTACGGCCGGCGGCGGACCGCCTCGGTCAGCTGACCGCCCGTTTCGTAGCCGACATAGCCCGGGGGCGCACCGACGAGTCGGGCCACCGAGTGCTTTTCGCCGTATTCAGACATGTCGATCCTGATCATGGCGCGCTCGTCATCGAACAGGAAGTCAGCCAGGGACTTGGCCAGTTCCGTCTTGCCGACACCCGTCGGACCCAGGAACAGGAACGAACCCGTGGGGCGGTTGGGGTCGGAAACCCCGGCGCGTGCACGGCGGATAGCGTCCGACACCGTCTCAACGGCCTTCTTCTGGCCGATGAGCCGCTTACCGATGTGCTCTTCGGCGTGCAGCAGCTTTTCCCGTTCGCCTTCCAGCAGACGGCCGGCGGGAATGCCCGTCCACGACGACACGACTTCGGCGATGTCGTCGGCCGTAACCTGTTCGCCCACCATCTGCTTGGTCTGGCCGGCTGCCGATTCGGCTTCTTCTGCCGCGGCGATCTCCTTTTCAACCTGCGGGATTTCGCCGTACAGCAGGCGCGAAGCGGTTTCGAGGTCCGTGTCGCGGCGCGCGATCTCAGCCTGACTGCGCAGATCGTCGAGCTTCTGCCGCAGTTCGCCCAGGCGGTTCAGACCTGCACGCTGCGATTCCCACGCAGCGGTCAGACCGGACAGGGTTTCCTGCTTGTCTGCAAGGTCTTCACGCAGAGCGGCCAGGCGCTCCTTCGAGGCTTCGTCGGTTTCGGCCGACAGGGCCATTTCCTCCATTTTGAGGCGGTCAACGTCGCGCTGCAGCTGGTCGATTTCGACGGGTGCCGAATCGATTTCCATGCGCAGGCGGCTGGCGGCCTCGTCAACGAGGTCGATGGCCTTGTCCGGCAGCTGCCGGTCCGTAATGTAGCGGTTCGACAGCGAGGCGGCGGCCACGAGAGCCGAGTCTGCGATGGTCACCTTGTGGTGAGCTTCGTAGCGCTCCTTCAGACCACGCAGAATCGCAATCGAGTCCTCAACACTCGGTTCACCGACGAACACCTGCTGGAACCTGCGCTCCAGAGCGGGATCCTTTTCGATGTTCTCGCGGTACTCATCGAGCGTCGTCGCACCCACCAGCCGCAGTTCACCGCGGGCCAGCATGGGCTTGAGCATATTGCCCGCGTCCATTGCCGAGTCTCCCGTGGCTCCTGCGCCGACGAGCGTGTGGATTTCGTCAATGAAGGTCACAATCTGGCCTTCGGAGTTCTTGATCTCCTCAAGAACGGCCTTCATGCGCTCTTCGAACTCGCCGCGGTACTTGGCACCGGCGACCATGGCCGACAGGTCGAGGCTGACCAGCTGTTTGCCCCGCAGGCTTTCCGGCACGTCGCCTGCGACCATGCGCTGCGCAAGGCCTTCGACGACGGCGGTCTTGCCGACACCGGCTTCACCGATGAGCACCGGGTTGTTCTTGGTGCGGCGTGACAGCACCTGGATGACCCGGCGGATCTCAGAGTCACGGCCGATGACGGGGTCGAGTTTGCCGTCGCGGGCCTGCTGGGTCAGGTCAAGACCGTACTTTTCCAGCGCCTGGAAGGTGTCTTCCGGGTTTTCGCTGGTGACCTTGCGACCACCGCGCACCTCCGGAAGAGCGGCCAGCAGTGCATCGCGGGAAATGCCTTCGGCACTGAGCAGCCGACCGGCTTCACCGGAATCAGCGGCGATGCCCAGAAGGAGGTGTTCGGTCGACACGTACTGGTCGCCGAGTGCCTGCATTTCCTTTTCAGCGCTGCTGATGACCGACAGTCCGGCGCGCGAAAGCTGCGGCTGGCTGACGGAGGATCCGCTGGCAGACGGCAGTCCGGCAACGATGGCCTGGGCACGGCTGCGAATCTCCTGGGGGCGTCCGCCCAGGTGAGTGATAAGGGCGCCGGCAATGCTGTCGTCACCCTCGAGCAGAGCAGCGAGGAGGTGCGCAGGCTCAACCTGCGAGTTTCCGCGCTCCGCGGCGTCCTTGATCGCGGTGGAAAGAGCCACCTGCGACCGTGACGTGAATTTGGTGTCCATGGGGACACCTCCCTTCGTACAAAACTTCGTTCATACAGGTAACCTCAACAAGATTGAGTCTATTCCACTCAACCCATAATTTCTGACATAGTCTTTCCGCACCGGCACGGACTTTGACAGACTGAACACATGTCTGAAGAACTGGTCACGCTCGAATACGACGGCCCTATTGCCTTCGTAACCCTCAACAGCCCCGGAAACCGCAATGCCATGTCGCGGAAGATGATGAATGAACTCATCGACGCCTTCCGCACGGTCGGCAAGAACACAGATGTTCGGGCAATCGTGCTCGCTTCCACCGGCAAGGTGTTCTCCGCCGGTCACGACCTGCGCGAGGTCCAGGGCAGCGACCACGCAACACAGCAGAACATCTTCGACACCTGCACTCTGCTCATGCGCATCATCCAGTCCATCCCACAGCCGGTCATCGCCGAAGTGCAGGGCCTGGCCACCGCGGCGGGCTGCCAGCTGGCGGCCACGTGCGACCTCGCGGTGGCGTCCGAAAGCGCCTCCTTCGCCACGCCCGGTGTGACCATCGGCCTGTTCTGCTCGACCCCGATGGTGGCGCTGTCGCGTGCGGTCAACCGCAAGACGGCCATGCGGATGCTCCTGACCGGAGAGCCGATCAAAGCCGAAGAGGCATTCCAGCGCGGCCTTGTTTCGCACACCGCACCGGCCTACGCCCTGCGCGAGCGCACGCTCGAGGTGGCCCGCACGGTCGCGCAGTCATCATCAACCACGGTCTCAATCGGCAAGCGCGCTTTCTACGAGCAGATCTCGCTGAGCGCAACCGAGGCCTATTCCCGCATGGGTCGGGTCATGGCCGACAACGCCGTTCTCAACGACGCCCAGGAGGGCATCACCGCTTTTCTCGAAAAGCGGTCCCCCGAATGGAGCCACGATCACTCCGAGGCCGAGGGGCTGGTCAGCAAGGACGTCGATCGCGACTAGGCGACACTCGCGGCTTCCCGACCAAAGCGGTCTGAGCGCGTTAACCTACACGTATGACCGTTCTTGTCACCGGCGCTTCCGGATGCATTGGACGCGCCGTCGTCTCCGCACTGCGCGCAGCCGGCCACACTCCGGTGAGCGCTGGGACGTCCGCGCCGCTCGATGATTCCGTCGAGCACATCGAATGGGACATCCGCACACCCGCCGATGGCCGCTTCGCCGGGC
>CABTZE010000125.1 GCA_902489215.1 uncultured Brevibacterium sp.
CACGAGGTGCCGCTCACCTTCCCAGGTGAGCGGCACCTCGTGCTTTGTCAGTTAGGAAACGGTGCCGAAGGTGGCATCGAGAGCCGCTGCGAGATCGCCGATGATGTCCTCGGCTGCTTCCAGGCCGACGGAGAACCGCAGGTGACCCCACTTCTGGAACTCGGGTGGGTAGGCGGCAACGCGAGGACCCTCGGTGCCGACGTGCACGATGAGCGATTCGTCATGTCCGAGCGATACCGCGGAGGTGACCACGCGCAGATTCGCCACAAAGCGGTTCTGGGTGTCGGAATCTCCTTCAACGGCGAAGGCCAGAACACCGCCAAAGCCGCGGTTTCCGAACAGACGCGCAGCGACCTCATGCCCAGCGTGCGACTTCAGACCCGGGTAGGCGACGTAGGCAACTCGCGGGTCAGCGTCAAGGAACTCGGCCACCTTCTGGGCGGAGTCCAGGTGCTGGCGAAGCCGCAGCGGCAGGGTGATCGAGCCGCGGCTGATCAGCCACGCGTTGAATGGCGAGATGATGCCGCCCACATCGACCATCGCGTCCTGTTTGATTGGGCGGATGGCGTCGCGGCTGCCGATGACCGCACCGCCCACCGCGTCGCCGTGACCGTTGATGTACTTGGTCAGCGAGTGCACCACCAAGTCCGCACCATCTTCCAGCGGGCGGTACAGGGGTGGCGGGGTGAACGTCGAATCAACCACCAACAGAGCACCGGCCTTGTGGGCAATATCCGCAATCTTCGGGATGTCGGTGATCTTGGTTGTCGGGTTCGCGATGACCTCAACGTGCACCAAGCGGGTGTTCGGGCGGATGGCGCTTTCGACTTCTTCGGGGTCGCTCGCGTCAACGAACGTGGCCTCAATGCCGTACTTCTGCGGCAACAGCTCTTTGAACAGGCGCCATGTGGCCTCATAGGTGACATCGGCGACGACAATGTGGTCACCTGACTTGAGATAGCTGAAGAACACCGCGTGCAAAGCGGCAACACCCGAGGCGAGCGCGACAGCGTCCTCGCCGCCTTCGAGTGCTGCCAGTTTCTGCTGCAGAGCCAGCTGGTTAGCACCCGAATTGCGGGTGTAAAGCGGAACATCGGTGCCGGACCAGCTGACATTGGATGGGTCCTCGGGCAGAGCGTAGGAGTTCGCCAAGACAATCGGCGTGCGAATGGCGCCCGAACCTTGATCAATCTCGTTGCCGACGTGCACGGCCTGAGTCGCAAAGTCGAGACTTGAGGCGTCGGATTTATCGGGACGTTCGGCCCGGGACTGGAAAGACTGTGATGTGTGCGTGCTCATGCGCTCACGATAAAGCTCGGTGGTGATTTCCAGTCGTCTTCTGTAAATGATTTCGTCACACGGACCAGGCAAGCCCCGTGCAGCGGCCTAAGCCGCCACCCAGCCACTGTCTATGAAGCGTGTCACGTAACGTACAAGCCGAGCTGAAATCTTGCTAGCATCCGAATGCTGCGCTTCTTCTTTCTGCAGCCGCCGTCACCCCGCGTCATGGGGCCATCCAAACTGAAGGCTTATTCAACGTGCCTGAAACGTCACCAAACGCTGTTATTCCGTCGACGGTGAAATGGGTCCTCGTCGTTCTTGTGTCGACCGCATTCGTCATGATGTTGAACGAAACCACCGTCGCGGTTGCGCTTCCGTCCATCATGAAAGACCTGGGGATCGGTGCGGACCTGGCTCAGTGGTTCCTCACCGGATTCCTTCTGACCATGGCGATCGTGCTGCCCACAACCGGATGGATTCTGGGCAGGTTCACCACACGATCGGTGTTCTTCTTCGCCACCATCGTCTTCCTGGTCGGCACGATCGGCGCAGCGCTCGCACCGAACTTTGCGATCATGCTGCTTGCCCGCGTTGCCCAAGCAGTCGGCACCGCGATCATCATGCCGCTGCTCATGACCGTCACGATGCTCATGATTCCGGCCACCCGGCGCGGCACCATCATGGGGCTGATCGGTGTTGTCATAGCGGCTGCACCCGCCCTTGGCCCAACGGCTGCCGGTCTGATTCTCAGTGTGACCAGCTGGCACGGAATCTTCACCATCATGGTGCCGCTGGTGACTATCACGACGATTATCGGCGCCGTCAAACTGACCAACGCCAGCGAACGCACGTCCGAAGGCATTGATGTGCTGTCCATGATCTTGTCCGTATTCGCCTTCGGTGGCCTGGTCTACGGTTTGAGCTCGATCAGCGTGATCACTGCTGGTGGGCCAGAGGCACGCATTCCAGTGACCATCCTGGTCATCGGCATCATCGGTCTGGCGCTGTTTGTATGGCGTCAGATTGTGCGCGGCAAACACGGCAAAGCGCTTCTTGACCTGCGCCCGCTGACCAACCTCAACTTCACCCTGTGCCTTCTTTCCATGATGGGCTTCTTCGCAGCTCTGCTGGGACTCATGAACACTCTGCCTCTGTTCATCCAGGGCGGCCTGATGGCCACCGCACTTGTTACGGGACTTATCACCTTGCCCGGCGGCATCCTCGAATCCGCGCTCTCTCCCGTTGCGGGACGCCTGTTTGACCGTTTCGGCCCCAAACCGCTGCTGATTCCCGGCATGCTGATTGCAGTGATCAGCATGTTCGTATTGGCTGCCGTCAGCGAGAACACCAGCCCGTGGTTTATTGCTGTGATCTTCACGGTTTTCGCAGTTGGCTTGGCCATGATCTTCACGCCCATCATGACTACGGCACTGGGTTCGCTGCCAAAGCAGCTGTACGGTCACGGTTCGGCTATCTTCAACACGATGCAGCAGCTGGCCGGGGCTGCCGGAACCGCGCTCATGATCTCGATTTACGGTTCCGCTCAGGCCCGTGCACTCAGTTCTGGCCTTTCCGAACAGGGCGCACACGCCGATGGTGCGGGTGCCGCTTTCTTCACGTGTGGTTTCGTTGCACTCGGAGCGCTAATCACAGCAGTTTTCATACGCCGCGTCCCCACGCAGGAACGCGAACGCGTGGAGCTCGACGAGCAGACTGTCAGCTGACACCGCCGAGTATCCACAACTCCTCTGCGCAGCCGTTCCTCAGCAAAGTTCATGTCAGTGCTGCTACGTAGACTGTTAACCAGAGCCAAGTCTCGACTTGAAAGTGGAAATTGGAGGTGACGGAATGACTGTCCACATTGAAGTCGCGCCAGATCTGCTCCAGTGGGCAGTCGAAAGAGCGGGGTGGGACGACGAAACTGTCGCACGTCGTGCTCCCAAACTCGATGAGTGGCTCGCCGGTTCCCGCATTCCGACATTGAAGCAGCTGGAAAAGTTCGCCGCGGACACTCACACCCCCTTCGGGCTGTTGTTTCTGTCTGAACCGCCTGCAGAAGACGTGCCTATCCCAGACATGCGCACTATCGGAAACGCTGCTGTCCCCCGGCCGTCTGCTGACCTTCTGGACACGATCTACCTGTGCCAGGCCCGCCAAGACTGGTACCGAACCTATGCGCAAGACAACGGCATAGTCGCACCTGAGTTTGTCGGCTCCGCAACGACCCAAGCGTCGCCGGTGCTTGTGGCGGACAAGATGCGTGAATTGCTTGGCTTTGATCTACCTGAGCGGAGCACATTTGTCAGTTGGCAGGATGCCCTGCGCCGTCTCATTGATCGCATCGAAAACATCGGTGTGCTGGTAATGGTCAATGGGGTGGTCGGAGCGAATACTCATCGCAAACTCAACCCCGAAGAGTTCCGCGGTTTCGCCCTGGCTGACCCGCTTGTACCTCTGATCTTTGTCAATGGCGCTGATACCAAGGCCGCACAGATTTTCACTTTGATCCACGAACTGGCTCACATATGGCTGGGAACAAGCGCCCTGTCCGATGCCGCTATGGCCACCAGCCACGGCGCAGCCGAGGAACTTTGGTGCAACCAAGTTGCCGCCGAGGTGCTGGTTCCGCTTACTGCGCTCCTCGATGACTACCGCGGTGAAGCGGATACCGAAGAGCTAGAACGCCTTGCCAGAAAATACCGAGTCAGCACCCTCGTGGTACTCAGGCGCATCTTCGACGCTCAACTGCTGACATGGGAAGACTATCGTGAGCGCTATAAGAACGAACACAACCGTGTGATCGGCATTCTCGCGGCTAGCCGCGACAAAAGCAGCGGCGGCAACTACTACTACACGCAGCCACTTCGGCTTAGCCGCCAATTCGCCCAAGCGGTGATCGCCAGTACTTTCGAAGGGTCCACCACCTACCGGGAGGCTTACCGCTTACTCGGCACCAAGAAACACGCAACTTTCGAGAACCTGGCCACAGAATTGGGAGTGGCCTGATGTACCTCCTGGACGCCAACGTTCTCATCGAAGCTAAGAACCGTTACTACGCCTTCGATATTGCACCTGGGTTCTGGGACTGGCTCCATCAGGCCCACCTGCAGTCATTAGCGTGCAGTATCGAGGCAGTCCGTGACGAACTTCTTACCGGTAAGGACGATCTCGCCGAGTGGGCAAATGCTAATGCAGCGTTTTTTCGACCCATCGATCAAGGCACTGCACGGCATTTCGGCGAACTCACCACTTGGGCGGCTTCAAAAAGCTTCAAACCGTCGGCGCTAGCTGAATTCACAGGCGACAACGCCGACTACCTTTTGGTGGCCTACGCCCGCGAACACAACCACACAGTGGTCACTCTCGAACGCTCTCAGCCCCAAGCCAAAAATAGGGTCTTGATTCCCGATGCTTGCAGGGCAATGGGAGTCGACACGAAAGACACCTTCCAGATGCTCCGTCAGACCGGAGCAAAGTTTGGTCTCAGCACCACCTGATCCAACCCCGGACGCGCCAAGAGTAGGTGAAAACCGACCTGGCCCGCTTCAGCAGCCGGACCGAGGCAGTCCGAAGCGTTACCTGCCCGACCCCTGTTCACCGGTGTTCGGACCGACACCGTTCGGCCACAGTTTGCGCCACGGGGTTCGCTTCAGACGGCCCGGCAGAAGGGGCGCCACGACCAGCGCAGCGCAATTCAGCCCGACGAAGAAAGCCCCGGCGGCAAGCATATTCGTCAGGTTTTCCGCCCCGGGACGCACATGGGGGTGCAAGATGAGTTCGCCGACAACCCCCTGCGTAAACACCGCTGAGATAGCCGCCATGCCCACCGCACCGTCACCCAGTGCACGCAGCGTCGACGTGCGCTCGGCGTCATCCCATGCCAGTTCGAGGTCGTTGCCTGCGTACTGCGGCGTTGCGACAAACTTGCGAGCAGCCGACGGCATGAACACCCACAGAAGCAGGAGCACAATGTTCACAGCGGTCACAAGGCCGTAGCGTCCGTTGAATTCGCCTGGGATATACGGAAGCTGCGCCAGGAGAATCCACATTCCGGCCATATTCAGAACAATCGATACGGGAACCAGGAAAAAGCAGATCACCTCGCTGGTGGTGACGTAGTCGGTCACGGTTGGGCGCACTGGTCGGGTCACCTGGGACCGGCCTGGCAGCGGTGGCACTCCCCGCCGCACCAGGCGCAGTCTGCCCAAGAGGCTTCCAATCCCGAACCCGCCCAGGATGAGCGGCACCCAGAAGGTGTCTCCCGTATGCCAGCCGTAGAACAGCGGGACCAAGGCTATTGAGAGGGAACCAAGAATGATGCCTGCCACAGACCATCCCTGCAGCGTTTTTTCACGCCGAACCAGTCGGTCTGTGATCACCGGGCGCAGGTCGTTTGGAAGCGGAAGCCCGCGTTTGGCTGCTTGCTTGTCGACCGAAGCTTTGTCTGCCCTTGCCAAACCTCCCGTGATCGGGGACCTGGCCATGATCGCGCCGATAACGATGGCCATCAAGACAATCAGCATCGCTTCTCCTTCCGTAACAACACACACTAAACAAGGACCTGATACGCCGCTGGTGGTGCATACAACCCTTGAGGAAAAGCACAGAAAGCGAAAGAAACACGAGGTGCCGCTCACCTTCCCAGGTGAGCGGCACCTCGTGCTGTGTTTTGGGGTGGGCAGGCCGGCGGTCTGTCAGCCCTTTTTCAGTTCCGCGAAGGCCCGCTGC
>CABTZE010000126.1 GCA_902489215.1 uncultured Brevibacterium sp.
GCACCGCGATGTGTGCCGATCCTGGCTGTAGGCCGTGATCGACGATGACAGCGGTGAATGAGTGCTCGGTCGTCGCATCCAAGTGTGCGCACGCTGCCGCGAGCGCCACCGAGTCCGGCCCGCCGGAGACCGCGACGATGAACCGTCCCGGTTCATCCGGAAGACAGTCTGCAACGGCTCTGCGGATGGCAGCTGAATCAGGGTCGAGCCGCGGACGACGGTGCTGCGGCGCTAGGCCGCTGCCGGCCTTACGCCCACTGCCAGGCCCACCGTCGCCGTCCTTGCCGCGCTTGTCCGCATTGCTTTCCATAGGTCCTACAGTGTGCCCGGAGGGTCTGACACAACCCTGGACACCCACATTTCTGGGTCATGCAGCTCTGCTGTGCTCGGCAGGGCATCCGGTGAGGACCACACTCGATTGAAGCCGTCCATTCCCGCTTTGCGGATAACGGTGCGCACAAAGCGCGCTCCGTCTTCGTACTGGGCGAGCTTGTCATCCGATCCCATGAGCCGCATGGCGGCCCCGCGCAGTCCTGAGTCTGACCGGCGGTTGGCGTTGAACACGCGCCGAATGCGGCGAACGCTGGGAATGACTCGTTTGCCGGCGCGGTCCATCATGACGTCGGCGTGGCCTTCCAACAGCGTCATGATTGCGGTGACGTCTTCCATTGCGCGCTGCCCCTCAGGGCTGAGTGCCGCGGTCGCCAACGACACTTCGCCGCGCAGCGCCTCTGGCAGCTGACCCAGAAGGTCCCCCAGTGATTCATCCGTGTCCAGCAGACGGCCGATCCGATCGATCACCTCGTCGCGAATCCACGGTGCCAGCGCCAGCTGCACGCGGTGCGTGGTTTCGTGGAACGCAACCCACAGGCGGAAATCGCGCGGTTCGAACTCCATGCGCTGTTCCATCGCGAGGATCGTCGGGGCGTTGAGGATGAGTGCTCCCGGTCTGCGCATGGGTTCGTACTGTCCCAGCACTCGGCGCGAAAGGATTCCCAGGACAGCTCCCAGCTGCACGCCGTTCGTCCGCGCTTCGGCTCCGAAGCGAGCCGACTTCAGCTTCTGCCGAGCCGTGTTGAGAGCAGTGCCGATTCCACCTCGAGAGCGGGTGCTGTAACCGGCAGCCGTACCGGATTCTGGTGAGTCCAGGTGTTCCAGCAGCTCCGTGAGCATGAGCGCATTGGCCTTCACCCAGCCCATCCGGTCGACCACGAGCACCCTGTCGGATGCCGCGCGCTGCCGGGCGGCGTCCTCAACCTCGCGGCTTAAGCGCATGGCGTCCAGAAGCAGGTCGAAGGAGGTTTCGGCCGCTTCGCGCATTTCCAGCACGAGGGCCTCACCCTCTGCAGCCGTCACTTTGGGGCCGGCGGGAGTGGATTCGCGGGCAGCGGCGAGCGCGGACGGGACGTGGATGCGCACTGTCACCGGCACCCGCACTTGGACAGTCCGGTGACTGCCTCGTCGATCGCCTGGCGCGCACTGCCGACTCCGCCTTCGGTCATCATCGAAAACGCCAGCAGGCGGCCGTCAGCTGTGAGAACGGTTCCCGACAGGCTAGCCACAGTTGCCAGGGTGCCTGTTTTGGCTGACACCTTTCCGGCGGCCCCACCCTCTGCGTAGCGGTAGATGAGCGTGCCGTTGAGACCGCCCACCGGCATGCTCGGAATGAGCTGCGACAGGCTGTCATCCGACTGTGCGGCGGCCACGACGATGCCGGTCAGGTCGTGCGGGGAAATGCGGTTCTTGTACGACAAGCCCGATGTGTCGTGCAAGCTGATGCTGCCGGTGTCGACGTTCATGTCGGCGAGCTGCTGCAGAACTTCCGCCGCCGCGGAGCTCCCGGAACCTTCCGCACCGCGGGCCAGGGAAACTTCCCGGCCGAGGGCCTCGGACACGATGTTGTCCGAGTGCTGCAGGGCGTGCCGCACCAGACTGGACACCGGGGCAGACTGGACTTCGGCGATGATGGCCGGGCCCTGGTGTGCACCGGCACCGTCGCCCTTCTTGTCTTCGCTGCCGTTGTCGCTGCCGTCATCGCCGGTGCCGTCCGCGTGCAGCGGCGCAGCCTGTTCGGCTGGCGGTTCGGTCTGCACATCGGGGTTGCGGATGTCGACCTTGAGACCCTTGTCGGTGAGAGCATCGGCAAAGTCGCGAAGAGCATCCCGGGCGGGTTCGGGTGTGCGCGGCGCTTTGTATTCGCCGGTCTTCGAACCCATGGAAACCATCAGCGGGTCCATGTTCGTGATGAAGCCGTATTCGATGTCGTCGCGGTCCCAGTCTTTGCTGAACCGCGGTCCGATGTAGCGGGACACATCCGCGTAGACCTCGACGGTGTCCACACCGCGCTTTTTGAGTTCGCGCGCGGTGTCGTCTGCGAGTGTGCCCAGGCCAGCCCTGCCGTTGACGGCATCAGGGTTGGATTCGCCCTTGCCGAGCATGACGTCGCCGCCGCCAACAAGAGCCAGAGCAGCACTGGTTCCCTCTGTGGAATCCAGGCGGGCCGATGTAGTGAACGTGTGATCAGCACCCAGAGCCCCGAGAGCCGCCGCTGAGGTCAGCACCTTCGTCACGGATGCGGGCGTGCGGTCCGCCCCGGCGTCTTTCGTGTAGAGGACTTCGCCGGTTTCGGCATCGCGAATGTCGATGCCGGCCTTGCCTTTGAAGCCGCTGTCTTTGGACGCCTTGTCGACTACTGGGGCAATCTTCTTCGGCACCGGCGCATTGGAGTTCAGTTCCGCAATATCAAGCGCCCGAGGTGGAGTTCCGGAAAGTGCGGGAGCTGGGCTTCCGCCGGAAGTCGGCACAACGGTGAGCACGCCGGGAACGGCGTCGAGAGCATCGAGAGCGGCGTATCCGGTCAAAGCGGCCACGACAATCGCGGCAACACCGCCAACGGCCTTTGCACGCCCGCGCGCGGCGCGACGCCTGTTCTTGCGGGCACGTGATCTGCTCACCGATTACTCACCTCTTTCTGGCCTTCACTATGCTAATTCTGACGCCTGTCAATCATGGAATCCTTAAGGATCATCCAGCTGTAAGGAGAAAATCTCTTGGAACTTCTCGCCACCATCGAAATCCCCCAGGGTTCGCGCAACAAGTACGAAGTGGACCACGAAACCGGACGGGTCAAGCTCGACCGCTACCTGTTCACCTCGATGGCCTACCCCACCGACTACGGCTTCTTTGAGGACACGCTCGGCGAAGACGGCGACCCGCTCGACGTTCTGGTCCTGCTGCACGAATCCGTGTTCCCCGGCTGCCAGCTGGATGCCCGCCCCATCGGCGTCTTCCGTATGGAAGACGAAGCCGGCGGCGACGACAAGGTTCTCGCAGTCCTCGCTGACGACCCGCGCTTCGACGCCATCCAGGACGTCAAGGATGTCGACAAGTTCCAGCTGGACGCCATCGAGCACTTCTTCGTCCACTACAAGGACCTCGAGCCGAACAAGTTCGTCAAGGGCTCCGAATGGGCTGGCCGCGAAGTTGCCGAAAAGATCGTTCAGGAATCGATTGACCGCTTCAAGGCCGAAGCCTGACAGACAGTTGACCGCAGCTTGACTGCTTCAAGCGGGTGGGAGCGGAAGCCGCTCCCACCCGCTTTTTCATGCCTCTGGGCCCCAGCAAAAGTCGATGATGACGGCGGATGGCAAGCGGCGCCTCGTCAGTTTCTGTGTGAGATGCAGACCCTCGAAATGAGAAAGTTAGGCATACCTAAGTCACACGAAAATGAGATCTGTGCCACGCTCAGGGTATGAATCTGGACCATGTTTCGTTCGCCGCTCAGCAGGACGGCCTGCACGCCACGGCCGACCGTCTGGCGGAACAACTCGGCATCACCTACTACGACGGCGGAATTCACCCGCGGTTCGGAACGCGGAACCTGATCTTCCCGCTGGCAAACGGGCACTACCTCGAGGTCGTTGAGGCCCTCGAACACCCGGCAGCACTGGCAACCCCGTTCGGACAGGCCGCAAGGGCGCGGTCAGACAAGGGCGGCGGCTGGATGGCGTGGTGCGTCAGCGTCAACAACCTGGCCAAGGTTGAAGAGCGGCTGGAGCGCAAAGCCGTCGACGGCAACCGAACCCCGGAAGGGTCGGTAGAAATCCACTGGAAGCAGATCGGCGTGAAGGGCGTCATCGCAGACGGCCAGCTGCCGTACTTCATCCACTGGGTCTCCCCCGCTGAACTGCACCCATCAGCCCGCCCGCAGAACAAGCTGGACGGCAGCGGCGAACTCACCGGCGACGATGCTGTTGCCATTGAGTCGCTGCAGATCGCTGGAAGCCGCGACCGTGTGCGCGACTGGCTGGGCACCGACGCCCACAAGCCCATCCCGGAAATCGGCATCGACTGGGTCGCACCCCACGGCGAACCTGGCATCATGTCCGTCACGTTCACCACACCCAACGGCCGCGTCGTTCTGTAAGGGGCGCGGCGCCTGCGATGTGATGCGCCGCGTCGCCGGTCCAACGCAGACTCACGCTTTAATGCAACTTTGCGCGTATATGTGCCGCTCGGCGCTTTCGCCGCGTCGCCGTTCCAGCGCAGATTCACGCTTTAATGCAACTTTGCGCGTAAATGCGCCGCATTAAAGCGTGAAACTGCATTAGCGCGCAAGTCTGGCCCAGCCGCCGAGCGCGCTCAGCCGCTCAAAATGCCCGGCACCAAAAAGCCGACCGCGTCCAGCAGGAAGTGCGCACCGACAAACGGCATCACCCGCCGCCTGCGCATGTACAGCCAGCCGAAGATCAGCCCCATGAGCACATTGCCCACAAACGGCCCGAGTCCCTGGTACAGGTGGTAGCTTCCGCGGAAAACCGCCAGCCCCACGATGATCGCCCACGGCGACCAGCGCAGCTTTTCCAGCCGATCCCAGAAGAAGCCCAGCAGAAGCACTTCTTCCAGCACACCGTTCTTCACCGCCTGCAGCAGCAGAACGGGAACGGTCCACCACGCGGCATTTAAGTTGTTCGTCGAAATCTGCGCTGTCACACCGAGTGCCCGCCCAGCGGCATAAACAACGAGCGTTCCCGCTCCGATCAGCACAAACAGCCCGACGGCACGCCAGGCATCACCCCAAGCGGCACGCCGAGCACCATCGCGCAAAACACCATCAGACGCAGTGCCGCCACCACGAGCACCGCGCCCCGCATCCGGGCCGGCACCGCACCCCGCATCCGGGCCGACGCCTCGCCCCAGTCCCAAGCGCTCACGCACCGAGCCCTGCCCGTCAAGCCACATGAGGTACAGCGCGAGCACCACTGGCACGAGCGTGAACCCAATGCCCAGCAGCTGGTACACCAGGTCAAACACGGCCCGCGTCGACTGGCTGTTGTTCAGCGATGCAGTGCTGTCCTTCAGCGGCGCGCGCGTGAGCATGTCCGCCAGGCGCACGGCGGCATACACCGCCGATTGCCCCAGCGAAACTCCCGCGACCAGCAGCACCTCCGCCCGCCACCGGGTGGGGCTTCCCAGCCTCCCCGCGGACGAGGTGCCGCTCACCTCACTGCCGATCGCCGCCTCCGTTTTCTGGCTTGGCTGCCGGCATGGGCTGGGTCGGACGGTCATCATTCGCTGCCCCAGAAGCTCCTGTCTGTCCAGCCGCAGCACCCACCGGCTGCCGACCGTCGGCACCCGCCTGAGCCTCAGCCTGAGCTTCCGCCTCGACCCTGTCGATGACGGCGGCGCGTGCACCGTCCTTGACGGCCCGCTTCTCAGCGCGGCGCTCCTTGAAGCCCTCAACCAGCTCGTACAGCACCGGCACCAGGATGAGGGTCAGCAGCGTCGATGACACCAGACCGCCGATGACGGCCAGCGCCAGCGGTTTGGACACGAACACGCC
>CABTZE010000127.1 GCA_902489215.1 uncultured Brevibacterium sp.
CCGAGCCCTGGGCGCGTTCAGCGCCTGCCCGTTCAACGGCGAGCTTCGCCGAGTCCACGCGGTTGACCTGGCCCATGCCCACGCCGACGGCGGCACCGTCGGATGCCAGCAGGATCGCGTTGGACTTCACGGCCCGGCATGCGCGCCAAGCGAATTCGAGGTCGGCCAGCGTCTTGTCGTCTACGGGCTTACCCGCTGCCAGCGTCCACTGGTCGGCGCGGTCGCCGGCTGCCTGCAGCGCATCGCGGTCCTGCACCAGCAGGCCTCCGCTGACCTGACGGTACTCCATAGGCGGCACGTCGTAGCCGTCGATTTCCAGGATCCGCAGGTTCTTCTTGGTCTGCAGCAGTTCGAGAGCGTCCGCGTCGTAGCCCGGCGCGATGATGACTTCGGTGAAGATCGGCTTGATCGATTCGGCTGTCGCCAGGTCGACCGGACGGTTGCACGCGATGACGCCGCCGTAAGCAGACAGCGAGTCCGTGGCGTGGGCCAGGCGGTGGGCTTCGGCGATCGTGTCAGCCGTGGCGATGCCGCACGGGTTGGCGTGTTTGATGATGGCCACGGCAGGGCTCTCGTGATCGTAGGCGGCGCGCAGGGCGGCGTCGGTGTCGACGTAGTTGTTGTACGACATCTCCTTGCCGCCGTGCTGCACGGCATTTGCGATGCCGCCGGTGCCGGGTGAAGCGTAGACGGCCGCCTTCTGGTGTGGGTTTTCGCCGTAGCGCAGGTCATTCTTCTTTTCTGCGGCCATACCGAAGAAGTCCGGTTCGACGTCTTCGCTGCCCAGCTGCTGGCCAAACCAGGTGGCAACCGCGACATCGTATGCCGCGGTGTGCTCAAAGGCCGCCTTGGCAAGTTCGCGGCGAGCGGCAAGGTCAAAGCCACCGGAGGCTGCGGCATCGATGACTTCGCCGTAGCGGGCCGGGTCAGTCACAACGGCGACCGTCGGGTGGTTCTTTGCCGCTGCGCGCACCATGGAGGGCCCGCCGATGTCGATCTGTTCGACGACGTCGTCGTAGCCGGCACCGGATGCCACGGTTTCGACAAACGGATAGAGGTTGACCACGACGAGGTCGAACTGTTCGACACCCAGCTGTTCCAGCTGATCCATGTGATCGGGCTTGCGGGAGTCGGCGAGGATGCCTGCGTGAACCTTCGGGTGGAGCGTTTTGACGCGCCCTTCGAGGCATTCGGGGAATCCGGTCAGCTGTTCGACCGGAGTTACGGACGCTCCTGCGGCTTCAATGCGCGCCGCGGTTGAGCCGGTTGACACGATGTCAACGCCCTGGGCCGCCAGTCCGGCGGCCAGCTCTTCGAGTCCGGTCTTGTCATAGACGCTGATAAGTGCCCGTCGGATGGGACGCTGGTCGTTCACTCTGCTCCTCGGTCAGGTTGTGTCAGGAAGCCGACGGCGTGTACCCGGACACGTGCCGCCCACTCACCTCGATTGTGCTGTGCTCAAGAAAGCGCAGGAAGCGCACAAGCTCACGGCGCTCAATTGTCTTGATTCTTTCATGCAGGGAGGCTTCGTCTTCATCCGGTTCGATCGCAATCGGGAACTGCGCGATGATCGGGCCTGTGTCGACGCCCTCGTCAACCAAATGGATGGTGGTCCCTGTGACTTTTGCCCCGTAGGCAAGAGCGTCGCGCACCCCGTGAGCGCCGGGGAAAGAAGGCAGAAGTGCAGGGTGGGTGTTGATGATCCTGCCGCCGAAGCGGGACACGAAAGCTGTTCCGAGAATCCGCATGAAGCCGGCCGAAACAACCCAGTCGGGGCTGTAGTCGGCAACAGTCTGTGTGAAGGCCCTGTCCCACGCCGCACGGTCGGCGTAGTCACGCGGGTGAGCGCTGAAGACATCGATGTCTGCCGCTCGTGCTTTCTGCAGGACCGGCGCGTCTGCCAGGTCTGAGCCGACGGCGACGATCTCAATGCCCGTGTCGGCGAGCCCGTCAATGACAGCTTGGACAAGAGAACCGGTGCCGGAGGCTAGGAGCAGTAGTCGCACATGCGGAATTATATGCCAGCTTTTGCATCAACCCCTATACGCCTTGGTCAGCTCCGGCACTCCATGTGGTGCATTTGGGCAGCAACACAAGAGGTGAAAGCAGGCCGCCACATGAAGCTGCGAAAAACCGCCGAGCAAAGTCAACAGCCGCATAGACCTCTTGTCGTTCCCGTAAAACCTAGTCGCACTGTTCATTATTTGCTGTATAGTTCACTATATGCTGACCAATTCTGCTCGTTTAGATGTCATGAACCGGTTAGGTCGAGCCATGGCCGATCCCACGCGATCCCGAATTTTATTAACGCTGTTGGAGGGGCCTGAATATCCGGCGGTCCTTGCCCACGCTCTGGACCTGACACGGTCTAATGTGTCCAACCACCTGGCCTGTCTGCGCGATTGTGGCATTGTGGTCGGCAAGCATCAGGGACGCCAAACCCGCTACGAGATCGCGGACCCACACTTGGCGCAGGCACTGACTGCCTTGGTGGACACGACCCTAGCCGTTGACGTAGCTGCCCCTTGCATTGATCCGGTCTGCACTGTTGCCGGTTGTGCTCATGATGAGGAGCTCAGCGCGTGATTTCTTCCATCGTGCAGGCGATTGGCCTGTTTATCGCCACCAACATTGATGACGTCGTCATCCTGTCTCTGTTTTTTGCCCGAGGCCAGGGACAACCAGGAACCACCCGCCGCATCCTGGTGGGACAATATCTAGGATTCCTGGGTATTTTAGGCGCTGCGGCAGCAGCAGCCTTTGGCGCCCAAATACTGCTGCCGGGAGCCATCCTGCCGTACTTTGGCCTGATTCCCCTGGGGTTGGGTCTCTGGGCGGCATGGCAGGCCTGGCGAAATCGCGGCGAAGACGATGATGACGAAGCACACCTGGAAGGCAAACGCGTCTCGATCTGGGCCGTGGCGGCCGTGACCTTCGCCAACGGCGGCGACAATCTCGGCGTCTATGTGCCAGTGTTCGTCAGCGTCAGCCGGGGTGCGGTGCTGGCCTTCTGCATCGTCTTCTTAGTACTGGTGGCCGTCCTGGTGTTCCTGGCCAAATGGATCAGCTCAAGAAAACCTATTGCCGAAGCCCTGGAACGGTGGGAAGACATTCTCTTCCCAGCAGTGCTCATCGGGCTGGGCATCGTCATCCTCGTCAGCGGTGGAGCCTTCGGACTATAAGCAACCCACACCACAGTTGAATCGCCCATGAGTGACAGACCCGCGCAAGACACTGTCCACCAGGTAGAGCAAATCTGAGCGGGGCGGACCGCCAAGCGGCCAGCAGCCACATCTGTCACGAGGTATGCCAAGATGGACAGCGTGACTCAACCCGAAGCAGATACCCAGAAGCCGAAGAAGGATTCCGAGCAGCCCAGCCGAGCGGCCCAGCTCGGAACGACTCTGAGCATGCTCGTCATCGGCGGTCTCCTGGTGTCGATGCTCGGTGTTCCCATCAAGATCGCCGCTGGCCTTCTTGCGGTTGCCGCGATCGTTGTGGCCATCCGCTTCTTTGCCGCATCGAGCCGTGAGAACCGCCCCGCGTCGTGGTTCATCATGGGCGTCATCAGCATCATCGTGTCCGGCTACGTGGGCCTGGGCACAATCGGCACCCTCCTCACCTACCAGGAGCAGGCGAACTACCAGGAGTGCGTCAGCTCGGCGCTGACCGAACAGGCTTCAGCTTCGTGCACTTCGGAGTACAACACCGCTCTGAACGACAAGTTCAAGAAGCTCACGGGCGTCGACATGCCCGGTCTGGCTCCGCAGAACTGATTTTCTGCAGCCGCTTCACTCAGCTTCGGAGTAGCGGTCGCGCAGCCACACCATTCCCGTGCCGGCAAACACGACGGCACATGTTCCCAGCCCGGCGAGGAACATCATCGGCACAACGTCCACGCCGACTTCACTCAGTCCTCCCCCGCCGATGCCGCCGGAGAAGAACAGGCACAGAACTGCAAAGCCGATGAGAATCTGTACGGAAGAGAACACGGCGGGCCACAGCTGAGCGTCTGACTGCCACGTGCTGCGCCCGATGACCGCGGCGGCCACCGCAACAACCGGAATGAGCACGAGCAGACCCGCCCACGGGCCTGGATCAGGCGGGAACACGTAGGCGATGGGGAACGGGGGCACAATGCCCTCGGCACCTCGGTATGCCGACAGTTCGACACCTCGGGCCAGGGTGACTCCGGCACCGGACACCCAGGCAATCCCGGCCGCCCACAGGGTCGGCGCGTAGGCCAACTGGATCACGCCAAGCCCCACGGCGGCGGCCGTCGGAGATGAGTAGGCGTCAAGAACCGCTGTCACTTCGCTGAAGCGCACGGCAATGAGGACGGCAAGAACGGCATTCGAGCTGATGCCCAGTGCCGCGAAAACGCGCAGGGTCTGCCCCCGGGACATGCGCAGGGCTTCCAGCGCAGCTGACCCCATGTAGTCGCGGACGGCCTGGTTGATGAGCTCACCGGCTGGTCGCAGGGACACGAGCACAGGAACACTCACGAGTACGAAGACCCGGATGATGCCCCGCGGGTCCACGGCGGCTCCCCCGATGACCGCGGCGATGATGACCAGCACCGCAAAGATTCCGAAAACGGACGCCGCACCGATGATCTGCGCGCGCAGACGATCACGATCCTCTGTGCCGTCTTCATCGGCTTCGTCATCCAGCATCCGGCGCAGACGCGCACCGCTCCAGTAGATCGCAAAGAACAGTGCGAGGTTGGCAAGGGTCGGCGGCAGCGACAGCACAGCCGAACCCAGCGGCACGGCAAGGCCGGCGGCGGCCGCGAGCCCGCGCATGGCCCACACGATGATGACCGAGGTGGGCATGAGGTGCGCGGCGGCTATCGTCCAGGCGGCAGCACCTGACAGGAACGCAACGGCACCCACCACGATGACAGCCGGGAGTGCGGAGCGAATTGCGAGGAGGGGGATGCGAAGTCTGTGTGCCGAGGGGTCCATTGGTCCTATGTTGCACCAGCTTTGCCGCGGTTCCCAGCTTCCACGCGGAAAGAACGTGCAGACTGGGCCCAGCTGATAGATTGAGGCGCAGGCCTCACACAGTCAATGCGAAGAAGGAAGCAATGAGCAAGCCAACGCCCGAAGAAGGCAGCAACAGCTCGTCGTCTCCCGAGCCGAACACCGGCAGCGGACGGCCATCTGAAAAGCCGACACCTCAAAGCAGCTCTGTGAGCGGCTCTGGACAGCAGACTCCCGCGCAGGCGCCGGGCAACAGTGCACCCACGCCGAAGCCCGCGGGCGGCCCCGTGCCGAGTGAGGACCAGCCCACCCAGGCGTTCAAGCCGTTCCCCGGTGGTGCGCCCGCACAGAAGCCAGAGCAGAAGTCCGAACCGAAGCCTGCTCCCGAAGCTGTTCGGCCAAAACCCGAGCAGAAACCAGCCCCTGAGGCTCAGAGGAAGCCCGAACAGGCTGGCCCGAACAAGCCTGCGGAAGCTGGCACCTCGAAGCCGCCCATGGGAACTCCCCGCGGCAGCGAAGAGGCAAAGACCACGGTCCTTCCGCCCGCTGCCCCGCAGGCATCGGCACAGTCCGGACCGGCTGGCCCGCAGGGCCCCGGCCGACACCAGCCGACCAAACCGCAGAGCCCAGCACAGGCTCCTGGCCAGCAGCCCGGCCAGCCACAGGGACAGAACGGCCCGCACCCCTCCTCGGCCCCCTCCGGCCCGGCTGGTGACAACACTGCGGTCATGCCTCCCGTCCAGCAGCGCCCGGCCAGCGGACCTGGCGCGGCTGCTGGGGCAGGAGCAGCCGGGGCAGGCGCGGCAGCCGGGGGCGGGGCAGCGGGGGCCGGCGGGGCCCCCGGTGCCGCCGCCCC
>CABTZE010000128.1 GCA_902489215.1 uncultured Brevibacterium sp.
AGACGGCCAGGGGCAGCAGCGCCCACAAAGAAGCCGACGGCACAGTCCCGATAGCCGATCACCCCCTCGACGTGGTCGAACCCGAACACTTCACGGGCCGCCCCGTTCGCCTGGGCACGCGCCGCAGTCAGCTGGCACGCAGCCAGTCGACCGCGATCGCCCAGCAGCTGGCCGCTCGCACCGGCTGGCGCATCGAGATCGTCGAAGTCGTCACGGAAGGCGACGTCAACATGACGCCGCTGGCCCGTCTGGGCGGTTCCGGTGTTTTCGTATCCTCGGTGCGCACCGCTCTGCTGACCGGCAAGGTCGACATCGCGGTCCACTCGCTGAAAGACCTGCCCACAGCCCCAGCCGCGGGAATCGAGATGGCGGCGGTTCCACCTCGTGTGGATCCCTCCGACGTGCTCATCGCCCGCAACGGGCTCAGCCTGCTCGAACTGCCGGCAGGTTCCGTGGTCGGCACAGGGTCGCCCCGCCGCGCTTCCCAGCTGAGGGCCGCTCGCCCTGACATCACCGTGACGGGAGTCCGCGGCAATGTGGGAACCCGCATCAACCACGTGACGGAAGGCCGGCTCGACGGCGTCGTCCTGGCCGCCGCGGGTGTGCGCCGTCTGGGCCGCCTGGACGAAGTCACTGACGTCCTCGACTCCTCGGTCATGTTGCCGGCCCCCGGACAGGGAGCACTCGCAGTGGAATGCCGTGCACCCGATGCAGCGCACGGCGATTTCGACCAGGAGATCCGCGAAGCCCTCGAAGGCCTCCACGATCCGGCCACGAGCCTTGCCGTCTATGCCGAACGCGCCATCCTCGAACGGTCCCAGGCCGGCTGTTCAGCACCCATCGGCGCTCTGGCCTCGATTGACGGAACCGCACTGACACTTGCGGCTGTCATGGCCGATGACGAAGGCAAGCTCAGCCGCCTGTCCACAATCGCCACCCTGCCGGACGAAGTCACCGACAACATGGTCGAACTCTCCCGCGGAATCCAGTCGGAATCGCGCCGGATCGCCCGGGAGCTCGGTTATCGGACAGCGGACGAACTTCTCAGCACCCTCGGAGCCGTACCAGGCACGGCAAGCGGTGCCAACGCCCCAGAAACGAATCTTGTTATGACTCCCGGAGGTGACCGTGACCAGCGGTGATTCTGTGCAGAACCGCCCGCAGCGGGCCGTGCCCAAGGTGTTCTTCCTCGGCGCCGGTCCCGGCGATCCCTCCCTGCTGACCATCCGCGGTGCCGAGCTTCTGGCATCTGCGGCCGTGGTGGTTCACGAAGACGAACTCCATCGGGACATCATCGAGACCTACGTGCCGGAAGACACGCTGCTGCGTCCCGTTTCGGAAATGGGCGTGCAGCCGCACACCCGCGGCCGCCGACTGGGCGAACTCGCCGAAGAACACGGCATGGTTGTCCGCCTGGCAGCCGATGACGGACTTCTGTTCACGTCGACGACCGCCGAGGCGCAGGTGCTGTCGGGCAGTGACGTCGGCTTTGAGATCGTCCCGGGTGTCGGGGCGGCGTCGTCGGCCGCAGCGTTCACGGGAACACCCTTGACGAACGCAAACGTGCGCTCCGTGCGCTACGTGTCTGCAACCGAGATGACCCGCAGCGATGTTTCGCGGTTTGCCAACACCGGTCACGTCATCAGCGGCACTGTCACCGACACCATCACGGCTGTCGAGGGCATGCTCGGCGACGAATGGGAAGCCGACACTCCCGCGCTTGTCGTCGCCGGAGTGTCGACCGTCCACCAGCACTCCATCGAAACCACGCTGGGTCAGCTGCCGGACAGGCTGCGCGAGGAATTCGATGCCGACACTGTTGTGCAGACGATCTTCGGCGCTGTTGTCGAACAGCGCCGCGAACTGTCGTGGTTTGAGTCCAAGCCGCTGTTCGGCTGGCAGGTACTCGTTCCCCGCACACGCGAACAGGGAGCAGAAACCGTCGAGGCGCTCGCCGAGTACGGTGCCGAGGGCACTGTGGTGCCGACCATCGCCATCCAGCCTCCCCGTTCACCTCGCCAGATGGAGCGGGCAATCCACGCCCTTGTCGACGGCGACTACCAGTGGCTGGGCCTGACCTCGGTCAACGCTGTCCGCGCAGTCAAAATGTGGCTTGCAGACTTGGGCCTGGACGTGCGCAGCCTTGCGGGAGTCAAGGTCGCCGCGGTGGGCGACAAGACCGCTGAGGCCCTGCGTGAATGGGGTATCGAACCGGAGCTTCTGCCCAGCGGCGAACAGTCTGCCCGGGGCATGCTTGAAGACTGGCCCGTGTTTGACGACGAAGAGGGCTTCAACCGGGTCCTCCTGCCACGTGCCGACATCGCCACGGACGTGCTCGTGGAGGGCCTTACGGAACGCGGCTGGAAGGTCGACGACGTCACTGCCTACCGCACCGTGCGCGCCGCCCCGCCGCCGAAGCCCATCCGCGAGTCCATCAAGGGAGGCGACTTCGACGCCGTGCTGTTCACGTCGTCCTCAACGGTTCGCAACCTGGTGGGCATCGCCGGAAAACCCCACCCGTCTACTGTTATCGCAGCCATCGGGCCGGCAACGGCTCAGACTGCGCAGGATCACGGCCTGCACGTCGACGTTCTGGCAGACGAAGCCAGCCTTCCGGTGCTTATCGCCGGTTTGTCTGACTTCGCCCGCAAGCGCCGCGATGACGCACTGGCCGAAGGAATCGTTCCGGTCCGCCCATCGCAGGACCGCAGGAATTCGCGAAGGAGCAGAGGCTGATGTCTGACAGGTCCCTCCCGTTCGGTGCGGTTCGCCCGCGTCGTCTGCGCCAGTCGGCGGCAATGCGCCGGCTGACATCGGAAACGAAGCTGCAGCCCGAAGACCTCATCGAGGTGCTGTTCGTCAAGGAGGGGCTCGATGCTCCCGTTGAACTGACCTCGATGCCGGGCGTGCGCCAGCACACCCTGGACTCCCTGGTTGAGGCCGCTGAACGCGCGGTCGAGGCGGGGGTCGGCGGCATCATGCTGTTCGGCATTCCGCTGGAATACGACGAGCGCGGCTCCCAGGCAGATGACCCCGACGGCATTCTCAATGTTGCCGTGCGCCGGGTGAAGGACGCCGTCGGCGATCGCACCGTCGTGATGACAGACCTGTGTCTGGACGAATTCACCAGTCACGGCCACTGCGGTGTGCTGGACGAGAACGGCGACGTCGACAATGACGCAACGCTCGAGCGCTATGCCTCGATGGCCATCGCCCAGGCGCGTGCCGGTTCGGATGTTCTGGGCCTGTCGGGCATGATGGACGGCCAAGTGGGCGCTGTGCGCGAAGCCCTTGACGAAGCAGGCTTCACGAACACCGTCATCATGGCCTACACAGCCAAGTACGCCTCGGCGTTCTACGGTCCGTTCCGCGAAGCCGTCGATTCACAGCTCTCCGGCGACCGTCGCACGTACCAGCAGGATCCCGCGAATGCGCGCGAAGCGCTGCACGAACTTCAGCTGGATTTGGCCGAGGGGGCGGACATCGTCATGGTCAAGCCCGGCATGCCCTATCTGGACATTCTGAAAGATGTCGCAGAAGCATCGCCGGTGCCGGTGTGGAGCTACCAGATCTCGGGTGAGTACGCCATGCTGGAATTTGCTTCGGCAGCCGGTGCGATTGACCGCAAACCCGCGGTCTTGGAATCACTCCTCGCATTCAAGCGCGCAGGGGCTGACGCAGTTATGACCTACTACGCGACGCAGGCCGCTAAATGGCTTAATGAACAATGACTTCAACACGATGGCTGGATGAAACGCAGCAGCGTTTCTGGAGGGCGATGCTGCAGGGGCAATCGCTTCTGCAGACTGTCCTCGACCGCGAACTGCGCGAACTCGCCGGCATTGCGCTGGCTGATTATGAAGTCCTCGTCATTGTGTCGGAATCACCCGGCCACACCAGGCGCATGGCAGAAATCGCCGAAAAGGTCGGCGTTTCCCGATCCCGCCTGTCTCACACCGTCGCTCGGCTGGAGAAGCGCGGCATCCTCAAGCGCACCTCCACGCGGGGTGACGGCCGCGGTGTCAACTGCAGCATGACCGACGAAGGGTGGGAGCTGATGCAGAAGATCGCCCCCATTCACGTCGAGGGCGTGCGCGAGCACCTCATCGACCTCATGTCTCCCGAAGAGACTCAGGTATTGGCAGACGTCTTCACCCGGGTAGCTGAACATCTGAGAAAGGCAGTGTGATGACCCAGCCCACGCAGAAGTCCCAGGAACTCTTTGAACGCGCCCTGAAGGCAATCCCCGGCGGTGTGAACTCGCCGGTGCGCGCTTTCGGCGCTGTCGGCGGTACGCCCCGGTTCATGCACTCTGCCGAAGGTGCGCTGCTGACCGATGTCGACGGCAACGAATACGTTGACCTCATCGGCTCGTGGGGGCCCATGATCGTCGGCCACGCACACCCGGAAGTCCTCAGCACGGTTCAGGAAACCGCTGCGCGAGGTTTTTCGTTCGGCACCCCCTCGGTTCCGGAAGTCGAACTGGCCCAGGAGATCTCGAACCGGGTTGCTCCGGTTGACGAGGTGCGGCTGGTCAACTCCGGCACGGAAGCCACTATGTCGGCTATCCGTCTGGCCCGCGGCTACACCGGTCGGGACAAGATCGTGAAGTTCGCCGGCTGCTACCACGGACACGTTGACTCGCTGCTCGTCGCTGCCGGTTCCGGCCTTGCCACCTTCGGTCTGCCGGATACCCCCGGTGTCACGAAGGGCACCGCGGAAGACACCATCATCCTCGACTACAACGACCAGGACGCTCTGCGCAGGGTCTTCGCAGAGCACGGCAGCGAAATCGCCGCTGTCATCACGGAGGCCTCCCCGGGCAACATGGGTGTCGTCCCGCCGCGTGACGGCTTCACCAACCTCATCCGTTCGCTCACCAAGGAACACGGCGCGCTCATGATCTCGGATGAGGTCATGACCGGCTTCCGCGTTTCCGAAGCCGGCTGGTACGGCTACGAAAGCGAAACCCTGGGCTACCCGGATGGTCCGGCTGACCTGTTCACATTCGGCAAGGTCATGGGCGGCGGCTTCCCGATCGCGGCCTTCGGCGGTCGCCAGGACGTTATGGACGCGCTGGCTCCCAAGGGCGGGGTCTATCAGGCGGGAACCCTGTCCGGAAACCCGATTGCTTCGGCTGCCGGTCTGCGCACTCTGCAGCTGACCCGCGAACTCGACGTCTACCCGACAATCGAGGCGGCCGCTGATGTTCTGCGTCCGGCTATCACGGAAGCGCTGAGCGCCGAAGGCGTGCCGCACACCATCCAGTCGGCGAACTCCATGTTCTCGGTGTTCTTCACCGACCGCGAAGTTCGCACATTCGCTGATGCGCAGGCACAGAACACCGCCGCCTACTCGGCGTTCTTCACATCGATGCTCGAACAGGGCGTGCACCTGCCGCCGAGCGCCTTCGAAGTGTGGTTCTTGTCTGCCGCCCACACTCCGCAGATCCTCGACCGCGTGGTTTCTGCACTGCCTGCCGCAGCCAAGGCCGCTGCACAGGTGACAGACGGGGAGTCCGCATGACCACCTCGCGCATCCACCTGGTCCGCCACGGTGAAGTCGACAATCCCGACGGCATTCTCTACGGCCGTCTGCCCGGCTACGGGCTGACGGCCCGCGGACGTCAGATGGGCGAGCGGATCAGCGACTACTTCGCTGATGACCGCTTCAACGTGCGCGGCCTGGTGCGTTCGCCGCTGCTGCGCACGGCTCAGACAATCGCACCGCTGGCACAGTCGACCGGGCTCGAACCGGTTGTTGATGAGCGCGTGATCGAAGCTGGCAACCGCTTTGAGGGACAGAAGGTCAACCGCTCCTCGGTTTTCTCACCGGC
>CABTZE010000129.1 GCA_902489215.1 uncultured Brevibacterium sp.
AAATCCGACGCCTCCCGGGATTTCCGAGTGGACAGCGCGGCGGGGGTCGACAAGATCCGCCGGTTGGTTCACATCCCCCAGAAGCCGATTGGGCGCACGGTGCGCTCCACCGTCGCGACCTACACGGGTCTTTTCGATCACGTCCGCAGGCTCTTTGCTGACACCCCGGAGGCCAAACGGCGGGGCATGTCGGTGTCGGACTTTTCCTACAACACGAAAAAGGGCCGCTGCCCCGAGTGCGATGGCGCGGGAAGCATCGAAGTTGAGCTGGTGTTCCTGCCCGGCACGTACACCACCTGTCCGGCCTGCCACGGCAAGCGCTATAAGCCGGAAATCCTTGAAGTGCAGTGGAACGACCGCAGTATTGCGGATGTTTTGGCGCTGTCGGTAGACGAGGCGCTGGAGGTCTTCGCCGACGAGCCGAAGGTTCTGCGCTCTGTCGAGTTCCTACATGCACTCGGCCTGGGCTACCTGCGCCTGGGACAGGGATCCCCGGAGCTTTCGGGTGGAGAGGCGCAGCGCATCAAGCTGGCCTCCGAAATGCAGCGCGGCTCCAGCCGCAAGCACAGCCTCTACCTGCTGGATGAGCCGACGACGGGGCTGCATCCGGCGGATGTTGACCTTTTGCTCGCCCAGCTGCGCCGTCTGGTCGACGACGGCGCGACCGTAGTAGTCGTTGAGCACGACCTCCGGGTGGTCGCGCAGGCCGACCACATCATCGACGTCGGCCCCGGCGCCGGTGACGAGGGCGGCCGGATCCTGGCCACAGGGACCCCAGCGGCGGTCGCTCAGCAGGGTCTGCATCCGGATTCGCGCTCGGTGACGGCCCAGGTTTTGGCCGAACGAGCCGGCTTGAGCCGAGCCTGAGAACCCGGCTGACGGGAGTCGAGGCGCCCACAAGAAGGCCCGCACCCAAAACAGACGAGGTGCCGCTCCCCAAAACGGGGACGGCACCTCGACCAGTCACAGCTGAGTCTGTTTCAGCTCATGCGAATCATTTCGGCTGCATGCGGATGGCACCGTCCAGACGGATGGTGTCGCCGTTGATCATGGGGTTGCGCACGATCGATTCGACAAGCTGCGCGTATTCGGCGGGCTTGCCCAGGCGGGCCGGGTGCGGAACCATCTTGCCGAGCGAGTCCTGAGCTTCCTGCGGCAGGCCGGCCATCATCGGGGTTTCGAAGATGCCCGGTGCGATGGTGACCACGCGGATGAGCGATTCGGCGAGTTCGCGGGCCATCGGCAGGGTCACGGCAGCGACGCCGCCCTTGGAAGCCGAGTACGCAATCTGGCCGATCTGTCCGTCAAAAGCTGCGACCGAAGCGGTGTTGATGATGACGCCGCGCTCTTCGCCGTCCGGTTCGCCCTGCTGCATTGCGGCAGCTGCCAGACGTGCCACGTTGACGGTGCCGACCAGGTTGATGCCGACGACCTTGCTGAAGGTCTCAAGTTCCAGCGGTCCGCGGCGCGAAACGAGCTTGCCGGGTGTCGCCACACCGGCGCAGTTGACGACGATGCGCAGGGGGCCGAGTTCAACTGCCTTGTCGACAGCGGCCTGAACCTGCTCTTCGTTCTGCACGTCGGCCTTGACGAAGTGGGCGCGTTCGCCTAGTTCTTCTGCGGCCTTCGCACCGGCTTCTTCGTTGAGGTCGATCATGACGACATTGGCACCGGCCGCGAGCAGACGCTCGGTTGTCGCACGGCCAAGACCGGACACGCCGCCGGTGACGAGGGCAGATACTCCCTGAATTTCCATAGCTATCTCCTCACTGTGATGTAGCACAGCTCACTTTAGCGGGAAGTGATTCACCTTACGAACGGGGCTTGGGGCGGAAGCGCTCCAGCGGATCGGTGATGACTTCGATGACGGTCGGCGCGGTGATTTCGCCGAGTTCACCCAGCACCGAGTCGAGTTCTTCCAGGGATTTCACGGTGTGCCCGACCGCGCCCATTCCGCGGGCCATGGCGGCAAAGGACGGCCATTCGACGAACGAGGTTTCGCCCTTGGAACCGAAGTTCTCCAGCTTGTAGAACTCCGCGCCGTAGCAGGAGTCGTTGAGTACGACGACCACCAGCGGCAGGCCATCGCGCACCGCGGTGGAGACTTCCATGAGCGAGTGCATTGCCGCCCCGTCGCCGACCCACACGACCGTCGGCCGCGACGAGTCCGCGTAGGCTGCGCCCACACCCATCGGGATGGACAGGCCGATCGCACCGAAGTAGCCGGCGAGCTCCCACTTGCCGGGGTCGACGACCATGTGCTGGACGACCGACGGGAAGTACATGCCGATGTCGGACACCTGGTTGATCTGCTTCTTACCGTCGTGGTTGATGGCCGTGCTGATCCGCATTGCCGCGTCGCGCACGTCAATGTGGTCTTCACGCGAGGTGGAGCGGTAGTCATCGAGGGCTTCCCGCTGGGGTCGGTCCGCAAGTGCCGCAACGTACTTGGGTGCCGGGCGACTGTCCGCGTCCGGGTCGGCTTCCAGCAGGGTTCCGGCCAGGGCGTCGACAGCTTCTGCAACATCAGCCTGGATGGCGACATCGACGGGACCGTACTTGCCGAGCGCTTCTGCGCAGCTGTCCACCTGGATGACCTTTTTGCCTTCCATCAGGTGGTAGTGGTCGGTCTGCCAGTTGTTCAGTGACGCGCCGAATGCGATGACGACATCAGCATCGCCCATGTATTCAACGCCGACTTCGTTGGACAGGGTGCCGTGGATCCCGAGGTTTTCCGGTTCACCGCGGAACAGGTCTTTTGCGATGAGCGAGGTCATGACGGGCGCGCCGATCATGCGGGCGAAGCGCAGAACAGAATCGCGCGCCCCTGCCGAAATGACACCTCGTCCAGCCAGAACGAGAGGGCGACGGGCCGACATGAGGTAGCCCAGAGCGTCCTCGACCCGTTCGGAGTCCGCGCCGAGCACCGATGTGGGCTGGCTGAGGTCGGGAAGTTCGGGCAGGTCGACTTCGTCGTTCATCTGTGCGTATGGGATGTTGACGATCACCGGCTGCTGGCGAGCGCGAGCCCGCATAACGGCCTTGTGAATGGTCTTCACTGCATCCGTGCCGGAATAGGAGCGCTCGTAGGCGGCACCCGTGAGAGCTGCGACGGCGGCGATGTCGATGCGCTGGTAGTGCTCATTGACGTCCGGGGTGTCGCCGGTCAGCAGCACCAGCGGCGTGCGGGCCCGCGCAGCTTCGGTCAGCGCGGTGATGGCGTTGGTGATCGCGGGACCGAAGGTGACAGTCGCCATGCCGACTTCACCGGAGAAGCGGGCGTAGCCGTCAGCTGCCAAAACAACGGCGTCTTCAATCGACATGCCGATGTAGCGGCCGTCGGTTTGTTCGATGAAATGACCCAGATATGCGAGGTTGGCGTCGCCCATAAGGCCGAACAGCGGCTTGCCGGAACGTTCATGGGCAAGGAAGCGGCTGATCGCTTCGTAGTTCTTCACTGCGGACTCCTTTGTAACAGCAGCTGCGCAAGGTGCACGCTGCACTGTACCCCGGCAGCGCCCCTTTTGTATGCAGAACGATCGTTTGAACGTACGATAGCCTGGCGCCTATGAAACGTTCAGGACAACAGCTCAAGGGCCGCGACGCCATTCTGCGCGCCGCGCGGGAAACATTTGCGGCAAAGGGATTCGACGGCGCATCCATCCGCGACATCGCCAACACGGCGGGGCTGAACCTGTCGGCCCTCTACTACTACTTCGATTCGAAGCAGGCTGCCCTTTTCGAACTCATCCGCACCAGCTACCAAGAGTTCAACACAGCAATCGACGAAGCCCTCAAGATGGCCGAACCAGACCCGGTTGCCCGCGTGGCCGTGTTTGTGCGCGTTCTTGTCCGCTTCAGGGCTGCGAACCTCGCAAGCTCCCGGCTCCTGCTGCTCGAAACTGAGCGCCTGAGCGAGGACTACCGGCCTGAAATCGACGAACTGAGGGTCTTCACCCGCGGGCAGCTGTACGAACAGGTCCGGCTGGGCAAAGAACAGGGCGTTTTCGACATCGACAACCCCAACCTCGCGGCCCGCTCCATTCTGGCCATCAGCAATGTCCTCCCCCAGTGGTGGAACCCGGACGGCCCCCTGCAGGTCGAAGACCTCGAACGCGAATACCTCGAACAGAGCCTGCGGATTCTCGGCTGCACCGAACGCGGTCCCCGCCTGACTGCCACGCCCCTCCCGCCGATCCCCTCTGACACCTGATCTGGGCACGCACACAGGCGGATCGAACCGGGAGCAAACTCGACCGCCGACCCGGCGGTGTGAGCTGTTCCGCAATTTGGAACAATGAGGCTATGGCTCGCATTGTGAATACAGTCCTCGCCGACAAGGTGATGTCTGCGGAGGACGCTGCTCGTTTCATCAACCCCGGCGACAACGTCGGAATGTCAGGCTTCACCGGAAGCGGATACCCCAAGGCAGTGCCCACGGCACTGGCAAACCGCATAGAAGCAGCACACGATGCGGGAGAAGACTTCTCGATCGGACTGTTCACCGGAGCATCGACCTCGGATGAACTCGACGGCGCACTCGCCAAAGCCAAAGGCGTGAACTTCCGCACCCCGTTCAACACCGACCCCGACATGCGGGCGGCCATCAACAAGGGCGAAGTCAACTACCTCGACGCCCACCTGAGCCACCTGGCCCAGCAGGTGTGGTTCGGCTTCTACGGCAAACTCAACGTCGCAGTCGTTGAAGTCGCAGCCATCCTGCCCAACGGCCTGCTGGTGCCCGGCGCATCCGTCGGCAACAACAAGACCTGGCTCGACCTCGCCGACAAGGTCATCCTGGAAGTCAACGAGTGGCTGCCCAACGAAATCGAAGGCTTCCACGACATCTACTACGGCACCCACATCCCGCCGCACCGCAACCCCATCCAGATCCTCGACCCCGCCCAGCGGATCGGCGACCCCTACCTGCGGGTTGACGAATCGAAGGTCGTTGCGGTCGTCAAAACCAACTCCCCGGACCGCGACAACAAGTTCAACCCGGTTGACGAAAAATCCGAGGCGATGGCGAACTACCTCATCGACTTCCTCCGTTCGGAAGTTAAGAACGACCGCCTGCCGAAGAACCTGCTGCCCCTGCAGTCGGGCATCGGCAACGTCGCCAACGCGGTGCTCGCCGGCCTGCAGGAATCCGAATTCCGCAACCTCACGTCCTTCACCGAGGTGGTGCAGGACAACCTGCTGAGCCTCCTGGAAGAGGGCACCTTCACGTCCGTGTCCGCCACAGCCCTGTCACTGACCCGCGAAAAGGCCCAGTACTTCAACGACAACGTAGAAAAGTTCAAGGGCCGCCTGCTGCTGCGCCCGCAGGAAATGTCGAACCACCCCGAAATCGTCCGCCGCCTGGGCGTCATCGGCATCAACGGCATGGTCGAGGCTGACATCTACGGCAACGTCAACTCCACACACATCACGGGCACGAAGATCGTCAACGGCATCGGCGGCTCGGGCGACTTCGCGCGCAATGCCTTCCTCAACTTCTTCGTTTCGCCGTCGACCGCCAAGGACGACGCAATTTCGTCGATACCATAATTTTTCCAGCCGAGTGATTGTCCCCATGTCGCTTCTGCTCGTGTTTTTGCTTGGATTTGCAACTTTGGCAGAGAAGGAGATGAGTTTGTCAACTAGAGCTACTGTGGAGCCTAGTCGTATCCTCGCCAATATCCAGTCAACTAGCAACAATCGCATTCTTGTCAATCATTTGGAAGAAAATAAGCTAGTTAAAAAGGGAGAACTGTTGGTTCAATACCAAGAAGGAGCAGAAGGTGTTCAAGCGGAGTCTTATGCCAGTCAGTTGGACATGCTAAAGGACC
>CABTZE010000130.1 GCA_902489215.1 uncultured Brevibacterium sp.
CCCCGCCGTAAGTGTGTTAGGGCTGGCTCAGCCGGACTCTGACTGGGCCGATCTGGCCGCGGCAGAGTCAGTCTGCTTCAGTCAGCCTGTTTGCCCTGTTTGAAGTCAGAGACGATGACGGTGCGCCGACGACCCTGGAAAGGCCCTTCCTCGTTCGATGAATCGCCTTCCGGCAGTTCGGGCCCTTCCCCGGGGGCAATCACGCCTTCGCGCCGGGCGTCGGCAAGCATCTGCTGGGAGGACAGTTCGGCAAGATAGCCGATGGCGGCGGATACAGAAGCGACTACCGGCACAGCGAACAGGGCGCCGACAATTCCGAACTGGTAGGAGCCGACGGCCACCGCGAGAACAACAGCAAGCGGGTGAACAGAAACCGCCTTGCCCATGAGGAACGGCTGGAGCACATTGCTTTCGACCTGCTGCACCAGCAGGACGATGCCCAGCATGATGATCGCATGGACAAATCCCTTGGCCACCAGTGCCAGCAGAACCGCGATGATGCCCGTTGCAACCGCACCGACAATCGGGATGAAGGATGCCAGGAAGATGAGCACAGTCAGCGGAATGACAAGGGGAACGCCCAAAATCAGCGCACCGATGCCGATGCCCAGAGCATCCACCGCTGCGACGATCACCTGGATGCGGGCGTACTGACCCAGCGCCACCCAGCCGCGAACAGCGGCCCCGAGGGCGGGTTCGCGCGCCGGCACCGGCAGCAGACGGGTGATCCAGCGGGCGATGGTGGATCCTTCGAGAAGGAAGAAAAAGGTGGAGAACAGCGCAATCAGCAGGCCTGCGAAGAAGCTGCCGACACTCGTCGCAGCACCCACAACACCCGTTGCGATTTTGCCCTTCTGCTCGCTGAGGAAGGTGTTGACCTGCTGTGTTCCGTCAGCAACAGCCTGTGCGATCACGCTTGAATCCAGGCCCAGCGGGTTCGACTGAAGCCACGTGGCAATGGCGTCAACACCCTTCATGGTGGTTGACGTCAGATCGATGATGCCGGTGACCAGCTGCTGGCCGACGAGCGCAAGCAGGCCAACCACCACAAGGATGAAGCTCAGCAGCACCGTCGCGGCAGCAGCCGCACGCGGCCACTTGTGACGCACCAAGAAGTTCACCAGCGGTGTCAGCAGTGCCGAAATGAGCAAGGCGACAAGCAGCGGAATGAGAACGTACGTGACCTTCCCCAGGAGCCACAGAAGAACCGCAACCGCTGCCAAAACAACAAGAGACCGCCAGCTCCAAGCGGCGGCCAAGCGCAGGCCGCGCGACACAAAGGGCACGTAGCTGCGCGACTGCAAGCGGTAAGCGTCCGCCATCGCGGGATCGGTCAGCGGCTCGACAGCCGCCCCCGACTGTTCTTTGGGACTCTTCTTCGTCATGAGACCAGGCTATATCCTGTCGGCGGTTTCAACGATCCCGCCTGGCCGAATCAGCCTTGTGACGTTCGCACGTACGCCCGCGGCCAGACGGTTAGAGTGGAACCGTGAAGAACAGCTGGAAAGCGATACTCGCAGCCGGAACGACAGCCGGTGCTGCGGTGGGGGCCGGATCGGGAATTCTGCGCGCGCAGTCGAAACGTGTACGCCGCGCCTTCCGAGCGGATGCGCAGCGGCGCAAATATCCGCACGCCGCCGTTGTAGGCGAAGACGGCTCACGCGGCCCGCTGAGCGCTGAGGACAGCGGTCTGCCCGCCGTGGCCGTCATCGGAGATTCTTGGCTGTCCGGCATCGGCCTTGAAAAAGCCGCCGATCACCCGGCCGTGCGCATCGCCCGCGGTTTTGCCGCACTGGCGCATTCGCCCGTCCGTCTGCGCAGCCTCGCGCTCCCCGCTGTCGGCGCTTCCTCTGTTGCCGCCCAAGTCTCAGAGCTTCTCGCCGACGCGACAATGGCACGCACACCCGGCGGATCAGAGCTTCGCCTGGCCGTCATTTCGATGGGAACCGCCGATGTCGTCCACCCGGTCAAGGGCACAATCGGCCTTCCGATTCTCACCAACGCCATCAACCGGCTGCAGGTTGAAGGCCACTACAGGGTTCTTGTTCTCACCACTCCGAACCTCGGCGGACTGCCGGGCCTGCGCAATCCCGTGCGCACAGTCCTGCGCCGCTCGTCGCGCGTTCTTGCCGGATCGCAGACTGTTGCCGCCCTGTCGACCAATGCGGTCCCCATCAGCCTCACCAACCTGCTTTCCGGCACCTCGCGCGTCAGCCTGCTGGCACCCGAAGGCCGCTACCCTTCCCGGTTCGGAAGCGCACAGATCGCCTCGGGCGTCATAACAACAGCCGCCCGGGTCATGGAGTTTCCCACCGCGATTGTCAACACATCCGAGCCCTCGTCCACTCCTCCGGCACCCACCCAAGCCTTGGAAAGGCAGGCCGCACAGGCACCTCGGAACCGTGCGGAAGAAGCCGCGGAAGAAGAACAGGAGAGCACAGAATGACCGCGGTCATCCTCGCGTCCGGATCCCCCTCCCGCCTGTCCATCCTGCGGGCCGCCGGCATCGAACCGACCGTCATCGTGTCCGGCGTCGACGAAGACGCGGCCCTGGCTCAGGCGGAAGAGGAGCGCGGCCGTGCACTCACTACAGCTGAACAGACCGCCGTCCTGGCCACCGCCAAGGGCCGCGCGGTCATCGGCGAACTGACTGCCGACGATCTCCCGGGCAGCGCCGACGAACCCGTCGTGCTCATCGCCTCGGATTCCATGCTGGAACTTGACGGCCAAGCGGTTGGCAAACCACACACGCCAGAAAGGGCGCGCGCACTGTGGCGCGACATGGGAGGGCGCAGCGCCCATCTGCACAGCGGCATCTTCATGGCCCGCCTGAGCCGTCCGAGCGACGACACCGCACCCGAGGTTGAAGACTCCGCAGAGGCCGTGGGATCCACCATGATCACCACCGCCGAACTCACAGATGCCGAAATCGACGCCTACGTGGGGACGGAAGAACCTCTCGAGGTGGCAGGAGGGCTCACGATCGACGGCTACGGGGCCGCTTTCGTCACCCGGATCGAGGGAGACCACACGAACGTCTTGGGCATGTCGGTTCCCCTGCTGCGCGATATGTGCCGGCAGCTGGGAATCGAATGGCACTCGCTGTGGAACAGGGCTTCCGGCGCCAGCGTGTGAGCGTCAGCGCTACACCAACCCACAGAAGACACGCGCGCACGATGCTTGCGCCAAAAGCTTTTCCCCGGCTTTTGTCTCCAACACACAAATCATTAGTGGTCGTCATTAGATTTGCTGTGTCTATCCCCGATCCCCTCAGGAGAGCGAATGTCGTCGACCTTTTCCGCAACGGTGAAAACAAAGCCGTTCACGCGGGTGCTCATCGCCAATCGCGGTGAAATCGCGCTCCGGGTCGTCCGGGCGTGCCACGATCTTGGCCTGACCGCGATCGCCGCGTACACGACACCCGACTCCGACGCCGACTTCGTCCGCTACGCCGACGACGCTTGGCTCATGCCCGGCAACGGCGCAGCTGAAACCTACCTCGACATCGACTCCATCCTCACAATCGCCGAACGCTCCGGCGCCGAGGCCGTCCACCCTGGCTACGGCTACCTTGCTGAGAGTCCCGAATTCGCGCAGGCCGTCATCGACGCGGGCCTGGTGTGGGTCGGGCCTCCCCCGGCGGCCATCGCCGGCCTTGCAGACAAAGCCAACGCCCGCGCCGTGGCCCGCAAAGTCGGCGCCCCCACCACGCGCGGCTCCAACGGTCCCGTGACAAGCGTCGACGATGCCTTGGCAGTGGCCGACGAGATCGGCTACCCCGTCGTCATCAAAGCCGTTCACGGCGGCGGCGGACGCGGTTTCCGCACGGCGGCCAGCCGCGCCGAACTGCCCCATGCCTACGAATCCGCAGGCCGCGAAGCCAAAGCCGCTTTCGGCCGCGATGACGTGCTGGTCGAACAGCAGATCCTCCGCCCCCGCCACATCGAGGTCCAGGCTATTGCCGATGCCGCCGGGCGGATCCTCATCGGCTCGACTCGCGACTGCACACTGCAGCGCCGCAACCAGAAGATCATCGAAGAGGCCCCCGCACCGTTCCTCAGCGAAGACCAGGTTGCCACGCTGACGGAGGCGACTGAGAGCATTCTGCGCGCTGTCGGCTACGTGGGTGCCGCCACGTGTGAATTCCTCATGGGCGACAACGGGACGCTGTCGTTCATGGAAACCAACGCCCGCATCCAGGTGGAGCACACCATTACGGAAGAAGTGGCCGGCATCGACCTGGTCGCCTGGCAGCTGAAGATCGCCCAGGGCGAATCCCTGCCCGAATCGTTCCCCGCTCCCCGCGGCCACGCCATTCAGTTCCGCATCAACGCCGAAGACCCCGCACAGAACTTCTTCCCGGCGACCGGCAAGATCACAGCTCTGCGCGAACCCGCAGGCCCCGGTGTGCGCATGGACTCTGGCGTGGAGGTCGGACGTTTCGTCACATCTGACTTCGACCCCATGCTCGCCAAGCTCATCGTGACCGGTGAAGACCGCCAGCAGGCACTGGCCCGCGCCCGCCGCGCACTGAACGAGTACGTCTTGGAAGGTGTTGCCACGCTCCTGCCGCTGCACCGTGCGCTCGTGAACGAACCGGCGTTTGCTGACGACTTCTCGGTGTCAACCGAATGGCTCCAGACGGAATACGTCCCGAATTTCGACATTCCCGCATCAACACCGGGTGACGCTGGACCCGAGACCAGTTCTGTCGATGTTGTCGTTGAGGTCGACGGCCACCGCCTGACTGTCAAAGTTCCCAAGGAGCTGGCAGCTGCGGGCAACGGCAGCGCAGCCCAGGCTGAACGTCCCGCACGCCGTCTGCGCCGCAAGGGATCGCGCCGTTCGAACGAATCTGCTGAGCTGGCAGCCCCCATGCAGGGCACCATCGTGTCCGTCGACGTAGCAGCCGGAGAATCCGTTTCCGAAGGTCAGACACTGGCCGTCATTGAGGCTATGAAGATGGAGCAGCCGCTCAAGGCCACCCGTGACGGCGTTGTGAGCGACGTGCTTGTTGAGGCCGGCGCTTCAGTCAAATCGGGTACGAAGCTCATCACCTTCGCCTCATAAGATCCGCGTGCCGGTCCGTGCGAAGGCCAGCTTTCGGCACACCCGTTAGACGGAATCCACGCCTTAGCCGCACAAAAACACCCAATAGCCGGGATCTGCACCTTAGCGACCACTGCTAAAGCGTGGATCCGTTGCTAAAGCGTGGGCGGGTGCTGAAGGCCGAGGCGCCGGGTAAGTGCAGAAGACGAGGAGCCGCGGCCGCACGACCAACAGACAGCAGAAGAGCCGCACACGAAGTGCGGCTCGACTGCTGTTACGGCTTGGCTGCCGAGACTCAGAAGTCCAGGCCTGCCGACTGGTGCAGACGGCGGGCGGCCTCCGTAATGGAACCCGAAAGCGAAGGATAGACAGCGAAGGACGCTGAGAGCTGATCGACGGTCAGACGGTTTTCAACCGCAACCGTGATCGGCATGATGAGCTCGGAAGCCTTCGGGCCGACGACTACACCGCCGAGCACGGAACCTGATCCGCGGCGCGCGTAGATCTTGACGAAACCGTCCTTGATGCCCTGCATTTTTGCGCGCGCGTTGGTGGGCAGCGGCTGCAGCAGCTCTTCGACGTCGTGACCGGCTTCGGCCATTTCGGCCTGCGAAAAGCCGACGGGTGCGATTTCCCGGGCGGTGAAGACATTGGATGCGACAATGCGCCGCTTCAGCGGC
>CABTZE010000131.1 GCA_902489215.1 uncultured Brevibacterium sp.
AAGACTGAGGGCCGGGTAGGAGCGTGACGTCGCCCTGAGTGACCGGCAGAGAACGCTCGCCGTGCAGGTGGATTTCTGTGGGGCCTTCGATGATGGCCGTGTGCTCAGGATTGATGTTTGCACTGATGAGCGTGATGCCGGGGACTGCTTCCAGCAGGCGGGGAAGCTTTTCCTTTAGGCGCGGTAGGGCGCTTTCGGTGCGCAAGACGAAGCGGATAGCCAGCTGGTCGTCATCGCCTTCGGTCACGATGAAGTATTTGAGCTCTCCCTTGCGCGCACGCACCCGGTAGGGAGGGATCTGTGCCGCTTTGATGATCGACGGAATCGCCTCCAGGGCGCGGTGGATGACGGGGGAGTAGAGCGGACAGTCGGACAGGTCGATGCCGGCGAAGTCCTCGTCGAGAATGCCGAGTGTGGGTTCGTTGACGGTGCCGCCAACGGCCATTTTCGCGGTGTTGCGGAAGCCGGAGTCGGGGCTGGTGATGGGCCCTGCGAAAACCTCGTCGAGGTTTTTGCCGTCCAGGGCGTGTTCGATGTTCGCGGCCAGTTCCCGTTCAATTCGGTTAAGCCGCTGGTCAGTTGGAACCTCAATGAGGGAGCAGGTTCGGCAGCGGTCGGCAGCGTAGTGGGCGCAGAACATACAGCAATCCTAGGTGCTGTGTCAGACGCTGCTGTTAGTGTTCGAACATCCGAAAGGAAGAGCGCTATGGCACACTCGCCGCGGAAAACGGAAGACTCCAAACGCCGCTTGTCCATTCTTGTGGCTGCTTTCGGCACGATCGTCGAATGGTTCGACTTCTCCGTGTTCTTCTACGTGTCCGTCAATTTGGCGCGCGTGTACTTTCCCGGGCAGGAAAACTCACTGCTGCTCACCCTGGGTGTAGGCGCGGCAGGCTTCTTCTTCCGTCCGCTGGGTGCCATGGTCTTCGGGCATCTGGGCGACAGGGTTGGCCGGCGGGCGGCGCTGGTGGTTTCGGCAATCCTCATGGCGGTGGCCATGTTCGGAATCGCCTTTACGCCGGGCTATGAACAGATCGGCATATGGGGTGGAATCATCATGATTTCGCTGCGCTGTCTGGCGGGCTTTTCCGTCGGTGCCGAATACACCGGCATCATGGTCTTCCTCATGGAATCGGCCAAGGAAGGCCGCCGTGGTCTGGCTGCCAGCTGGGCGGCCGCGAACTCTGAAGTCGGTGCGCTTTTGGCGGTCGGCTCCGGTGCTCTGCTGGCCAATCTGCTGACCACAGATCAGATGGACTCCTGGGGCTGGCGGGTTCTGTTCATCATCGGCGGTGTTCTGGCGGCAGTGATGATTCCGCTGCGCAAGCACCTGGAAGAAACCGACACCTTCAAGAAAACGCAGGACAGCGAAGCGAACGCAGGCTCACCGCTGCTCGACGTTCTGCGCCGTCATCCCAAGGCTGTTGTCGTGGCGTTCCTGGTGTCATCGGTCGGATCCGTGTCGTACTTCCTCAACATCACCTACGTGCCCACGTTCCTCGAAACCGTTGTCGAAATGGACGGTGCGGGGTCACTGGCCTTCGGCACGATTGCCGGCGTGGCCGCCATCATCGTCACACCCCTGATCGGACTAGCCTCGGACAAGTTCGGCAGGCGGACCATGTTTGGGATGCTCAGCGCGGTCCTGGTCCTCACAACAATTCCCGCATACGCGCTGCTGTCCCACGCCAATCCGACTACCGCTGCCGCAGCCGCGGCGTTCCTCGCGGTGCCCGCTGCAGGGTGGTCTGCCGTTGCTGCGGCCGCGATACCCGAACAGTTCACTGCCATCGGCCGCTTTTCCGGTATGGCGATCGGCTTCAATACGGCCACCGTGGCCTTTGGAGGGCTGTCGCCGATCATTGCCGCCAGCCTCGTTCAGGCCACCGGCTGGAATCTTGCTCCGGCCGGCTACGCCACTGCCATCGTGTTGGCCGCCGGGATTCCAGCGCTGCTGCTCATGCGCGAACGGGGGCACGCGCCCTTGGCGGACATCGATGCGGACACCGGACTTCCGCCTCGCGTCTCAAAGGATGGACAATATTAACCGCAAATTGACATTGCCCACGTGGCCTAGTTCACTAGGTCACATGTTCACCGATGTCATTGTCCTTATTAGCAGGCGCGCGAGGTAATCCCTCCCAGCGTTCGCTTGGACGATCATCGCGCGCCCCTCCAGGATCTGGCAGGGGCTTTTTTTTTATTGGTGATCGCCAGGGCGCAGACAACACATAGGTACACACAGAGGAGTTCACCGTGGCACCAAAGCCCGTGCCGGCGCCATCACCATCGCGCCAGGCTCAACAGTCCGTCAAGAGAGTGCGGACTGCCCCCGAGGTCCTGACGGGCGCACAGGCCATTATTCGCAGCCTTGAGCTGATGGGCGTCGACACCGTATTCGGACTGCCGGGCGGAACCATCCTCCCGACCTACGACCCGCTGATGGACGCAGAATCCATCAACCACGTCCTTGTCCGCCACGAACAGGGAGCCGGGCACGCGGCAACCGGCTACGCGGCCGCCACCGGAAAAGTCGGCGTGTGCATGGCGACCTCCGGCCCCGGTGCCACGAACCTCGTCACCCCGATCGCGGATGCCCACATGGACTCCGTGCCTCTGGTTGCAATCACCGGCCAGCAGTCCTCCAAGCTGCTCGGCACCGACGCGTTCCAGGAAGCGGACATCGTGGGCATGACAATGCCGGTCACCAAGCATTCGTTCCTGGTGACCCGCGTTGAAGACATCCCGCAGGCAATCATGTCGGCGTTCCACATCGCCTCGACCGGCAGGCCAGGACCCGTTCTGGTGGATGTGACAAAGGACGCTCAGCAGGCCGAAGCGCCGTTCGTCTGGCCGGAAGCTCCCAGCCTGCCCGGCTACCGTCCCGTCGCCAAGCCGCACAATAAGCAGATTCGCGAAGCCGCGCAGTTGATTGCACGGGCCAAGAAGCCGGTGTTCTACATCGGCGGCGGTGTTATCCGTTCCGGTGCTTCCGCTGAGCTGCTGCGCCTGGCCGAAGCGACGAATATTCCGGTGGCCACAACGCTCATGGCCCGCGGCGCGTTCCCGGACTCTCACCCGCAGCACGTGGGCATGCCCGGCATGCACGGCAACGTCTCTGCCGTTGCCGCTTTCCAGAAGTCGGACCTGCTCATTGCGATCGGCGCGCGCTTCGATGATCGCGTCACGGGCGACCTCGCATCATTTGCCCCGTACGCAAAGGTCATCCACGCGGACATCGACCCGGCTGAAATCGGCAAGAACCGTGCAGTCGATGTGCCGATCGTCGGCGATGCCCGCGAAGTGCTCAGCGCACTGCTGAGCGAGTTGCGCGAATCGCATTCGGCAGCACTCGAAAACGAACGCCCCGCCTGGTGGGCGAAGCTCAACGGCTGGAAGGAGACCTACCCGCTGGGCTACGAAGCCAACGATGTCGGACTCTGCGACCCGCAGTACGTCATCAAGCGCATCTCCGCGCTGACCGGCCCCGAAGGGGTATTCGCCGCTGGTGTTGGACAGCACCAGATGTGGGCGAGCCAGTTCGTGAAATACGAACGCCCCAATTCGTGGCTCAACTCAGGAGGGCTTGGCACCATGGGCTACTCCGTTCCGGCAGCCATGGGAGCAAAGGTCGGCGAACCCGACCGCACCGTGTGGGCCATTGACGGCGACGGCTGCTTCCAGATGACAAACCAGGAACTGGCCACGTGCGTCATCTCGAACATCCCGATCAAGGTGGCGATCATCAACAACTCGTCACTCGGCATGGTCCGCCAGTGGCAGACCCTGTTCTACGACGGCCGCTATTCGCACTCCAACCTCGACACCGGTCACGGTTCGAGGAGGGTGCCGGACTTCGTGAAACTCGCTGAAGCCTACGGCTGTGTGGGCATGCGGGTTGAACGCAATGAAGACGTCGATGCTGCAATCGCCAAGGCGCTGGAAATCAACGACCGCCCAGTGGTCATCGACTTCACGGTCCCGGCTGAGGCGATGGTGTGGCCCATGGTGCCCGCCGGTGTCAGCAACGACGAAATTGAGTACGCGCAGAACCTGCGTCCCGAATTCGAAGAGGAAGAGGAAGAGCTGTGAGCCGTCATACTCTGTCAGTCCTGCTGGAGAACAAGCCCGGCGCGCTCACCCGCCTGACCGGCCTCATCGCACGTCGCGGGTTCAACATCGATTCGCTTGCGGTAGGCACCACCGAAGTCGAGGAGATCTCGCGCCTGACGATGGTCGTTGACGTTGAAGACGTGCCGCTGGAGCAGGTCACCAAACAGCTGAACAAGCTGGTCAATGTCATCAAGGTCGTCGAACTCGAACCGGCGAACTCGGTTGAGCGCGGCCACGTGATCTTCAAGGTGGCGGCCGATTCTGTCACCCGCGGACAGATTGCGGACGCCTGCGAACTGTTCCGCGTGCGCATCATCGATGTCGCACCGGACGCGGTAAGTGTTGAAGCCACTGGCGAAGAGTCCAAGCTGGAGGCACTGCGGGCCGTGCTCGAACCATTCGGCATCCGCGAAATCGTCCAGTCCGGGCTGCTGGCAATCAGCCGCGGCTCACGGTCGATCTCCGATCGGTCCACTTGGGCGTAACCGGCTGGCCGAGCCCTCAGGAACACAAGTTCCCGAGCGGTTCCGGGTCGGCACCTCGGCCTTTATCTCACAGTGTGCACGCTCAATTCGCAGTGAGCCGGCACGCTCCTATAATCTCGAAACGACACCCAACATCTGAGACGCACCATGCGGTGGGCGATCTCAAAGGAAGGAAAATCCCATGGCAGCAGAGCGCTACTACGACGACAATGCCGACCTCGGCGTCATCCAGGGCAAGAAAGTCGCCGTCATCGGCTTCGGATCGCAGGGCCACGCACACGCGTTGAGCCTGCGCGACTCCGGTGTCGACGTGCGCATCGGTCTGAAGGAAGGCTCCAAGAGCCGCGACAAGGCCGAAGCAGAAGGCCTCAAGGTCGGCACCCCGGCTGAAGTGTCCGAATGGGCAGATGTCATCGTGATTCTCGCACCTGACCAGGTGCAGGCCGACATCTACAACGCTGAAATCGCCGACAAGCTCGCCGAAGGCAAAACGCTCGTGTTCTCGCACGGCTTCAACATCCGCTTCGACTACATCGAAGCCCCGCAGGGTGTTGACGTCATCATGGTCGCCCCCAAGGGCCCCGGCCACGTTGTGCGCCGCGAATACGTTGACGGCCGCGGTGTTCCGGTGCTCGTTGCCGTTGAGGTCGACGCATCCGGCAAGGCCTGGGACACGGTCCTGTCCTACGCCAAGGCCATCGGCGGTCTGCGCGCCGGCGGCATCAAGACCACGTTCACGGAAGAAACCGAAACCGACCTGTTCGGTGAACAGGCCGTTCTCTGCGGTGGTGTTTCCCACCTCGTGCAGGCTGGTTTCGAAGTTCTCACCGAAGCCGGCTACCAGCCCGAAATCGCCTACTTCGAGGTTCTGCACGAACTCAAGCTGATCGTCGACCTCATGGTCGAAGGCGGCATCGCCAAGCAGCGCTGGTCCTGCTCCGACACCGCCGAATACGGCGACTACGTTTCCGGCCCGCGCGTCATCACCCAGCAGGTGAAGGAAGACATGAAGGCTGTGCTCGCCGACATTCAGGACGGCACCTTCGCCAAGCGCTTCATGGACGACCAGAAGAACGGTGCGAAGGAATTCAACGAACTGCGCGCTAAGGAAGAACAGCACCCCATCGAAG
>CABTZE010000132.1 GCA_902489215.1 uncultured Brevibacterium sp.
CCCCCGCGGCTTGTGGCTCAAGGGCCGTGTTCACGGCCGGCTGGGTCAGAAGCCCATGCCGCCCATGTCGCCCATTCCGCCGGTGGGGTCACCTGCGGGTGCGGGCTCCGGCTTGTCGGCCACGACGGCTTCCGTCGTGAGGAACAGGCCTGCGATCGAAGCGGCGTTCTGCAGAGCAGAGCGGGTCACCTTGACCGGGTCGTTGACACCGGCAGCCAGGAGGTCTTCGTATTCGCCGGTTGCTGCGTTGAGACCGTGACCGGTTTCGAGTCCGCGCACCTTTTCGGCAACAACTCCGGGTTCGAGGCCGGCGTTGATGGCGATCTGCTTGAGCGGAGCTTCGATGGCCACCTTGACGATGGCTGCACCGGTGGCTTCGTCACCTTCGAGGTTGAGGTTTTCGAAGGCCTTGGCGCTTGCCTGGATGAGGGCCACGCCACCGCCGGCGACGATGCCCTCTTCCACAGCAGCCTTGGCGTTGCGGACGGCATCTTCGATGCGGTGCTTGGTTTCCTTCAGTTCGACTTCGGTTGCGGCTCCGGCCTTGATGACTGCAACACCGCCGGCCAGCTTGGCCAGACGCTCCTGCAGCTTTTCGCGGTCGTAGTCCGAGTCCGAGTTTTCGATCTCGGTGCGGATCTGCTGCACGCGGCCGGCGATTTCGTCGGCGTCGCCAGCACCTTCGACGATGGTGGTTTCGTCCTTGGTGACAACAACCTTGCGGGCGGTGCCCAGCAGGTCGAGCGATGCGTTCTCCAGCTTGAGGCCAACCTCTTCGGCGATGACCTGACCGCCGGTGAGGATCGCAATGTCAGCCAGCTGAGCCTTGCGGCGGTCGCCGAAGCCGGGAGCCTTGACGGCAACCGACTTGAAGGTACCGCGGATCTTGTTGACCACGAGCACAGCGAGGGCTTCGCCTTCAACGTCTTCTGCGATGATCAGCAGCGGCTTGCCGGACTGCTGGATCTTCTCGAGAACCGGCAGGAGGTCCTTCACGTTCGAGATCTTGGAGTTGACGATGAGGATGTAGGGGTCCTCGAGCACCGTTTCCTGGCGCTCTGCGTCAGACACGAAGTAACCGGAGATGTAGCCCTTGTCGAAGCGCATACCCTCGGTCAGTTCGAGTTCAAGACCAAAGGTGTTGGACTCTTCGACGGTGACGACACCTTCCTTGCCGACCTTGTCGATGGCCTGGGCAATGAGTTCGCCGATTGCAGGGTCTCCAGCGGAAATGCCGGCGGTGGCTGCGATCTGCTCCTTGGTTTCGATTTCCTTGGCGGAGTCGAGCAGAACTTCGGTCAGCGAGTCGACGGCCTTTTCAATGCCGCGCTTGAGGCTGAGCGGGTCCGCACCGGCTGCGACGTTGCGCAGACCTTCGGACACGAGTGCCTGAGCCAGAACGGTAGCGGTGGTCGTACCGTCACCTGCGACGTCGTCGGTCTTCTTGGCGACTTCCTTAACGAGTTCCGCACCGATCTTTTCGTACGGGTCTTCGAGCTCGATTTCCTTGGCGATGGACACACCGTCGTTCGTGATGGTGGGTGCGCCCCACTTCTTTTCGAGAACAACATTGCGTCCGCGAGGACCAAGCGTCACCTTGACTGCATCAGCCAGGGTGTTCAGGCCGGTCTCCAGGCCGCGACGAGCTTCTTCGTCGAATGCAATGAGCTTTGCCATAGTGGCTGGCTTCCTCCCTGTAAGGGGTGGCAGTTGACTAGCACCGCCAGGTGCCCGCGACGGCAGGAAGCTGAACCTGAATCCCTTCTTCAGGCCCGGCGACCTCTGCCTGGGCAGTGCATTTCACCACCACTAGATTTAGCACTCTCGACATGAGAGTGCAAATGCTGGACGTTGCTTCTTCCGGCACACCCGTCAGCCGGAATCCACGCCTTAGCCGCACAAAAACTCCCGGTAGCCGGGATCTGCGCCTTAGCAACCACTGCTAACAGGAGTATTTGTTGCTAAAGAGTGGGCTGGTGTTCTGGGACGAGGTGCCGCTCCCCTGTCGCCGGCACCTCGCCGCCCCTCCTTAGGAAAATGACGAGGGGGAGGGACAGAAAATCTGTCCCTCCCCCTCGTGAGAAGTTCAGCTGGGCTGGCTGTCAGTCGAGAGGTTCGACGTTCTCAGCCTGTGCGCCCTTTTCGCCCTGCGCGATCTCAAACTGCACGCGGCCGCCTTCAGCTAGCGAGCGGTAGCCCTCCATCTGGATGGCCGAGTGGTGGACGAAGATTTCGTCGGAGGAATCGTCCACGGCGATGAAGCCGTAGCCCTTTTCCGCGTTGAACCATTTGACGGTTCCCTGTGTCATGTCATCTCCCAAATGTGGAACGAAACTTCAGTCTACCGTTCCGGCGAGGCTTAGCCGCCCACCCGAAACAGCTTCGGGCTCAGCCCTCAGAAGGGTCGCTGTTCGCCACTTCGGGACCCATGATGATCGTCACGCCCACCTGGTAACGGCTGGACTGTTCAACGCTCACACCACCGAGGCCCTCGGCAACCCGTTCCGCCGCGTCACGGTATTCCGAGGACGAGTAGTACACGGTCGTCGACGACACCTTGGTGCCGGCATTGCCCACGCGCCCCAGCGTCCAACCCTGGGATTCATACTGGTTGGCGTATTTGCGGGCCGCGCCGTTGACGCCGGATGCGTTGAGGATCGACAGCTTCGGGTCGCTGCTGTCGCCCTTCACGGTTGAAACGCCGCCGCTGCCGGTGGACTCACCGTCACTCGGCGCGCTTTCCGACGCGTCATCAGAAGGACCTTCCGAGGCTTCGCCCGATTCGCTTTCGCTGGGATCAGCCGACTTCGAAGACTCATCCTTGGAATCGTCTGCACCGGGCTCGACCTGCTGCTGTTCTTCGACCTTGGCCTCTGGGTCAGAACCGGCGGAGAGGATGATTCTCACCGCACCGACGATCAGGAGGACCGCCACCAGGGCGAGGACAACGACAACAGCGGTTGCCGCCTTGTAGCTGCCTGCCGACGCTCCGGCCCGGTGAGCTCCGACTCGACGGTTAGCCGCGTCAGCTGCGCGACGCTCCGCGCGGGTTTCGTACTGGGGTTCTTCTGCCATCAGCGTGGGATCCTCGCCTGTGCTCTTGTGTCCTGTCGGGAGTCGCGGATTCTGCGAAGCCGTTTGATGAGAACGGGATCTTCGACATAGGCCGCGGGGCTGTCGAGGAGTCTGCCCAGCACCTGAAAGTACTCGGCGGCGGACATGTCGAACTGCTCGCGGATCGCGTGGTCCTTAGCTCCCCCGTAGGTGGGCCACCGACCTTCAAAGCGAAGAATCTCCGCTTCAAGTTCCGTCAGCTCCTGCGACATGCTCCCTCCTCTTCTCCGGCCATGATACCGGCGGCTCAGCTTCCCAGCAGGCCTCATCCGAGACTATGGGACCAGACAATTCACTTTCCCCGCCGTTCATGGGCAAAGACAAGGGAAACAAAAAAAACTGGAGACGAACGACAGTGTCCTGTTCTCGCAATGTAGTGTCAGGGCAATGCTGGCAGCGAGGCCAGCAGCCGACTGATTGGAGGCTCAAATGCTGGCCAAAACCATGATGCCGAAGACACAGGGCGCACGCACCGTCTTCACGATCCTCCTCTGCGCGGCAGGCGTTTTTCTGCTCATCAGCATCGGCGCAACCGTATGGTCGCAGGCCGGGGACGAGGGCTGGGTCGCAAAGGCCGTCATCGCGTTTGCTTCATGGGCGATGACGATTCCGCTGATCTTAGCCTCCGCCGTATGGGCCCTCGTCAACTTCTTCTCTTCCCGAAACGGAGGCTCACAGGGTCGGAGCACAGCCACACCGCGGGCACGCTGAAAGGCCGAGCTCAGGCGCACACAGCAGGCACAGCATCCGGAAACCAAAAGCGCACAAACGGCAGCGTAACGGCGGCACAGAAGCGCCCCGGCACCTCGTGTGAGGCGACCGGGGCGCTTCTGTGCCAGAGAGTCAGGTCAGTTGATCTTGACGTTGATCTGCTTGATCTGGGTGAAGCCTTCGAGCATGCCCTCAAGCGATGCTTCACGGCCGAAGCCGGAGGTCTTCATACCGCCGTAGGACTGACCGGCAACCTGACCGCCGCCCTGGTTGACCTGCACCCAGCCGGACTCGATCTTGTCGGCAACGCGCAGCGCGCGGTCAACGTCCTTGGTGAAGACGTAGGCTGCCAGACCGTAGTCGGAGTCGTTCGCCATAGCGATGACTTCGTCTTCCGTCTTGAACTTGATGACGGTCAGCACGGGACCGAAGATCTCTTCGCGCGAGGTCTTCCATTCGTTTTTGGCGTTCGCGAAGATGATCGGCGCGTGGTAGAAGCCGGGCTCGCCGACTTCGAGCTTGTCAGCGCCGTCGTAGGCGATTTCGACGCCCTCGTTGGCCTTGCCCATTTCAATGTAGTTGGCGATCTGGTCGTACTGCTTCTTGTTGATGACGCAGCCGATGTCGCTGTCTTCATCACGCGGGTCGCCGACCTTCATCTTGGCAACACCGTCAACGAGCTTGGCCAGGAAGTCGTCGTAGATGTCCTCGTGCAGGAACAGGCGCGAGCCCATGGTGCACGACTGGCCCTGACGGGCAAAGCGGGTCGACAGGAGAACCTGTTCGAGCGTGTAGTCGTTGTTCGCATCCGGGAACACGATGTTGGGGCTCTTGCCGCCCAGCTCCATCGAGGAGTGAGCCAGGCGAGCGCCGGCGACCTCAGCCACGTGGCGGCCTACACCGGTCGAACCGGTGAACGAAACCTTGTCGACGTCGTTGTGCTGGGTGAGAGCCTCACCAATGACCGAGCCCTTGCCGGTCACGACGTTGAGAACACCCGCGGGCAGGAAGTCCTGAATGATCTCCGCCATCTTGAGGATGGTCAGCGGTGCGTCTTCGGCGCACTTGAGGACAAGCGTGTTGCCCGCTGCCAGCGCGGCAGGAGTCTTGAACGCGGCAATCATCAGCGGCGAGTTCCACGGCAGGATGCCTGCCACAACGCCCAGCGGAACGCGGCGGGTGAACTGCAGCTGCGCATCGCCGGCCGGAAGGGTGTTGCCCTTCACTTCGCCTGCCACACCGGCCATGTAGCGGAACAGGTCAACAAGCGTCTGCGTTTCAGGGCGAGCCTGCGTGCGCAGAGCGTTGCCGGTGTCAATCGCGGTCAGCTGAGCGAGTTCTTCAGCCTGCTCTTCCAGTGCGTCGGCGCACTGTCCGAGGACCTTCTGACGCTCCTTGAAGTGCAGCGCCGACCACGCGGGGAAAGCAGCGCGAGCAGCCTTGACGGCACGGTCGGCGTCTTCTTCCTTGCCTTCCGGAACACGGGCAATCACGCGATTGCGGTCAATCGGCGTAATGACATCAGCCCACGAACCGTCAGCGGCTTCAACCCATTCGCCGCCGATGAGCATCTTCCAGTCTCTGACCTCGGGGAAGTCCCGTACCTGTGCCATAGTCGTCTTTGTCCTTTCGGCATCTATGCGTTTGCGCTGTGCCCCGCTGCCGCAACCTGCCTCAACCGCAGAAGTGTGGTCGGGGACACTCTCGGACTCAGCATAGCCGCGCACAACCGGTGCTTGTAGGCCCCCGTCCGCCAGATTGCGCACAGCACGTGTGCGTGCGCGCTAGGGTCGTGAACATGACGATTGACCTGCTAGAAAACGTCAGCCCAGACTGGCTGGAAGCACTCGGC
>CABTZE010000133.1 GCA_902489215.1 uncultured Brevibacterium sp.
GCGCCGACGGAAATGACGTCGACACCTGTGGCAGCGATGTCGGCAATCGTGTTCAGGTTGACGCCGCCGCTGGCCTCCACAACGGCACGGCCGGCCACCTGCTCAACCCCCTTGCGCAGCTGATCGGGGGTGAAGTTGTCGAGCATGATGGTGCCGATCCCAGCTGCAACCACCGGTTCGATCTGTTCGTGGCGGTCGACTTCCACCTCGACGTGCACGGTGTGGCCCAGTTCGGCAATGCCTGCGCGCAGTGCGTCCGTGAGCGCGTCTCCTTCACCCAGAAGCGACAAGTGATTGTCTTTCAGCATCACGGCGTCCGACAGTCCGCGGCGATGATTGTGTCCACCACCGCAGCGCACGGCGTACCGCTCCAAGAAGCGCAGACCAGGGGTGGTTTTGCGGGTGTCCGCAACCCGAACAGAGCCCTGCTTGCTTGAGCTGCGTGCAAAACCGCGCTGCGCCTCGTCAGTGAACTTCTTGGTGACAGCTGCGATTGCGCACATGCGCTGCAGCAGGTTCAGCCCCAGGCGCTCGCCCAGCAGCACCGCGCGTGCCGGTCCGGACATGCGGATCAGGTGGTCGCCGGCCGTGAATTCCTGCCCGTCGGCAACCAGCACCTCGACTTCAACTTCTGCAGTCCTGCTTTCTTCGGCGGCAGCCGCCATGACTTCGGCGAACACTCCGCCATCGGCCATCACACCGGGCTCGCGGGCCGACACAACGCCCGTGAAGAGAGCAGACTCGGGAATGAACGTCTGTGCCGTGATATCGCCGGCCGGGGCGTCCTCAACAAAGGAGCGCTCAATGAGGTTTCGCAGCTCGAGGCGGCTGATAGCGGGAGTGCTTGTCATTTCGGCATCCTTTCGACGCTGGCTGGCCGCTGACTGCGGGAGGCTGTTTAGCTGAACACAGGCAGACTACGGGATCCGCGCCGAGCTTGGGATTTGACGGGGCCGGGAAGTGAGACCTGGATCAAAGAATGTGGCCGGTTGCACAGTGCGTTGTCGGTCACGCTAGACTTATCTTGATATCAAGATACTTTCGGGGTGCGCACCCCCGCGCACCTTCGCGACCATGGTCGACCCAGAGGAGCACCCATGATCAATCACGAAGTACGCACGTACAAGAGCTCAGAAAAGCTGGCACACGAAGACCAGCTCGCCTACAAGATGGCCGAAGTCGCCGTCGACCCGGTTCCGGTCGACGCTGATGTCCAGGACATGGTCATCAACCGCGTCATCGACAATGCCGCCGTTGCCGCCGCATCGGTCCACCGCAAGGCCCCCACCTCGGCACGCGAACAGGCCATGCCGCACAAGCTGGCCCCCGGTGCCAACATCTTCGGCCTGGCCACCGACTACCGCGTGTCCCCCGAATGGGCTGCATGGGCAAACGGTGTTGCAGTCCGCGAACTCGACTTCCACGACACCTTCCTCGCGAAGGAGTACTCGCACCCCGGTGACAACATCCCGGCTGTCCTCGCAGTCGCCCAGCACAAGGGCATCGGCGGCAAGGACCTCATCAACGGCGTTGCCACTGCATACGAAATGCAGGTCGACCTGGTCAAGGGCATCTGCCTGCATGAACACAAGATCGACCACGTGGCACACCTCGGTGTCGCTTCGGCAGCCGGCATCGGCGCAATGCTCCACCTGGACAAGGAAGTCATCTTCCAGGCCATCGGCCAGGCACTCCACGTGACCACGGCAACCCGCCAGTCGCGCAAGGGCGAAATCTCGTCCTGGAAGGCACACGCTCCCGCATTCGCAGCCAAGATGGCAATTGAATCGGTTGACCGCGCAATGCGCGGCGAAGGTGCTCCGAACCCCATCTACGAAGGCGAAGACGGCTTCATCGCCTGGATCCTGTCCGGTCCGGAGGCCCGCTACGCCGTGCCGCTGCCGGGCAAGGGCGAAAGCAAGCGCGCCATCATGGACACCTACACCAAGGAACACTCCGCCGAATACCAGGCGCAGGCGCTCATCGACCTCGCTCGCAAGATGGGCAAGCAGATCGACGACTTCTCGAAGATCAAGAAGATCACGATCCACACCTCGCACCACACCCACTACGTGATCGGAACGGGTGCGAACGACCCGCAGAAGATGGACCCGAAGGCTTCGCGCGAAACCCTCGACCACTCGATCATGTACATCTTCGCCGTCGCCATGGAAGACCAGGGCTGGCACCACAACGACTCCTACGCACCGGAGCGCGCAGCTCGCCCCGAAACGGTCGAACTGTGGCACAAGATCGAAACCCGCGAAGACCCCGAGTGGACCCGCCGCTACCACTCGACCGACCCGGACGAAATGGCCTTCGGCGGTCGCGTGGAAATCGAATTCGAAGACGGCACCACCATGGTCGACGAACTCGCTGTCGCAGACGCTCACCCCAACGGTGCACGTCCGTTCGAGCGCGCTGACTACATCAAGAAGTTCCACACGCTTGCCGACGGCATCGTGTCGGACTCCGAACAGAAGCGCTTCATCGACCTGGCTGAAAACCTCGCCGACCTCGACGGCAAGGCAATCGGCGAACTGTCGTTCGTCGTCGACGGCCTTGAGAAGACCACCACATCGGGCATCTTCTGATCTCTGATCGCAGATGACGTGTGCCTGCCGCGTCCACACGGACGCGGCAGGCGCGTACCGAAGCCCACTGGAAACAAGCAGAAGGGAAACACATGCTTGGAGCAACCACTCCGGCACACAAGCGCCGCGAAGAGTTCCGTCGGCTGCTGGCCGGAGACAAAATCGTTCAGTTCCCCGGAGCCATCAACCCGATCAACGCTCAGATCATCGAGCAGGAAGGCTTCGAAGGCGTTTACATCTCCGGCGGTGCTTTCTCCGCTGACCAGGGCCTGCCCGACATCGGTCTGACCACGCTGACGGAAGTCGCCGACCACGGTCGCGCCATTTCACGCGTGACCAATCTGCCCACCTTCATCGACGCCGACACCGGCTGGGGCGAAGCCATGAACGTCGCCCGCACGGTGCAGGAAATGGAAGACGCCGGAATTGCCGGCATGCACCTGGAAGACCAGGTCAACCCCAAGCGCTGCGGCCACCTGGACGGCAAAGAGATCGTCAGCACGGAGGAAATGGTCAAGCGCATCTCCGCTGCAGTGCGCGGCCGCCGCGACGAGAACTTCGTCCTGTGCGCCCGCACGGACGCCCGCGCGGGTGAAGGCCTCGACGCCGCAATCGACCGCGCCAAGGCCTACATCGATGCCGGTGCCGACCTCATCTTCCCCGAAGCTATGCGCGACCTCGGTGAATTCGAAAAGTTCGCCAAGGCCGTCGACGCCCCGATCCTGGCCAACATGACCGAGTTCGGCAAGAGCGAGCTGTTCACCACGCAGCAGCTCGAATCGGCCGGCGTGAAACTCGTCATCTACCCCGTCACCACGCTGCGCCTTGCAATGGGCGCCATCAAGCGCGGCCTGCAGGTCATCCGCAAGGAAGGCACGCAGGAAAGCCTCGTCAGCACCATGCAGACCCGTGCTGACCTCTACGAAACGATTGACTACTCGGCGTACAACGAGTTCGACGCCCACGTCTTCAACTTCTCACAGGAGGGTCACCAGTGACCGAACAGGAAATCAAGAAGGGCCTGGCCGGTGTTGTCGTCGACACCACCGAAATCTCGAAGGTCGTTCAGGAAACCAACTCGCTGACCTACCGCGGCTACCCCGTGCAGGAACTCGCCGCCAACTGCAGCTTTGAGGAAGTCGCCTACCTCATCTGGAACGGCGAACTGCCCAACGCTGAACAGCTCGCTGAGTTCACCAAGCGCGAACGCAGCCAGCGCGACATCGACCCCAAGCTGGTCGACCTGATCCTGGGTCTGCCGAAGGACACCCACCCCATGCACGTGGTGCAGACCGCGGTGGCCTACCTCGGCGCCGTCGACCCGCAGGCTGAAGACAACAGCCCGGAAGCCGACCGTGCAAAGGCCGAGCGTCTCTACGCTCAGCTGCCGACCGTTGTAGCCATCGACCACCGTCGTCGCCACGGACTCGACCCGATCGCGCCGAAGGAAGACCTGACCTACGCGGAGAACTTCTTCCACATGGTCTTCGGCGAAGTTCCGGCGAAGGAAGTTGTTCGCTGCTTCGATATTTCGCTCATCCTCTACGCCGAGCACTCCTTCAACGCTTCGACCTTCACCGCTCGCGTCATCACATCGACGACCTCCGACATGCACTCCTCGGTCGCCGGTGCAATCGGCGCGCTCAAGGGTGCTCTGCACGGCGGCGCAAATGAAGCCGTCATGGCGACCCTGGCTGAAGTCGGAACGGCTGACAAGGCCAAGGAGTACATCGACAACGCTCTTGCCAACAAGCAGAAGATCATGGGCTTCGGCCACCGCGTGTACAAGAACGGCGATTCGCGCGTTCCCACCATGCGCGCAGCGTTCGAAGACATGGTCAAGGTCAAGGGTGCGAACGAACTTCTGGACCTCTACAACACGTTCGAAGAAGAGTTCGTGTCCCGCAAGGGCATCTACCCGAACCTCGACTACCCGTCGGGTCCGGCCTACCACCTGATGGGCTTCGACACCGAACAGTTCACGCCCATCTTCGTCATGGCCCGCATCACCGGTTGGACGGCGCACATCATGGAGCAGACCGCCAACAACGCTCTGATCCGCCCGCTGTCGGCCTACTCGGGCTACGACCAGCGCGAGGTTCCCACCGACCGCTGATCCAAGCAGCACACCCGAGGCGGAGTCCGGCTTTCCTGGGCTCCGCCTCGGGTGCATATCGGCACCTCCCGCACACACAGAACTGGCCAAACAGAGGAGAGAGATGACCGGTCAGCAGTCCATCCCCGCAGACGTTCCCCTGGTGGACGGCTTCGAATACGGTGTCGAAGACGGCATTGCCACACTCACGATCTCCCGCCCGGAGAAGCGCAACGCGCTGTCGCGCGAAATGTGGTTGGCGCTGCCGGAGATCCTCCCGGCAATCGACGCCGATCCGAACGTGTCGGTTCTCATCATCACCGGCGCCGGCGGCCACTTTTCGGCAGGTTCGGACATCAACGACCTCAATGTGCCGCTGCACGAATTCTGGAACACCAACGCAAATGCCGAGGCCGCAATCGAGAAGGTCGACATCCCGACGATTGCCGCGATTGAGGGCAACTGCGTCGGCGGCGGTACGGAAATCGCTGCCGCGTGCGATGTGCGGATCGCCAAACCCGGTTCGATCTACGGTGTGACCGCAGGTCGGCTGGGACTCGTCTACCCGCCCGGACCCACGCGCAGGCTCGCGTCTGTTCTGGGGGAGTCCTTCGCCCGCTACATCCTGCTGACGGCAGACATCGTCGACTTCGACCGGATGAACAACCTGGGCTTCTTCCACGAAGTCTCCGACGACCCGCTGGCCACGGCAGTTGAGAAGGCCAAGACGATTGCGGGCCGGTCGGCTCTGTCGCAGACCGCGGCCAAGCGCTTCCTGCGCGGTGAAGACCTCACTGCTGCAGAGGGCGGTTGGCTGGCTGAAAGCTACTCCTCTGAGATCAGCAGGGGGCAGGAAGCGTTCTTCGAGCGCCGCCGTCCAGATTTCAGCATCAGCAGGACAGACTTCCCCGACTGATCCGACGGCCGAGTGTGGCTGCCAGCGGCGCGGCTCCAGCGGCCGGTCGCCCACA
>CABTZE010000134.1 GCA_902489215.1 uncultured Brevibacterium sp.
CGCGGACCAGGTCTGCCGATACCTGTAAACGGCAGAGCCGTTCGCGCCAACGCCACAAGCCCGACATGCGCTACGAAAATCCCCTGTACCTGGCAGAGGAAGCCGCCGCACTCGACCTCTTGTCCGATGGACGGGTGGCGCTGGGAATCTCGCGCGGCTCACCAGAACCGGCTGAGCGCGGCTGGGAAGCCTTTGGCTACGCAGGTTCCACCGACCCGCGCGGAGCCGATATCGCGCGCGAAAAGTTCCCACAGTTCATGGCGGCGATCCGCGGGGAAGGCATGGTCGAACCTGCCAGTCAGCAATCCGGCTTCCCGCCCTCACCGGCTGATGAACACGGGCGTCTGCGCATTGAACCGCACTCGCCAGGTCTTGACCGCCGCATCTGGTGGGGCGCTGGCAGCCGCGAAACAGCAGTGTGGGCCGCACAGCAGGGTGTCAACCTCATGTCCTCGACCCTCCTGACAGAGGCCACGGGTGATTCCTTCGCACAGCTGCAATCGGAGCAGATCGCACTGTTTCGCGATGCATGGAAAAAGGCCGGCCATGATTGGACGCCGCGCGTGTCCGTTTCACGCAGCATTTTCCCGATCGTCAACGAGCTCGATGCCATGTATTTCGGCGCTCGCGGCCAGGGTGCGAACGACCAGATCGGCGTCATTGACGGTTTCCGCTCTACGTTCGGCAAGACCTACGCGGCGGAGCCAGACCAGCTGGTCGAACAGCTCAAGCAGGACACCGCGCTCATGGACGCTGACAGCGTCATGCTCACCATTCCCAGCCAGCTCGGTGTTGATTACAACCTCCACATTTTGGAAGTTTTCGCCACACACGTTGCGCCTGAACTCGGCTGGCAGCCGGCCTGGCAGGGCCCCACGGAGGGGTATCCCATCAGTTGATCTGGGAGAAACCCGCCGGGGCAGCCAGCCCGCCCGGCACTTAGGCCGGGGGGTGGGGTGACTGTGGCGGCGCCTCGTCAGCGGGGCCCGAAGGCCGCTGCCCAGCAGCAGGCGGCTTGGTGCCGCGCTGGGTGAAGAACTCAACCACCAGCAGGCCACCTCCGGCAATCAAAACCAGCGACATCAGGACCAAGAGGCCAAGACCCACGTGCGGGAACATGCCGGAGAAGACATAGGGAAGGCGGGCCAAAACGTTGAAGATGCCCAGCAGGCCCGCCAGCGCACCCGCACCGCCGGCAATCAGTTTGAGGATGGGCTTCTTCGTGATGATCGCAGCGATTGCAGTGCCGATTGCGCCCAGGCACAGCAGCATGATGAGGATGCCGGCGAAGGCTCGACCGCTCACCATGACCGAGAACGAAAAGAAGTTCAGGGTGCCGTGGTCGCCCAGTATGTCGACCATGGCGAACGGCAGAAAAAGGCTGATGATTGCCAGGAGCGCTGCGGCGGGCAGACCAAAGGATGCCCAGCGTGCAAAGGTGCCGATCTTGCCGCTGCCCTGTGCGCCGTGCTTGTTGAGGAAGTCCTGCGCTTCTGCGCTGGAGCGTTCAACCGTCGGCGCAACATGGGTGGTGTAGGCGTCCTTCGCGCTGGCAGTGAAGTTGCGGAAGCCGGAGCTGAGCTGCTCGCCGAACTGGTCGAAGGACTGGTGCTGATCATTGTGGATCTCGCCGCGGTCAAGAGCTGCGCGGTACTCCTCAACCGTCGGCGGCCGTCCCTGGGACGTTCGGAAAGCCTGAGCCCATTCTTCGGGGGTGGGCTTGCGGTTCGGCTGCTGAGGATCAGCGGGATCGGTGTGCTCGGCTGGTGCCACGGGATTCCTTCCGTGCGGTGTCGGCGGGTCTGAGCGCAGCTCGTCACAGCGAGCTGATCTGCTCAGCTTATGGATTCAAAGCGGCGTGCAGGAAGACATCGGCTGAACAAGTCCGCACAGAAAGCTGAAAGCGCGGGCGGACGGTGGTGGGAGGGCCAGGCCTCCTGACGAGGCACGCCCGGAGGCGACCGTCAGCCGGGCGCGGGCTAAAATGTCCGCGTGGCTTTGACTATTGGAATTGTGGGACTGCCCAATGTGGGCAAGTCGACCCTGTTTAACGCTTTGACCCGTGCTGAAGTTCTCGCGGCGAACTACCCGTTCGCAACGATCGACCCGAACGTGGGCGTAGTGCCGCTGCCTGACCCGCGGCTGGACCGGCTGTCTGAGATCTTCGGCTCTGAGAAGATCCTGCCGGCGACCGTGAGCTTCGTGGACATTGCAGGCATCGTCAAGGGCGCCTCGGAAGGCGAGGGTCTGGGGAACAAGTTCCTGGCCAATATTCGCGAGGCCGATGCCATCTGCCAGGTGACCCGCGCCTTCTCCGACCCGGATGTCACCCGGGTTGAAGGTTCAGAGACCCCGGCGGGTGACCTCGACACGATTTCGACCGAGCTGATTCTGGCTGACCTGCAGACGCTGGAGAACGCTCGTCCGCGCATTGAAAAGGACGTCAAGCGCAAGCTCATTGACGGTGCGGTGCTTGAAGCGATGGACAAGGCCGCGGCTCTTCTTGAGGACGGCACCACCCTGTTCCAGGGGGCGGAGAAGGCCGGGATTGATGTTTCGCTGCTGAGCGAACTGCAGCTCATGACGGCAAAGCCCTTCATCTACGTGTTCAACACTGATGAGGAAGGCCTGGCTGATGAGGACATGCAGAAGCAGCTGCGTGAACTCGTGGCTCCGGCTGAGGCGATTTTCCTCGATGCGAAGTTCGAAGCTGAACTGATTGAGCTTGATCCTGAAGAAGCCGCCGAAATGCTTGAATCCACGGGTCAGGATGAACCTGGCCTGGACAAGCTGGCTCGCGTTGGCTTCGACACTCTTGGTCTGCAGACGTACCTGACTGCCGGGCCGAAGGAGGCTCGCGCGTGGACCATCCGCAAGGGCTGGACAGCTCCCGAGGCGGCAGGCGTCATCCACACCGACTTCCAGAAGGGCTTCATCAAGGCTGAGATCGTGTCCTTTGAGGACCTCGATGAACTCGGTTCGATGAACGAGGCGAAAGCCGCCGGTAAGGTCCGCATGGAAGGCAAGGACTATGTTATGGCTGACGGCGACGTGGTCGAGTTCCGGTTTAATGTCTAGCGTTAATGACGCCTGCCGTTATATGCTGGTCTCGTGATCAGATCGTTCGGGAGCAAGGACACCGAGCGCATCTGGCATGAGCAGTACGTCAAGCGCGTTGACCGGACAGTGCAGCGGTCGACGCTGCGGAAGCTCGAGCTGATCCATGCCGCGAAGTACGTCGAGGACCTCCGGGTCCCGCCGGGGAACCGGCTGGAGCGGCTCGTCGGTGACCGACGCGGGCAGCACAGCATCCGCGTGAACGCGCAGTGGCGTCTCTGCTTCGTCTGGAGAGATGGAGGTGCGGAAGATGTCGAACTCGTCGACTACCACTGAGACCGATCTGATTGAACCAATCCATCCAGGGGAGATCCTGTTGGTGGACTTCATCGAGGGCTTCGGGATCACTCAGAATAAGCTCGCCGTGTCGATCGGTGTGCCTCCGCGACGTATCAACGAGATCGTGCACGGTAAGCGCGGGATTACGGCCGATACGGCAATCCGTCTGGCGCGGTACTTCGGCACGTCCGAAGAGTTCTGGATGAACTTGCAGTCGAACTACGAGCTGCGGATTGAACGCCGGGCTCTTCAGGACACGATCGCGACGATTTCCCCTTTGGAGGTCGCATGACCGACGAGACCAGGTCCTTGCTGCGTTCGATCCCGTCGTTGACGGGAGCTGCACCGCCGCTAAACCTCGATGACGTGCCTGACGATCCGGTTGCCCTATTCCTCGACTGGTTGGAGGACGCTCGCCAGTGCGAGGTCGCTGAGCCGCACGCGATGACCCTTTCGACGGTCGACTCGCAGGGGGTGCCCGATGCCAGGGTATTGGTGTTGAAAGACGTGGGCGCTAACGGGTGGGCATTCGCCAGCACTCGTACGAGCGCCAAGGCCATCCAACTGGAGGCTAGTTCACATGCGGCGCTCACCTTCTGGTGGCAGCCAATCATGCGCTCCGTGCGAGTGCGTGGTCCCGTGATCGAGGCTTCGCGAGAAGAGTGCTTGGCCGACCTGCGCGCTCGAAGCGCTGCGGCGCAGGAGGGTGTTAATCCAGACGAGTGGGTCGTCTGGCGCGTGGTTCCCACTCGCGTGGAGTTCTGGCAGGGGTCAGCGGATCGACGCCATGTGCGGATCTTGTTCCTCCGCGACGGGCTTGATTGGCGACTTGAGTCCTAACTTACCCCTCAACCAGTAGACGTTGACAAAAGTGTCGGTGCCCAGTTCCGAGGGTGGTTTCGCACGCTGGCGGCCCTCGGCGATTGTCCGCAAGTGACGCGGTCGTGATGTACCTAACCGCCTGAACGTCGTCGAGTTCCGGTTTAACGTTTAGCAACGTCTGACTTTTGACGGAGTTGTTCTATGAGCATGATCGAGCTGAACGGCACCCTGATCTGCGGGAACGTCAGAGATGTTTCGATCGTTGAACGGTTCCTTCCAAAGCACGTTGAGCTCTCTCGTGATGAACCCGGGTGTCTGCGCTTCGAGGTCACTCAATCTGATGACCCGCTTGTATGGAATGTGTCAGAACAATTCACTGACCAAGCATCGTTCGATTCGCACCAAGCGCGGGTTAAAGCGAGCGAGTGGGGTCACGCAACAGCGCATATTCATCGTGATTACACCATTACGAGGTCAGAGGAGGATGATGTTGTTCACTACCACTGACAAGCTCCCTCCGGTTCACCCGGGAGAAGTCCTCATGGAGGACTTCCTTAAAGACCTGGGCATCACACAGCATAAGCTCGCGGTCTCAGTCGGAGTCCCGCCTCGGCGAATCAACGAGATCGTGCACGGTAAGCGTGCGATCACTGCTGACACTGCCCTTCGACTGGCGAAGTTCTTTGGTATGAGCCCTCAGTTCTGGCTTGGGTTGCAGACTCAGTACGACCTTGATGTGGCAGAAGACAGGGTCTTCTCTGAAATCGAGCAGATTCAGACCATCGACGTTGCCTGACGATAGGTCCGAGTGAGAGTACTCGACAATGATTGCGATCGCTATGCCGACACGGCGAATCCTTCCGCTCATTGCGGCGTCAGGTGCTTAGTTTGATACTTGAGTCATGACAATCTGGAAAGTGTCCGATGACTGGTTTGATCGGCACACAACTCAAGACCTGGCATATCGAGTCCGGGTGCGTGTCATCTCGCCGAACGTGCTGGATTCAGCGTGGGCCCGCGTCGTTGAAGAGCACGGCTCGGACGACGATGGCGTCGTGCCCATCGGCGGGGGCGGCGCCCCTCGCGGGGGGGGCGGGGGGGGGCGGGGCGGCGCGGGGGGGGGGTGGTCCGGGTCGGGCCGGGTGACCGGCTCGTCGGGGATGTCGGCCTCCACGTCCAGCCCGCGGTCGGTGATCTTCTTTTCCATTGAGATAAGCACCCGCCGCATGCTCTCGCACACGTCGAAGGGCGCCTTGCTGCGCATCACGTCGCGCGACTGAAGCTGCGAGACCTCGAGCATCCGGCGCACGAGACGGCTCAGCCGCCGGCTCTCGTCGGAGATGATGTGCAGATATTCCTTCTCCTTCTCTGGTGGGATGGTCCCGTCGAGGATGCCGTCGGTGTAGCCTGCGATGCTCGTCATCGGCGTTTTCAGCTC
>CABTZE010000135.1 GCA_902489215.1 uncultured Brevibacterium sp.
GAGCGGCACCTCGTCATTTCAGAACATGATCAGCGGCCGTAGCGGATCGTGGTCTTCTTCGTGTTTCGGGACCACAGGACGTATCCGCCCTGGAACTCCTGGCGAACGTACTTGCCCCACGTGAATTCTTCGGAGGTGGGGTAGCCCAGACGGCCCCGTTCGTAACTTTGACTCTTCCATGCCTTCTGGATTGCGGAGCCTCGCTTGGTCGCGTGCGCGCCCGAGGCGGATGTCCAGTGGATTGATGAACCCTCGAAGCGCTGGAAGCAGCCGCGGTTCTTCAGGCCGCACTTCTCGTCGCTGATGGGCAGTTTGGAGTAGCCGCGCTCCCAGCCGAGTGCCTTCCACTTGGTGCGAATGGCGCCCTTGAGAATCCACGTGCCGGTTTTCTTGTGGTGGATGATCATGCCGTTTTGGAAGTTCTGGTAGTAGGCACCGGAACGGTATTTGAAGTTCACCTGCTCCGAGGTGGGGTAGCCCAGCGGCCCCCGCTCCCATTTGCCGGTGCCCCACTTCTTCTGGATCGTGCCGCCGGCGCGGGTGAAGTGGGCACCGCTCTTCTTCGACCAGTGGACGGATCCGTTCCTGAACTTCTGGAAGCAGCCACCGTCGCGCAGACCGCACTTCATAGCCTGCGTGGGTGCACCGGTCTTGGACTTGTTTTTGTTGTAGAACGTGCCGATTGCGCCGCTGGTCTTATATGGCGGAGTCCACAGTTTCTTCGCCTGCGAGCGGATGGCACCGAGCTTCGAATAGAGCGAATTGCCGGGGCAGTCGGTGCGGCCAACATCACGGTGGGCGAAGATGCGCGGCAGAGTGACCTTGGTGCCGGGCTTGAAGCGCGAAGATCCTCCACCGCCCGAGGTGTACTGGAACTTCGTGGTCGGATCGTAGTTCCAACGCTGTCCCTGCCACACCGCGATCTTGGCCACAGCGTCAGTCACAGCGGTCGGGACTTTGCGCGAAGAATAGGTGCCCAGCACTGCCACCCCGAAGGTGCCCGTGTTCGCTCCCGCCGCGTGGGCGCCGACGATGCCGGTGTCGAAACCGCCGCGGCGACCTTCGTAAATCGTGCCGAAGCGGTCAACGAGCATGTTGTAGCCGATGTCAGACCAGCCGCGGGACTTCACGTGGTAGTTCTGGATGCCGCGCAGGATGCCAGGGACCTCACTGCGGGAGTACACGGACTTGCCGGCCGTGTGGTGCAGGGTCAGGGCCTTGTTCTGCTTGGTCGTGTCGATCTTGCCGACGATCTTTTCGTTTGCGCCCCAGTCCTTGCGGCTGACGTAGTTCAGGCCGCCATCGACAGCTGCGCCCTGCGCCAACACTTCACCGGAGAAGGCGGCGTTTTCGACGGTGCCGCTGGCTGATGCAGGTTCGTCGACGGTTTCGGCGACAACGGTCGAGACTTCGACTTCGCCGCCCACGGTGCGGACTTCAGCCTTTTCGTCATCGGACACGATGAGCGGTTCGGTGCCGGCTTTGGCGTTGCGGGACTCTTCCGTGCCGAAGTCGGGGCCTGCAGAATCGTCAATCTCGAAGGGCGTCCACGGCGTCCATTCGCCGTCGATCTGCGTGCGGTATTCAACCTTGCGCGGTGCTTCGCCTTCGTCCCACACGGCACCGAGGACGGTGACGGACGAATCAGGACGTTCGTCTGTCGTCGCCGTGATTTCGGTCGGGGTGTCGGATTCGACGGCCTGCGTCTTTTCCTTGACGGGAGCAGATTTCTGCGATGTGTTCTGCTGTGTCTGTCCGGGGAACGAGTCAAGCGAGTGCTTGTTGAGGCTCACGGCTGCCGCCGGCTGGGCGGTGAGAGCTGTGATCAAAGCAATGCTGAGGGCTGCTGATGCAAGGCGAGTGCGCATAACGACCTTACTGAGAACCTGAAAGGAGTCCAAAAATAGTCGCACGGTTTCCGAAGAAAGTCGACCCGTGCGTGCTTCTCAAGCGGGGGCAGCTCAGGCTTCCGCGTACCACTCCGCATTGCCCACAGCGGAACCGTGATCGGCGATGAGCATGCGGACGGGGGAGGCCGCCTCGTCATCGGCAGTGGGTGGGGTCGAGAAGAAGTCGAATGAAAGGTCGTCCGGGCGCTGGGAGCCGTGCAGCACATTTGTGTGTGCCAAATAGTTCACCGCGGGGCCGGTGATCAGATATGAGTGTGCGTTGGAAAGTTCGACGATGAGGACATCGGGATTGTGCCCGTGCACAGCATCGACATCCAGATGGGCAATCGGTGTGACAGCCTTGCGCAGGCGGCGCAGGGGAATGATGCGTGCCAAGCCGATTTTGATGAAGTAGATGCCGGGCACAACGACCAGCAGCGACGCGAGAGTCGCAATTGTCTTTGCGGGGCCGGACAGCGGCGAAGTCAGGACCGTGTAGACAAGGCCGGCGGAGAAGAAGAAAAAACCGAAGCCGCTGATGAAGTTCCAGCTGGGCTGATTGATTTCAGAGGTGATCCACAGCTGGTCCTCCTGGCGCAGCTGCGGGCGCTCCGCGGGATTCGTGGTCACAAGTGCCTTTCTACGGGGCTTCTGCGCTGAACAGTTTATCCGGGTCTTTTCAGCTGAAGTTCACCTGCTGAGCTTTACAGGCCGGGGTCAGATGCGAAAGTGTGGAAGAGCAGTCGATACGAAAGGAGTCTGAACAATGGGACTCGGAGATAAGTTCAACGACGCCAAGGACAAGTTCAACGACGCGAAGGACACCGTCAACGAACACCAGGACGACATCAACAACGCCAAGGACAAGGTGAACGAAGTCAAGGACAAGTTCAACAAGTGACTTCGTTCGGAACGGTCCGGTAAGTCCGGACCTGTCCGGCAGTGCAAAGGGCGGCCGCGGTGGAGAACCGCAGCCGCCCTTTGTGTTGCCGACGAGTCAGCCCATGACTGATGCGGCGACGGTTGCCGCGGCCTCTGTCAGCTGTTCTCTGCGTTCGTCGGTGACATCGCCGGTGAAGACGACCGTGGGGGCCGCGAGCTTCCACCCCAGACCGGTGGTGATCTGCTCCATTGCCCTTTCGGCGCCGGTCGTGTCGAATCCGCCGCGGATCCAGTACGTGAAGGGGCGGCCTTTGGTGGGTTCGCGCACATCGTCATACACGGTGTCGAAGAAGTGCTTGAGCGCGCCGGAAATGTAGCCGAAGTTCGCGGTGGTGCCCAGCACGTAGGCGTCAGCCGCAAGAACATCCTCAACGGTCGCCTCGAGAGCCTGGCGCTCAACGAGTTCAACGCCTTCGAGTTCCGGCATGCACACGCCTGCTCGTGCCGCTTCGGCAAGCGGTGTGACCGTGTCTGTGGGGGAGTGGTGGACCAAGAGTACGGTAGCCATACGGCCACTGTATCGCCGCAAGGAGCCCCATGAGCATTATTCGCGACCCACTGCGCGGGATCGCCCGTCCGGAGCCGAGTCACCCGGACGAGCAGATCCTCGACGTGCTGTGCTCCCGGCCGGTTCGCGACTGGGCTGTTCTGACCGGAGCCGGGTTCAGCACCGGTTCGGGGTTGCCTGACTATCGCGGCCCATCGTCAGTCAACCGTCAGCCCATGACGTTCCAGCAGCTGACCGCATCCCGGGAAAACCACACCCACTACTGGGCGCGGTCTTGGATGGGGTGGTCTTTCATGCGCGACGCTCAGCCCAATGAAGCGCATTTGTCATTGGCTCACCTGTACCCGGCGGCACTCCTTACGCAGAACGTCGACGGTCTGCACCAAAAGGCCGGTTCGCGGGGAGTTCTGGATCTTCACGGCCGGTTGGATCGCGTTGTGTGCCTGGACTGCCGGGCAATGTACGACCGCGAATGGGTGCAGCAGAGGCTCGATGAAGAGAACGCGAACTTCCTGCGTGACCACAGGGAGGCCATCGACATGGTCGAAATTGCGCCCGATGGAGATGTTCCCCTGCAGGACACCGCCGACTTTCGCATGATCGACTGTCCCGCTTGCGAAGGTCTGCTCAAGCCCGATGTGGTGTTCTTCGGCGAAACAGTGCCCAGGGAGCGCTCCCTGGATGCGGCTGCCGCGGCAGCCGCAGCTCCGGGCCTGATAGCGGCCGGCACATCCCTGGCTGTTATGTCCGGCCTGCGCTTGGTGCGCCAAGCCGCGAAAGAGGGCAGGCCGGTGGTCATCATCACCGATGGGCCGACCCGGGCTGATGAACTGGCCGACTACCGGTCACTCAGTCGGGTGGATGATTTCTTCCGCGCCTGGAAAGACAGAGTGCTTGGGTGATGCGCCCTTTTTGAGTGGAGCTTCTGCGCATTTGGGCGTATCCAAATCCGCACTGTGTGACTAGGCTGGGACACATGACGAATTTCGCCCGTTCCGAGAGGCTCACGCTCGCGGCTCTTCTCCGCGAAGTCGGCCCAGATGCCCCTACTCTCTGTGACGGCTGGAGCACGCGCGAGCTCGCCGTCCACATCGTCATCCGCGACCGCTACCCGTCGGCTATGGCGGGCGAAGCGACCGAGACGACCGCCAAAATTCCGTTCCTGAGCAAGCGCTCTGAGCAGCGCCGGAACGAACTCAGCGAACTCGACTGGAAGCAGCTCGTCGGAATGGTCGCAGAAGGTCCCGGAGTGTTGTCTCCGGTTGGCTGGGGGCCAGGTGAAATCCTTGCGAACACAGTCGAGTTCTACGTGCACGTAGAAGATGTTCGCCGGGCTCGCCGCGGGTGGACCCGCCGCAACATCCTGCCCGAACTCGAACAGCAGCTGTGGTCGGCGCTGCCGACTATGGTGCGCCTTCCCCCGTGGCGGCCAGAAACAGCAGTGAAGTTCATCGCGCCGGGCGTCGGAGAGTTCTCGTTCGGCAAGACCGACGTCAAATCTAAAGTGGTCTCCGGCAAACCCTCCGAAATCGTGCTCTACGCGCTTGGACGACAGGAGCAGGCTCAGGTCGAGGTGCGCTCGGAGAAGATCTGAATGGGGCCTGGCGCAGATCTCATGTCAGTGGCTCCAAGTAGGCTGTAGACGTGTCAACAGCTCTGTATCGTCGCTATCGCCCCGACACCTTCGACCAGGTGATCGGCCAGGAACATGTGACCGATCCGCTCAAGGCCGCTCTGGCCGGTGGTCGGGTCAACCACGCGTACCTGTTCTCCGGCCCACGCGGCTGCGGCAAAACCACCAGTGCGCGCATTCTGGCGCGGTGCCTCAACTGCGCGGAAGGGCCCACGCCCACGCCGTGCGGTGAATGCGCCAGCTGCCGCGACCTCGCAACGGGCGGACCGGGATCACTGGACGTCGTGGAAATCGACGCCGCATCGAACTCCGGTGTCGATGATGCGCGTGACCTGCGCGAACGTGCTGTCTACGCGCCGGCTCGAGACCGCTACAAGGTATTCATCCTCGACGAAGCCCACATGGTTACCCCGCAGGGCTTCAACGCGCTGCTCAAACTGGTGGAAGAACCACCAGAGCACGTCAAATTCATCTTCGCCACGACCGAACCTGAAAAGGTCATCGGCACTATTCGCTCGCGCACTCACCACTACCCGTTCCGCTTGGTGCCGCCGGACACCATGACCTCCTATCTGGATCACCTGTGCCAGCAGGAGGGTGTGCCGGTGGGCAAGGGCGTGTTGCCGCTTGTGGTCCGCGCCGGCGGCGGTTCAGTGCGTGACTCCCTGTCTGTTCTCGACC
>CABTZE010000136.1 GCA_902489215.1 uncultured Brevibacterium sp.
CCGAGGTTGTCAGTGCCGAACAGGCCGTGATCAGAGAACGGCTTGCCGACGAACTCATAGGGTGTGACGCCCGTGATGGGGGCTGCCAGCAGCGGTCCGAGCAGCGCCAGGCCGATGACGGCGGCGCTGATGATCACGCCGATCTTGCCTTCACGCTGAGCCCAGATGCGCTTGAGCACGTGCGGTGGGCGGCTGAGGGACTCTTTGATGTCTTCGTCAGCCGGTGTGAGGTTCTGCTGAGCTGACATGATCACTTCCTCAGCTTCGGGTTGGTGACGATGCCGACGATGTCAGCCAACAGGTTGACCACGATGTACACGATTGCCACGAGCAGCGTGATGGCCTGGACCACCTGAACGTCGCGGTAGGTGACCGCGTCGATGAGCGATTGGCCGATGCCGGGATAGCGGAAGAGGAACTCTACGACCACAACACCGCCGGCTAGCCAGGCCAGCTGGATGGCGATGACCTGTGCGACCGGGCCGATGGCGTGGGGAACTGCGTGGCGCAGGATGACGGTGCGTTCGGGAACGCCCTTCAGGCGCGCCATTTCGACATAGCCGGAGTCAAGAACCTCGGCCATGGTCGCCCGCATCATGCGCGCAATGTAGGGAGCGACGACCAGCGCCAGCGTGAGGGTGGGCAGGACGAGCTGCAGGGGCAGGTGCCACACCGGTGTTCCCGGCGGGGACATCGTCACGGCCGGCAGGATCGGGAAGACGGTCGTTGCGAAGATCGTGATGAGGGCGACACCGACAACGAACTCCGGCATAGCCGCGAGGATGAGCGTGACCCACGTGATGGCCGAATCGCGGCGCTTGCCGCGGTGAATGGCCGACACGATGCCGAAGAACAGGCCGATCGGCACTGATACGACAGCCGCGAGCACCATGAGGATGATCGAATTGCCGATACGCGGAGCAAGCAGCTCCGAGACCGGGCCACCGGTGGCCGCCGACGTACCGAAGTCGCCGGTGAACAGGCCTCCCAACCACAGGAAGTACCGAACGATGGCCGGCTTGTCGAGGTCCATCTGCTCGCGCAGCGCGGCGAGCCTTTCCGGTGTGGCCTGCTGGCCGAGGATGGCCCGGGCGGGGTCTCCCGGCAGCAGCAGGGTGGCTGCGAAGATGATGACGGAAATCGCCAGCAGCACGAAGATGCTGATGAGCAGTCGTTTGAAGATGAGTTGTGCCATGGTTGCCGCCTATGCCTGCGCAATCCACACGTCGCGGAACCGGAAGCCCGAAAGTGGGATGCCGGTGGCGTCCTTTTTCAGCCCGCCGACGTACTTCTGGTAGGCGTCGACCTGATTGGCGAAGCCCCAGATGATGTATCCGCCTTCGTCGTACTGCTGCTTCTGGCCCTCCTGGACGATCTTCTTGCGCTTTTCGGGATCGGTTTCGGCCTGGATTCGCTTGACGATGTCGTTTGTCTTTTCGCTGGCCCAGTTGGTTTCGTTGAACGGTGAATTGTCCATGAGGCACTGGTCTGCCTGCGGGGCGAAGTTGCGGGTGTACCAGAACGACTGGGCGAAATCCCACTTCAGGTAGTTGTCACCGAAGAACGTGGTGGTGTCTACGCGACGGATCTTGATGTTGATGCCGGCGTCGCGGGCCTGCTGGGCGAACACCTGGGCGGCTTCGACGGTTCCGGACTGGATGGGCGCGGTGACCAGCTCAACCGTGAGCCCGTCGGGGTGGCCCGCATCCGCCAGCAGCTGCTTGGCCTTTTCCACATCGCGGCGGCGCTGCGGGAACTGTTTGGGGTAGTCCGGGTCGTAGACGCCGAACATGTCATTGCCCACCTGTCCGTAGCCGGAGAGCACCTGGTTGATCATCTGCTCGCGGTCGATCGCCAAGCGGAAGGCCTGGCGGACGCGGTTGTCGTCAAACGGCGCTTTGTCCACTCGCATGGTGAAGGGCAGCCACATGCCGGTTTCCGAGTTGAGAATCTTCATGCGCTCGTCAGCTTCGATGACCTCGACCAGTGACACGGGGATCTGCGCGACGCAGTCCACCTGGTTTGAAAGCAGAGCGTTGATGACGGCGTCAGTGTCGTTGAAGTTCAGCAGTTCGATTTCGTCCAGGTGTGGGGTGCCGTCCCAGTAGTGCGGGTTCCTCTCCAGCACGGTCGACAGTGCCGGTTCGAAGGACTTGAGCATGAACGGACCCGTGCCCACGGGGTTCTTCGGGTCGTAGTCGGCAGGGACGATCGATGTGGCGTAGTGCGACATGGGGTCGTCGAAGACGCTGTTGGGGGCGCTGAAGCGGAACTCGACTTCGTATTTGCCCTTGGCGTGCATTGTGTCGAGCGTTGAGAGCACGGCCGCGTTCGTCTTCGGGTCGTCGGGGTCGCGAATGCGGTCATAGGAGGCGATGACGTCTTCGGCAGTCATTTCGCGACCGTCAGAGAATTTCACGCCCTCGCGCAGCTTGGCGGTCCACACGGTTGCGTCTTCGTTGGGCTCCACCGATGTGGCCAGGCGGTATTCGACTTCGTAGTCGTGGCCGCGGGCGATGAGGCCCTCGTACATATTCTGCTGGCGGCAGATGTCGGTGGTGTTGACCGAAATGTGCGCATCGACGGTGTCGGCCGATGTTCCGCCGGTCAGGCCCACTCGCAGTTTTCCGCCCTTGACGGGTTTGGATAGGTCGAACTCAGGAGTCGTATTCACACCGCAGGCGCTGAGCATGCCGGCCGCTCCGACGGCTGTTGCCGTGCCGAGCAGGCGGCGACGGCTGATGCGACGGCCAAAGAACTCGGTGCCGTTTTTGGTCGCCATTGTCCGCCCGCTTTCGAATCATCTGAGTTACGTTGGTGAAAGTCACGGTAACACGATAGGCGGCTTTGTGGGCGAGGCTTCCGGACGTTCGGAAGCCGTTGTACGAAGAGTGCCCCGCCGGCCGTATCCAGGCGACGGGCGGTGTTTTCAGGCGTGATGTGCGCTTCGAAGATCAGCGCTGGAGCCTCACATCGAGATTGAACGGCCCAGCCAGGCGGGTGCTTCTTCAATCAGCGGCTGCAGGCGCTCGAGCACCTCGTCGGGAAAGTCGACGGCGCATCCGGCCTTCTGGTCGACGTGCAGGCACATGACTTCCTCCGTGAACAGGAGGTCATCACCGTGGAACATTTCGTAGGCGATGTGCAGCTTCTTACCGGCGGCGCCGACCACACGCGGACGCACCTCGACTTGGGCACTCGGGCCGATTTCCCGCAGGTACCGCAGGTGGGTCTCAACCGTGTAGAGCGAACATCCCGTGCTCTTGCGGTACTCCTCATCCAGCCCGATGTCGATCATGAGCTGATCCGTGGCAAAACCGCAGATGAGCACGTAGTAGGCCTCTGACAGGTGCCCGTTGTAGTCGATCCACTCCTGCTTGATCTCAGTGCGGTACGGGGTGATCGCGGTCATGCGTCCTCCTGGGTGCAGGTCGGGCGGGTCAGCTGAACATCACGAGGCGCCAGCTGGCTTGGTCTGCTCAGGCTACTTCACGGAAGGTCAGGCAGGGTTCGTGAGCGACCTTCGGCAGGAGGGTTTCCATCATGTCGGTCACGGACTGCGGGGTTTCGGTTCCCGGTTCCCACACCTGGAAGCCTGCGCGGTGGAAGAACGTGGCGCGCTCTTGCGGGATGTGCGTGATCAGACGGCAGCGTGTGGGCAGGCCCGCCTGTTTGAGAATCTGCGGGGCCATGCCCAGAAGGACAGTGCCGAGGCCTTTGCCCCGGAAGTCCGGATCGGTGGCCAGGCCGCGGATGAAAAGCGCTGTGGGTGTCTGCTCCTGTTCGCCTCCGGAGCTGAAGTCGACCGCTGTGACAACGAGAGCGGCAACGATCTCACCTTCTTCGTTGAGTGCTACAAGACCGGCGTCCTGGTCTCCCACGTGAAACGGCACGAGCGTTTTCGAGTCCGGGTCGGGCGTTGGCGCAAGACCCGTGACGAGCGCTTCGACGTCGTCGCTGAGTTCGGGGGTGAGCAGCTCGAAGGTGAAGCTGGCCGCCATGAGCGCCTCCGCGTAGCGGCGGTGTCGCGCGGCGACCTTATTTGCCTGCAGTCCGGGGTACAGCATGCTTCGAGACTACGGCTTGAGCCGCGTGCACTGAGGCGGGGCCTGCCCCTCAGGTTCTGCGCGCCCAGTGGTATAAGCACCGCTAGCGCACACGTAGACTGTGCGGCATGGGAAAGAAGTCCAGGAAGTCATCAAAAGACGTTATTGCCAAGCGCCTCGCAAAAGCCCAGGCCGCAGCCTTTGTGCCCCGCCCTTATGAGGGTCTGCCGTTTGAGGTTGACCTTGTCAGCCTCAAGGAACTCGTGCCTGCGGCAACCGCCACGGCCAAGCTGAAAGACGAATTCGGCGGCGACGAAGTCGTCATCGCCTCGCTCCTTCCTTCCGCCTGGCAGGCGCACAAACGCCACGATGGCGTGATTCTCGGCGGCCTCCAGGTGGCAGTGTCCAGCCCCGACCCCTCGCGTGACCTTGCAGCGGCACTGCTGGAAGTCAAAGACATGGAACCCGGCAGCTTCGTTGCCGCGACCAGCAGCCCCGGCCAGGGGCCGCGCCTGCAGGACATTCTCGACCTTGACGCTCCGTTCAAGGTTCGCGTCCACGAAACCTTCGACTACTGGCTTCCGCAGGACGGTTCGCTTGACGGTGACGAAGACACCCAGGCGGCCATCGAACAGGCCAACAACCTCATCAGCCCCACCGACAAGCTCGTCGAAGCCGAGGGCGCCTACTGGACCGAAATGGGTGACGGCCGCTACGTCCGCTGGGCGATCGGCGAAAACGAAGACACCGTCATGGACGCCCTGGCTCGCCTGCACGCGGACGGCAAGAACACCCTCGGCGGCATCGGCCGCTACCTGGGCACCTTCCGCACCCAGGGCATCGTCATCCCGGTGTGGGAAGTCGGTGCCGATGTCACCGCCGACGACGTCGACGCTGTCCTCGGCGAATTCGCCGAAATCCTGGCCCAGGCGCTGAAGAACACGGAACCGCTCAGCGCTGACGAGCGCCGTGCGCGTGCCGGTGTTGTGTCGCGTCAGCTGACCATCCGATGACAGACACTCTGCGCTTCGGGTTCCTCGGCCCAGCCGCAACCTTCACGGAAGCCGCGCTCCTGCGCCTGATCGCCGATCGCGGTTTCACCGACGCGCAGCGCATCCCCGCACACAGTGTGGACGAAGCGCTCGCGGCGGTGGCCGCCGGTGATCTTTCGGGGGCGGTTGTGCCCATGGAGAACTCGGTCGAAGGCGGGGTGCCCGCAACGCTTGATGCGCTCAGCCAGCACGGAGAGCTGCAGATCGTTGCGGAAACTCTCATCGACGTCCGCTTTGTTCTCGCGGCACACCCCGGAACTCAGCTGAGCGACATCACGGCCTTCGGCACGCACCCCCACGCTGAAGCGCAGACCCGCGGCTGGGTGGCCAAAAACCTGCCCGGAGTGGCATACGTGCCGGCTTCGAGCACCGCTGCCGCAGCGCAGGCGGCCTCTGAAGACGGCAGCGACTATCAGGCGGCCGTGTGCCCGGCTCTTGCCGCCCAGCGGTACGGACTCGAAGTCCTCGCCGATGACATCGGCGACCGCCACGACACCGTCACCCGCTTCGTCCTGGTGCGCAAACCCGCCGCTATGCCTCCGGCAACGGGAGCCG
>CABTZE010000137.1 GCA_902489215.1 uncultured Brevibacterium sp.
GGGGGGGGGGGAGGTGGTGCGGGTCCGTCCTTTAGGGGAACCGGGGGCGAGAGAAAACCCGGCAGAGCCGCCACAGGGGGGGGATGCTGAGGAGCCGTACCTCATGCTCTTTTCGTCTGGCACGACCAGCAGCCCGAAGGCGTTTCTCAAAACCCGCGGCCAGTACAGGGCGAACTTCGCGGTGTCTTCCCGCTATCTGGAGCCGTTGCCGGGAGTGGCGACTCTTGCACCCGGGGCGTTTGCGTATTCGCTGACGCTGTACGCGGCGGTTGAGTGCCTGGCCAGCGGGGGAGAGGTCCACCTGGCTGACGAGCTTTCCCTGCCGGGGCTGGGCAAGCGTGTGGCGCAGCAGCGCATTACGCGGATTGTCACAGTGCCGGCGGTGCTGCGCGGCATCATTGCCCAAGCCACCCGCAGGCCTAAGGATTTTGCGGGTCTTGAACTCATTGTGGTCGGCGGAGCGAATCTGCCCAACGAATTGCGGAGGGATCTCGCCGAAGTGCTGCCGCACGTGCGGCTCATCAGCTACTACGGGGCAGCCGAAATCGGCTTCATCGGGGATGCGCGCGGTGAAGACAGCACGTGGAATCAGATCTACGACGACGTCCAGGTCGAGATTCGCGATGATGCGGGCACCCCCGTACCCGATGGCGAAATCGGCACACTGTGGGTGCTCGCTGAGTCTCGCTCCGATGACTACATTGCCGGCACCGCCGATGTTCACCTGCTGGATGAACACGGCTGGGCAACCGTTGAAGACCAGGGCCGGGCTACCGTGGTGGACGGCAAACGCCAACTGCAGCTTCTGGGACGCAAGGGCGACATTATCAACGTCGGCGGACACAAGGTTGCACTGCCGGAAGTCACACGCGCCTACGCGGGACTCACCGTCGGCGGCCAGCACCGCGAAGCTGTTGCCGTGGGCGTGCCGGATGCTGCACTCGGAACCACTGTCGCTTTGGTTGTCGAAGTCGGTGACCTGGTGCCTGCCGATTCAGGTGACAGAGTGTGGCCAGACTCACAGGAACAGAATGACTCACGGGAACAGAACGGCCCCGCCCCGGTGTTGCCCGAAGAGCTGAGCAAGGCCTCGCTGCGGGAACACGGGCGCAAAAACTTGGCGCCACAGTTTGTTCCTTCGAAGTATTACGCCGTGGAGGCACTGCCGCGCACGGTCGGCGGTAAAGTGCGAGCCACTGAAACAGTGGGGCTCATTGAGGCCGGTGGGGAAGGAGTTGTCCGTCTGTGAACGCGCACCACTCTGAACCCAGCCGTGTCTGGATTACCGGAACGGGCGCTATCACGCCCAGCGGTCTGACGGTTGCCGAAACCTGGCAGGCCGTCCAGTACGGACACAGCGGAATCGGAGTGCTCGAAGGCCAGGAATTCGAAGGCCTCAGCGTGCGCATCGGCGGGCAGGTTAGCGGCTTCAACGCGGAAGACCACGTGCCCCGGCACCTGGCCCGACGCTTAGAAGACTTCCACCTGTGGGCCATCGCGGCCGCCGACCAGGCCCTCGAAGAAGCCGCAGACATACAGACCAGCCCTAGTGGCGCCTCGTCAGCTGACCTCCCCTGGGATCCCGCCCGGGTCATGATCGTGACAGCCACCGGGTCTGGGCCCATCCGGCCGCAACAGCGGGCGGCGCTCGCCTACGCCGAAGACGGCCAGCGCGGCGTACCGCTGACCCTGTCCATGCACGGCGCACCGGATTCGCCGGCAGCACTCATCAGCCAGCGGTACGGAATCACCGGCCCCGCTCACGCCGTGTCCGCCACCTGCGCATCCGGGGCCGTGGGTCTGGGAGAAGCACTCCGGGCCCTGCGCCACGGCTATGCGGACGCCGCGATCGTCATCGGCGTCGAAGACTGCATCAACCCTGCCAACCTCGCATCGAATGCGAACATGCGTGCACTCGCCTCTGGTTTCGAAGACCGTCCGAAGGAAGCTTCGCGCCCCTTCGACCGTGATCGGGCCGGTTTCGTCATGTCCGCAGGCGCGGCCGCCATCGTGCTGGAAAGCGATGCCGTTCTGCAGCGCCGCGGTGGGCAGGCACTGGCTGAGCTGGCCGGATTCGGTTCGTCATCCGATGCCCACCACGCGACCGCCCCCGACCCTGAGGGACGAGGCGCCGCCGCGGCTATGCGGGCGGCTCTGGCTGATGCTGGTCTCACCCCGGAGGACTTCGCCACGGGCGGACCCGCAGGGGCACCCCTGGGGCACGTGAACGCGCACGGGACCTCCACCTCGGCAGGGGATGCTGCAGAAGCCCTCGCCCTGGAAGCCGTGTTCGGTGATGCTGTCAGCCAGATTCCCGTGACGGCAGTGAAGTCCTCCACCGGGCACCTGCTGGGTGCCGGGGGAGTGCTCGAGGCGATCATCAGCGTGTGCGCCCTGCGTGACGGTGTGATTCCTCCGACCGTCAACCTTGACGTGCCCGATTTCCCGAAGCTCGACGTTGTCGCAGCTCGCAAGCCGCTTGACCGTGCGGGTCCGTGTATGTGCGCGGTGCTGTCGAATTCCTTCGGCTTCGGCGGGCACAACGGCTCAGTTCTCATCCGAACGGTCTGAACACAGGCTCCCACTGGGTGGTGGCCTGAGCTCCCCGCCACCTAACCTGCAGACAGGCTGGTCAGCCGTCAGAGAAGCGATGCACCGCGGTGACACCCCTCATCCGTTTCTGCATTCAGGAGCTTCACCGTGTCGACGACAATCGGCAAGGCCGCGCAGACCGCGCAGGCTGAAAAAGACGAAAAGCCGGCCGCGCAAATAACGCAGGCCGGCACGCAAACCGACGAAACAACAGAACAGACCCAGCCGAAGAAGCGCTGGGAAATGCCGCACCTGCTGTGGCTCATGTTCATCATTCTGGGCGCGGCCACAGCCGCTGGCTATCTCATTCCCGCCGGGGAATTTCAGAAGAACCCCGACGGCTCGATCAACCCGGACGACTTCCGCTATCTGGAAGACCAATCACCGGTCAGCCTCTTCGGCGCACTCATGATGCTGCTGACCGGTGCGGTCAACATGGCACCGGTTGCCTTCGCCGTGCTGTCGGTCGGGGCGAACGTCTCCGTGGTTTTGGAATCAAAGGCGTTTGAAAATCTGCTCGATTCCACCATCTACAAGCTGCAGGACAAGAGCACGCCGCTGCTGGTGTCCGGGCTGTTCTGCCTCATGGTCTACATCGGCGGGTTCTCCGGCAATGACGCGCTGATTGCGATTGTGCCGATTGGCGTTCTGTTTGCCCGCAAACTCGGCCTTGATGGGATCGTGGCCGTTGCGGTGACAACATTCGCCGCGCTCATCGGGTTCGGTACGGGACCCACACACATGGCGGTGTCGCAGATGCTTATTGGCCTGCCGCCATACTCCGGCTTCGGCATGCGCATGCTCATCATGAACATCTTCATGCTGGCGGGCTTGGCCTTTGTGCTGATGTACGTGCGCCGTATTCAGAAGGACCCCACGCGTTCGCTCATGTGGAAGCACGGCTGGCGGCCGCACGGTGCTCTTGCTGCAACCGGAGGTGAAGGTGGTGACGCTGACGCTGCGGGTGTTGAAGGAGAGGCTGCAGGGGACGCTGCAGGCGAGGCTGACACGGTGGCTCCCACGAAGCTGCAGATGCGCTCATTGCTTGTGCTGGCGCTGTTCATCGCACAGTTCGGTGTGGTTGTGGGCTATTCGCTTCTGGTGGATTCGAAGCAGGTCATCGAAGTGATGTTTGCAACCAACCTGGTGTCGGCGATCATCATCGGCAAGGCTGCCGGCTTTAAGTGGAACCCGTTGGCGGAGTCGATTGCCCGCGGCATTTCGAGTATGGGCTTCATTGCGATCATCATCGGCATGGCCGGCTCGATTTCCGGCCTGCTGAAGGAAGCGAAGATTCTCGACACGATCGTCTACACGCTCACGCTGCCGCTGCGCGATGTGAGCCTGGGCTGGTCGGCGGTGCTTATGGTTCTGCTGTTTGCGGCGATCAACTTCATCATTCCGTCGACGGCGGCTAAGGCTGCGATCCTCATTCCGCTGTTGGCTCCCATTGCCACAGCTCTGGGCATGCACCACCAGCTGGCGCTGCAGGCCTTCCAGCTGGGTGATGGGCTCACGAACATCCTGTCGCCGGTGCTGGCGTGGCTGGTCGGTTCGTGCGTGACCGCCGGTGTGCCGTATCTGACGTGGGTGCGCTGGGCCGCACCGAAGATCGGTGTTTTCCTTGTAATGTCAGCTGCTCTCATGTTGGGGCTTACGGCACTAGGCTGGACGGGAGGAGTGGCGTGACCAGCCACACGGATGAACTGCAGTCGGGTCTGGTGTTGATCCGACAGGAGGATGTATGACTGACCGCGAACAGCGACTTGTGGAACTCGAAGAGAAGTACCTGCCGGATGAGCTTTTGGAGCGCTTCCGGGAGCGTGCCGCACAGTATGACCGCGATAATGCGTTCTTCTTCGAAGATCTGGAAGAACTTGAGCAGCGCGGCTATCTGACGCTGTTTGTGCCCGAAGAGCTCGGCGGGCCGGGCTTGGGTATGAACGAAGTGTCGCGTCTGCAGCAGCGGCTGGCGACTGCCGCCCCGGCAACCGCGCTGGGTGTGAACATGCACTTTGTGTGCACCGGCATGATGCGGGCCATGTGGAATCGCGGCGATAAGTCGCTGCAGTTCGCGCTGGAAGAAGCGCGTGACGGTGAGGTCTTTGCCTTCGGTGTTTCTGAGCCGGGCAATGACTGGGTTCTGCAGGGCTCGAACACGAAGGCAGTGCCGCAGGAGGATGGTTCCTACCGTTTGTCGGGCGTGAAGATCTTCACGTCGATGACGCCTGCCTGGACCAGGCTGATTGTGCACGGCAAGGATGAAACCGCTGCCGATGGTCCGGAGCTGGTCTACGGTTTCCTCACCCGCGGTACGGAGGGCGTTAAGTCTTCGGACGACTGGGATGTTCTGGGTATGCGTGCCACGCATTCGCGGGCCACGATCCTGGAGGATGCCGTTCTCGAGTCTGACCGGGTTGTGCGCCACATCCCGGATGGCCCGAACCCGGATCTGCTGACCTTCGGCATCACCGCGAACTTCCAGCTGCTCATTGCTTCGGTGTACGCGGGTCTTGCTCGCCGTGCTCTTGAGGTCGCTTCGGAGGCTCTGCGTAAGCGCCGTTCGGCTAAGAACGGGGGAGCGCCGTACACGGAGATCGGTGAGTTCCGCGTGCGTGTTGCCGATGCCGCTCTGGAGTTTGCCGCTGTTCCGGCGCAGCTTGATTCCTACACGCGCGATTTCGATGACTGTGTGGACTACGGTCCCGCATGGGCGCAGCGCTTTGTCTCGGCTAAGTACATGGCACAGAAAGCGGCCAGGGCGAATGCCGAGGCGGCACTGCACTGTGCCGGAGGCGCGGGCTTTGGAAATGCTGCCGAAGCCTCGCGTCTCTACCGGGATGCTGCAGCGGGTATCTTCCATCCGCCGGCTCCCGAGGTGTCGCGAGCCGTATTCGCCAACGCTTGGCTGGATGACTGAGCTGGCGTGAATAACAGCGGGTGGGGTGCTCGGGGACGGCGGCCACCGTTTTGTAAGGGGGAGGAAC
>CABTZE010000138.1 GCA_902489215.1 uncultured Brevibacterium sp.
CAGTGAAGATCGGAATCCTGACATCCGGCGGCGACTGCCCCGGACTCAATGCCGTCATCCGAGGCGCCGTCCGCAAGGGTGTATGGCTCTCCGGGGACGAATTCGTCGGCATCCGCGACGGGTGGCGGGGCCTGCTGGAGGGCGACCTCCATACCCTGACCACGCACGATGTGCGCGGAATCAGCGGCCGAGGTGGAACTGTTCTCGGCACGTCTCGCACCCACCCGTACTCCGGGGGTGGACCGGATGCCATGCGTCAGGTCATGAAGGACAACGGGATTGACGGCGTAATTGCCATCGGCGGGGAGGGCACGCTGGCCGGGGCGGCACGACTCGCTGACGACGAAGGCCTGCCCGTGGTGGGCGTTCCCAAAACCATCGACAACGACCTCGGCAGCACCGACTACACGTTCGGCTTCGACACGGCAGCCGCAATCGCCACGCGGTCGATTGACGCTCTGCGCACCACCGCAGAATCGCACCACCGGTGCATGGTCGTTGAGGTTATGGGCCGTCACGTCGGCTGGATTGCGCTGCACGCCGGTATGGCCGCCGGCGCACAGGCCATCCTGTTGCCCGAGTTCCCCGTGACGATGGAACGGGTCGTCGAATGGGTTGAAAGCGCTCGGGACCGCGGACGCGCACCAATTGTCGTCGTCGCCGAAGGGTTCGTTCCGGTCGGCGTTGACGCAGAAGAAGGCGTAGCGGCCATCGCCGCTGACGGCAGGCCGCGGTTCGGCGGAATCGGCGACTACGTTGCAGCCGAAGTGGAACGCATGACGGGCATCGAGACCCGCGCGACAATCCTCGGCCATCTGCAGCGCGGCGGCGTGCCCACCGCCTATGACCGCGTGCTTGCCACACGACTGGGTCTGGCCGCCGTCGACCTCATCCACGACGCCAGCTGGGGCTACATGACCAGCCTCTCCGGCACCGACATCATCCGCGTGCCTATGGCCGACGCCGTAGAGTCGCTGAAGGCTGTGCCGAAGGAACGCTGGGACGAACTGGAAGCGCTGCTGGGTTAGGCGCGGTCTGGCGAGGTGGGGCACGGTTGAGGGCTCGGCGGTACTGGAGCTCCGCCTCGGCGGTTCAACCCTTCCCACTTAGGCGGTACGCCCTTTCACCTCGGCGGTTTGTCCATAAAAAACACCCGTTAGCCGGAATCTGCGCTTTAGCCGCGGGGAAACTCCCTTAAGCCGGAATCTGCGGCTTAGCAACAACTGCTAGCGGGAGTTTTTGTTGCTAAAGCGTGGGCCGCTCCCCCAGTGCCACCATCAGCACGCCAACTGCCGCCCCGCCCCTTTACCTATAGTGGGCCCGCGTCGCTTCAGTACCTGAACTTGGCACCAGGGCTCAATGAGCGACCTCGTTGTGCTCAGAATCTGCCTTGCGCCTTGAGGTCGATCAGTTTTCTCAGATACGTGTTCTCAGCCTGCAGCTTCTCGTATTCACGTCGAAGCTGATCCTGCTCAGTTCCTGAGTCTGACTCATTCTGCTCACGCACACGGCCACGCTTGCGCTGTTGTCGTGCCCACCGGAGAACCACGTCCGGGCCACCGAGTTCATACTCACGTGCTAGTTCCCTCGCAGTTTCACCTGCAATAAACCGGTCTACAACTTCGTGCTTAAGAGCAAACGGCAACTTGGACTTCTTATGTTCCACACGACACAGCTTCCCTCGAAGACATCGAATACGCACCGTTCTGCCCGGGCGTCCCTGTCAGCCACGACCTTTTCAGCCGAGTGCGCCCACTGCCGCCAGGCGCGCCCTCAGCTGCAGAGGATTCTGCAGGTCGTTCCACATGATCCGCACCACCGTGTAGCCGAGCGCGTGAAGCCTGTGTTCGCGCTGTTTTTCGAGCAGTAACTGTTCACCGCGTTCATTGATTCCACCGGCAGCGGTGTCGCGATACTTTACGGACCCGTCAAACTCGATGATGATGCGCTTGTCTGGAATCAGGCCGTCAACCCGCGCAACGAATTCGCCGTTTTCATCGACAATGGCGGCCTGCTGGACCAGCCCCTTGACGCCGAGGTTGCGGATAACCACCATGCAGACGCTTTCACCGAAGGATTCCGCGAGCCCAGTCGAGTACTCCATGAGCTTGACCACCCGCATCGAAGCAGAGAACTTTGCATTCGAAGCGATGATCTCCCGAGCTGCATGCTTGCGGCCCTGAGCCTTAACCGGCTCCGAGCGCAGAAAGGCATCAAACGCGGCAACTGCCTGCTCAAGCGAAATGTCAGTCGCAATATCCAGCACGGTGCGCACTGGGTCGGTGACTGGAATGCTGTTCCACAGGACTATCTCTTCGGCTAGGCGAATCTGCCTTTGGCGCCGGGTGAATCTTTCCCCGGACCGCGATCGTGACGGGTTGATGATCTGCACCTTATGCGGAATGGACAACACGGGCAGACCATGAATCAGGGCGGCGGTTGTGTGGCTGAGAGAATCGCCGTCGCTCAGCCGCCGGCCGATGAACTCGGCTTTGCCGAGGTGTTTCTTCTCCTGCAGACCAAACCACGCTCGTCCCTTCCCTATTGAGGCAGCCTCCCCCATCAGCTGCAGAATCTCGGGTTCTGCGAAACGGTTGAACTGAGTGTGTTTGGTGCAGGTGCGATTGACGAAATAGCAGGCGCGATAAAGCCGCTCGATGCAGCAGCCGACAGCACTTTCGACCTCCCACTTTTCAGCGCCGAAAGCCTTTGCTTCTTGGAGCGAAAATACGTTGAACATATAAAACTGTCGTCCGTAAACGCAGCGCTCCACAACCCCAGTATCCGCATCTGTGGATAACTCTGTGGACTTGTGGGCAATCACGGTTTAAGTCACAGGGTCAGGAGGAAACAAGACACCCGTTAGCCGGGATCTGCGGCTTAGCAACACGAAGACTCCCTTTAGCCGGGATCTGCGGCTTAGCAACAACTGCTAACGGGAGTTTTTGTTGCTAAAGCGTGGGTGGGGATTCAGGAGGTGGAGGTCTGGTCCCTGCCTGGGCGGCAGCTGTGGAACGGGACTCCTGAGGTGGAGGGCCCAATAAGCATGAAAGCCAGGGTTGGCCAAGGGCTCCCGAGGTGGAGGCCCAGTACTAGCCAAAGCGGCACCTCGTGAGCTCGACCCGGCGCCGCCTCGTACCTCACCAGCTTTTGTGCCCAGCCCAACCCAATACCGGCCCCACACAACGCAAACGGCCCGGAGGGAAATCCCTCCGGGCCGTTTGTCACGGGTGAGAACCAGCTGGCTCTCCCCCGCAGAGTCACGCTGTGTGATTCAGCAGCAAAGCCGAATCAGACGCTCAAGCGAATCAGATGTCGCCGAAGCCGCCGAAGTCGTAGTCCTCGAGCGGAATGGTCGAGCCTTCGCCGGCGAATGCCGGGTAGAAGTCGCCATAGGTGTTCGAGAACATTTCCTGCTTGGCTTCGTCGGTCGGTTCGACAACCAGGTTGCGGTAGCGGTGCATACCGGTACCAGCCGGGATGAGCTTACCGAGGATGACGTTCTCCTTGAGGCCGAGCAGCGGGTCGGACTTGCCTTCCATAGCTGCTTCGGTGAGGACTCGCGTGGTCTCCTGGAACGATGCAGCCGACAGCCACGATTCGGTGGCCAGCGACGCCTTCGTAATGCCCATGAGTTCGTCACGTGCGGAGGCCGGCTGGCCGCCTTCTGCGACGACGCGCTTGTTCTCATCCTGGTAGCGGCCGCGGTCGACGAGTTCACCCGGCAGCAGGTTGGTGTCACCGGATTCGATGACCGTCACGCGGCGCAGCATCTGACGCACGATGACTTCGATGTGCTTGTCGTGAATGCCGACACCCTGCGAACGGTAGACCTTCTGGACTTCGTCGACAAGGAACTTTTCGGCGTCGCGACGACCGCGGATGCGCAGCACCTGCTTGGGGTCGATAGCACCTTCAACCAGCTGGGTGCCGGCTTCGATGTTCTGGCCGTCTTCAACCAGAAGCTGGGCGCGGCGACCGACGGCGTGCTCGATTTCGTCGGAACCGTCAGACGGGATCACGATGACGTAGCGCGTCTTGCGGCTGTCGTCGATCTTGACCTTGCCGGCTGCTTCCGAGATCGGTGCGTAGCCCTTGGGCGTACGTGCTTCGAAGAGCTCGGTAACACGCGGCAGACCCTGCGTAATGTCACCGCCGCCGCCGGCGGCAACACCACCGGTGTGGAACGTACGCATGGTCAACTGTGTACCGGGTTCACCAATCGACTGTGCTGCGACGGTGCCGACTGCTTCACCGATGTCGACGAGCTTTCCGGTAGCCATCGAGCGGCCGTAGTGTTCAGCGGAGATCTGCGCGTCGGAGTCTGCGGTGAGAACCGACAGCACCTTGACTTCGCGGACACCGGCGGCGACCAGCTGTTCGAGCACATCGACCGAAATGTCGGTCTTGGCGGGCACCACGACGTTGCCGTCGGCGTCGGTGACGTCGACTGCCGTGAGGCGGCCCAGAACCGAGGTTTCGGCCCATTCGTGCACAACGAGGTTGCCGTTTGCGTCTTCCTGGGCGACGGGCAGCGTGATGCCGCGCTTCGAATCGGTGGTTTCGGTGCGGATGATGACATCCTGCGAAACGTCAACCAGACGACGCGTGAGGTAACCGGAGTCTGCGGTACGCAGGGCGGTGTCTGCCAGACCCTTACGAGCACCGTGCGATGCGATGAAGTATTCGAGGACCGACAGGCCTTCGCGGTAGTTCGACTTAATCGGGCGCGGGATGATTTCACCCTTCGGGTTCGTCACGAGACCGCGCATTGCGGCCAGCTGACGGACCTGCGTCCAGTTACCGGAAGCACCTGACTCGACGAGGCGCAGAATCGAGTTCTCAGAAGTGAAGTTCTTCTGCATTGCCTCGGCGATCTTGTCGGTGGTGTCCGACCAGATCTTGACGAGTTCGGTACGGCGCTCTTCGTCGGTGAGCGCACCGAACGCGTACTGGTCTTCGACCTTGTCGACGAGCTCTTCGGCTTCGTTGAGCGACTGCTCCTTGGATTCAGGCGACACGATGTCGCTCATGGCGACGGTCAGACCGGAGCGGGTTGCGTGGTAGAAGCCGGTTTCCTTGAAGTTATCGAGCGCCTGGGCGACTTCCACACGCGGGTAGTTGTCTGCGAGGCGGTTGACGATCTTCGAGAGCTGCTTCTTGCCGATGGTCTCGTTGACGTACGGGTAGTCGTCCGGCAGGTTCCTGTTGAACAGGGCACGGCCCAGCGTGGTCTCCAGGACGAGGGTGTCGCCCTGTTCCCAGCCTTCCGGCAGTTCCATCTTTCGGTGCGGAACAATGTTGCTCAGCCGGATCTTCACCTTGGCGCCGAGGTCGAGTTCGCCGCGGTCGAAGGCCATGATGGCTTCCGAAACCGAACCGAATTCGCGGCCGATGCCGGGAACGTCTTCGCGTTCGGAGGTCAGGTGGAAGATGCCGATGATCATGTCCTGCGTGGGCATGGTCACGGGCTTTCCGTCCGAGGGCTTGAGGATGTTGTTTGCCGACAGCATCAGCAGGCGTGCCTCAGCCTGTGCTTCAGCGGACAGCGGCAGGGGGACTGCCCTCTGGTCACCGTC
>CABTZE010000139.1 GCA_902489215.1 uncultured Brevibacterium sp.
CGCCGACTACCTCGTGATCAATGTCTCTTCACCCAACACGCCGGGATTGCGGGATCTGCAGACAGTCGAGGCGCTTCGCCCGATCCTCACAGCGGTTCTGGAAGAGACAGCGGCCGTCGATCCGTCCGACGTGCGGTCGACGCTCGGTCACGTCCCGGTGCTGGTCAAGATCGCGCCGGACCTCGCCGATGATGACGTTCTGGCTGTCTGTGACCTTGCTTCGGAGGTTGGTCTGGATGGAATCATCTGCACCAACACTGTTCTGGACCGCTCGGTTCTCACGGGTGCGGATCGCGAACTTGCCGAGGCGGAGGCCGGCGGGATCTCGGGGGCCCCGGCTGCCGAGCGCTCTTTTGAGGTTCTCCGTTTGGTCCGCTCGCGGGTTGCCGCGGACATGACGGTCATCTCTGTTGGGGGCGTGCAGTCACGTGCTGACTACCTTGCCAGGATTGCGGCAGGTGCGGACTTGGTTCAGGTCTACACCGGCCTCATCTACGAAGGCCCCCGTCTGGCGCGGAACATCCTCGGCCGCTGACGAAGGTGCAGTCAAGCCTTAGGTCGCAGCTGTCGCGCAGCTGCGACCATAGAGGACTTCAGTTCGGGTATTCGCGTCGGCCGACGAGTGCGCGGGGGGTGCGGAGCATGCGCAGCTGAATGCTGCGCATGATCGCATAGAAGGTGTTGCCGCGCTGCAGGTTTTCGGCCCCGAATTTGGCCGACATCTTCTTCTTCAGGGTGAAGTGCATGATGAAGCCGTCCAGCACGACAAGGCCCAGAAGGACATAGATGACGTAGGTCGAATAGGCCTGCACCTGCACGTTTTGGATGAACAGGCTCACCAGCAGGATCACCATGGCAATGGGGATGAGCAGTTCGCCAAAGGAGTAGCGGGCATCGACGTAGTCGCGGATGTAACGGCGCTGCGGGCCGACGTCGCGAGCGGGCAGGTAGCGTTCATCGCCCTCCATCATCCGTTCGCGGATGTAGTTGCGCTCACGGCGCATTTCGGCGCGTGCTTCCGCCTTGGCCGTCTTACGGTCTTCGGGTACGAGGGGGCGTCGGCGAGCCTGCTCCTGCTGGCGACGGGACGGGGTCGGGCGATTCTTCTTCGCCTCGGGGTCCCTGTGCTGCTCGTTGGATTCTGGCTTGTCCGACATGCCTGGTTCGTCTCCTGATAGTGCTCTCCGCACGTGTATTGTGCGCGCTGCTTCCTGTGGCTGTACGGCGCTAATAGTATCGGAGCATGACCATTTCTGAATCTTCACAGCACGGAACTGCTCTGTCCAAGGCTCTGCACGAGCGGTTGGACGCCATCTACTCGGATGTCATTGCCGACCTCACAAAACTCGTCGCAGTGCCGTCTGTCGCATGGCCGAACGTCGATCCTCAGCACGTCGCTGATTCAGCGGCGCTCACAGCTGAGCTTGCCGAAGAAGTCGGCTTTGACAACGTCGAGATCCTGCACGGTGCCAACCAGGACGGCAGCGAGGGGTATCCAGCGGTAGTGGCTCGCCGTCCGGCTCCGGAAGGGCAGCCCACGGTTCTGCTGTACGCGCATCACGACGTACAGCCCGCTGGCAGTCGAGATGACTGGGATACCGAACCGTTTGAGCTGACGGTGAAGGGTGACCGTGCCTACGGTCGTGGTTCGGCAGATGACAAAGCCGGCATCCTGGTTCACCTGACTGCGCTGCGATTGCTGGCGGACGAACTTGATATCGGCGTCACTCTGTTCATTGAAGGTGAAGAAGAAGCCGGCTCTCCCAGCTTCCGAGACTTCATTGAGCGCTACCGGGACAAGCTGGCTGCTGATGTCATCATCGTTGCCGACTCCGGCAACTGGGCGGAGGGCAAACCTGCACTGACCACGAGCCTGCGCGGCATGGCGTCGCTCGAGTTCACCGTCAGAACGATGAAGCACTCGGTGCATTCCGGCATGTACGGGGGAGTGGCGCCTGACGCTCCGCTCGCCCTCATCCGCCTGCTGTCCAGCCTGCACAACGAGGACGGTTCGCCGGCGGTCGAGGGGCTCGTCGCCTCTGAAGAGGCCGCTGTTGAATACAGCGAGGAAGACCTGCGCCGCGATTCCGGTGTCCTGCCCGGGACAGACTTCATCGGGCGCGGCTCACTCGCCTCGCGTTTGTGGTCGCAGCCGGCACTTACCGTCATTGGGATGGACATGCCGAGCGTGGCTGATTCCTCGAACACTCTGCACGCTCGCGCCGGTGCGAAAGTGTCGATGCGTTTGGCGCCGGGGCAAGACCCTGAGGCTGCTCTTAACATGCTCCGCAAGCACCTCGAAGAACATGTGCCCTTCGGCGCGCAGATCGAGTTCGGCGCATCCGAGTTCGGCAGCCCCTGGCAGGCGGACGAATCTGACCCGGTTCTTGGCAAGGCACTCGAAGCGCTGACCGATGGCTTTGGGGAGGAAGCGGTGAAGATGGGCTTGGGCGGCTCCATCCCGTTCATTGCGGACCTGCTCGAGGTCTTCCCGAACGCCTCGATCCTCGTTACTGGCATTGAAGACCCCGACACTCGCGCCCACAGTGCCAACGAAAGTCTTTACCTGCCTGATTTCAAGCGGGCTATTGTGTCCGAGGCTCTTCTGCTCAAACGGCTGGGCGAACGGGCCTGATCCGAGTTGTCGGCCGGGAATACTATGCTTGCCCCAGCCGTTTCCATACGTACCGTAGGCATTGCCGATGAATTGGAGTGAATATGACTGTTACAGAACAGGCGTCGCACGGAGTTGATCTTTCTTCAGCGGCAGCCGACAAAGTTCGCAGCCTCCTCGAGCAGGAAGGCCGCGACGATCTTCGCCTGCGTGTTGCTGTCCAGCCTGGAGGGTGCTCCGGCCTGATCTATCAGCTGTACTTTGACGAGCGCGTCCTCGACGGGGACGCAGTGCGCAATTTCGACGGCGTCGAGGTCATCGTCGACCGCATGAGCGTTCCTTACCTCGATGGATCCACCATCGACTTCTCGGACACCATCGAAAAGCAGGGCTTTACGATCGACAACCCCAACGCTGCGGGCTCGTGCGCCTGCGGCGACTCTTTCCACTGACGCGTCTTCGTCAATGGGAATGCAACCGGCCGATCTCGCAGCTGTATCACCGCAGCTCGAGATCGGCCGAATTGTTTCTGCCTATCGTGCCGGACTTTTTCCAATGGAGCTCGGCGACGCCGGAGCTGGCGGGTTCGGCTGGTGGTCACCGAAAAGCCGCGGAGTGCTTCTGCCGGGCGACCTCAAAGTGTCAAAGAGCCTTCGCAAGTCGATGCGTCACATGAGAATTACGTGGAATACGTCGTTCGATGAGGTCTTGGCCGCGTGCGCCGATCCAGCGCGCCCCGGTGCATGGATAACCGAAGAAATACAGGACGTCTATACAGAACTGGCCAGAGCCGGTTGGATGAAGTCCGTCGATGTGTGGGACACCAGCGGTGAGCTCATCGGCGGACTTTTCGGGCTTGACCTCGGGAGTGTATTTGCGGGGGAGTCCATGTTTCACAAAAGGACCGACGCGTCGAAAGCCGCACTTGTGGGCCTCGTCGAGCACATGGACAACAGGAGCCCGGAAGCGCATTGGCTTATTGACACACAGTGGTCAACACCACACTTGGAATCCCTCGGCGTGTCGGAAATTTCGGAGCTCGAGTACGCGAAAGCCGTAGAAATGCGGCTTCGCGACCATGACACACAGGGTTTTCTCATGCAATGAGCAGGTGAGTATGAAATTTAACCCCTGTTAGCGGTAGGGTGGTTAGGACAAAGTCAGAGTTGGGTGACTTCCGTCGGTTGACGCCGTGCCTGTCGGCGCCGTCAAGCGCACAGGAAACACCCGTTAGGTATCCGAAAGGCTGCACGTGGATTCTCCGAATCAGTCAGCACGCAGGTCTCCGAAGGCCTGGGCGAAGAAGGTGAGCGTCGTAGGCGCCCTTGCTTCTACCGCCCTCCTCGCCGGCTGCTCTAACGGTGCACCGGAGCTGGGCTATCTGCCCGCTGCTTCGAAAGGCGCAACGTCCCACACAGACGCTTACACAGCTCTGTGGACCGGAGGCTGGATTGCTGCTCTCGCCGTAGGCGCCATTACATGGGGTCTGATGCTCTTCTGCATCGTCGCGTACCGCCGTCGTAAGAACGACCGCGGTCTGCCGGTGCAGCTGCAGTACAACATGCCCGTCGAAATCATGTACACGGTCATCCCGATCATCCTTGTTGTCGGCTTCTTCTTCCACAACATGGCGCTGTTCGATCAGACCACTAATGACAAGACGCCGGGCGAAGAGAAGATCGAGGTTGTCGGCAAGCAGTGGGCTTGGGACTTCAACTACACCTCGCAGGACGTCCACTACGCAGGTGTCCAGGCCAACCTGGACGGCACTGAAAAGCCCGGTGAAGAAGCGCCGACGCTGTACCTGCCCGCGAACACGGATCTCGAAATCCAGCTCCGCTCGCGCGACGTCATTCACTCCTTCTGGGTCCCCGCGTTCCTCGAGAAGCGCGATATGACTCCGGGCCGCGTGGAGACTCTCCACCTCAAAGCCCTCAAGGAAGGCGAGTACCTCGGCAAGTGTGCTGAGCTCTGCGGTGAGTTCCACTCCGAAATGATCTTCAACGTCAAGGTTGTGTCGAAGGACGAATACCTTGCCTACACCAACAAGCTCCGTGAAGAGGGCAACACCGGTGTTCTCGGCGAAGAATTCGACCGCACACACTGGTACTCCAACCCATACCAGAAAGAAGGTGCTGACAAATGACGGCGGTAGCTGATCGCCCCGTCGACCTCGGTGCTGCACCGAAGGTTCCGGTGAGCAAGGGCAAGGTCATCGTCAACTGGCTGACCTCCACCGACCACAAAACCATCGGGTACATGTACCTGATTACATCGTTCCTCTTCTTCTGCGTCGCCGGTGTTATGGCAGTGCTCATTCGTCTTGAGCTGTTCGCGCCCGGTATGCAGATCATCGAAACAAAGGAACAGTACAACCAGCTGTTCACAATGCACGGCACGCTTATGCTGCTGATGTTCGCAACCCCGCTGTTCGCTGGATTTGCCAACGTCATCATGCCGCTGCAGATCGGTGCCCCCGACGTTGCGTTCCCTCGTCTTAACGCGTTTGCCTTCTGGGTGTTCCTCTTCGGTTCGCTCATTGCCTGCTCCGGGTTCCTGACCCCGCAGGGTGCGGCATCGTTCGGCTGGACCGCATACGCACCGCTGAACAACACCACTTTCACACCCGGCCTGGGCGGTCACCTGTGGACGCTCGGCATCGCCTTCCAGGGCTTCGGTACGATCCTCGGTTCCGTGAACTTCATCACCACCGTGATCACCATGCGCGCTCCGGGTATGACGATGTTCCGTCTGTCCGTGTTCTCCTGGAACGTCCTGATCACGGGTATTCTTGTGCTGATGGCGTTTCCGCCGCTGGCTGCTGCGCTGTTCGCTGTTGCTGCAGACCGCGTGCTCGGCGCCCACATTTTCAGCCCTGAGAACGGTGGCCCGATTCTGTACCAGCACCTGTTCTGGTTCTTTGGCCACCCAGAGGTCTACGTGATCGC
>CABTZE010000140.1 GCA_902489215.1 uncultured Brevibacterium sp.
ACGCAGAAACGGCGGGAAATCCGACTGTGCATCAGCCATCCACAGGGCCATCGCACGGTCCAGCCGACCTGGCTCCTCCGGCTTCATGTCCGGGGTGTACTCAGCCATCACGCGGCGGTGGTCGTATTCGTTGAACCGCTCGTCGCGCAGAGCTTCGAGCTCGTCGCCGAAGATGATCGACGCTGTGTCGATCTGCCGCTTGAGGGTGCCGGTGGCAACCACGGGATCGTGCAGCTTCAGAGCGGCAAGCCCACCGCCCAACAGCCGGGCCTGGTGGTGGCCCAGCTGCGACAGAACGTCATAGTCCTCAGCATGTGCGGAGGCTTGCCCGTGTCGGGCCAGAACAATCCGAGTCATACCGACTATCAGATGTCGCGGGCCACCAGTTCGTCAAGGCTGGCAGTCGACAGCAAGTACGGCGCAACTTCGAGAACTGTGACGGCACCCGTGCGGCCTTCGCGGGCCATACGGACCGCGGCGCGGCCGTAGGCCAGCTGGGAGGCGGCGGTGAAGTCGGGGTTGCGCTCGAGTTCGAGGGTGAATTCGACCGAGTGGTGTGTACCGCCCAGGTCGCCCGAGGTGATGACGTGACCGCCGTGGGGCATGCCCTGGTGTTCGCGGTCGAAGACTTCCTGGCTGACGAATTCGACGGTTGTTTCGTAGGGCTCGAAGTAGTCGGGCATCGACACGATTTCCTGGCGGATGCGCTCCTGGTCTGCTTCGTCGGCAACTGCGACAACGCGGCGGCGGTGGGCGTTCGCGCCGGTGATTTCCTCGCCGCGTCCTTCTTTAGCCGCCTGCAGGGCTTCTTCCTTCGGCAGCGTGTACTGCACGCCGGCCTTCACACCCTTCACTCGGCGCACGGCGTCGGAGTGGCCCTGCGACAGTCCCGGGCCCCAGAAGGTGTTCTGCTGGGCGTTGGGGAACAGGGCTTCGCCGATCGTGCGGTTGATGGAGAACATGCCGGGGTCCCAACCGGTGGAGATCATGGCGACGTTGCCGCCGGCCTTTGCCGCGGCGTCCATCTTTTCGCGGTGGGCGGGGATGAGGTGGTGGTTGTCGTAGGTGTCGACCGTTGTGAAGTTTTCGGCAAACGACGCGGCCTGCTCGGGCATATCGGTGGCCGAACCCAGGCACAGGAACAGAAGGTCGACTTTGTCTTTGTGCTCGGCGGCTTCTGCCACGGGGTAGACGGCGGCGTCGGTCTCCAGCGAGTCGCGGCGGGAGAAGATTCCGTAGAGCTCCATGTCCGGCTGCTTGGCGATGAGCTTTTCAACGCTCTTGCCGAGGTTTCCGTAGCCGACGATTGCTGCACTGATCTTCTGAGTCATCGTTTCACTCCTTCGCGCACTGGGCGCATAGATTCTGAAACGGCATTAGGCCCGCTCCGGGTAGCTACTCTACGCCTGCCGTCGTGACGGCCCTTTCGACAGATTCACAGCAAAGGACGGCGCTTTCCGAGTTCAGAAAGCAGGAAGGGGCAGATCAGGCCCCGCGCTCTTCGCTTTCAGCGTCCTGGCCTTCAGCCGGACCGGCGGCCTCGCGAGCAGCCTGTTCCTTCTTGTAGGCGCGGCGTTCGCGGATGACTTCGATGGCCACGGGGATGAGCGACAGACCGATGATGACGATGACCCACAGGTCCACGTGTTCGCGGATGATGTCGAAGGTGCCCAGGTAGTAGCCGGCCACTGGAAGCACAAGGCCCCACGTGAGACCGCCCGCCACGTTCCAGAAGAAGAATTTGCGGTACTTGTAGTGCGCGACGCCGGCGGCCAGCGGCACGAAGGTCCGCACGATCGGCACGAAGCGGGCCAGGAACAGTGATTTCCCGCCGTGCTTGATGAAGAACTCTTCCGCCTGGCGCAGGTGGGCTGTCGACAGAACGCGGGCATCGTCCTTGAACAGCCTGCGGCCGAACCGGTAGCCCAGGAAGTACCCCACCTGGTCACCGCAGATGGCGGCAATCCAGATGACGGGAATCAGCTGCCACAGGGGAACGCCCATTGCCGGCGACATGAGGCCCGCCACGAACAGCAGCGAGTCACCGGGCAGGAACGGGAACAGCACACCGGATTCGATGAACACGATGAGTGCGACAACCGCGAGCATCCACGGGCCTGCTGATTCGATGATCCGCTGCGGATCGAGAAACGCTGGGGCGGCAATGATGTCGGTCGCCCCCGCTGAGGCAGCGGCAAGAGTGTCGAGCATGAGTGTCCTTCTGTACGCGTCCCCACTACTATGCCGTGTTTTTCTGAGTGAACGCCGGACGGCAGGGTGTGCTCTTCACCTCGTTCGAGGTGGGAGTCGGATTGACGAGGCGGAGTTCGGCTCCCCGGGAGCCTTCGTGTCAGTGCCCTGGTCTAGATTGAAGAAAACACAGGAGGAACCCATGCAGCTTATGCGGATTGGTCAGGCCGGTCAGGAAACCCCGGTTGTAACGGACGGCGAACACTACTTCAATGCAAGTTCTGCCGTCAGCGAATTCGGCGGGGACTTCGGCCCGCGTTTCTGGGCGGAAGGGCTGCCCAAGCTGCAGTCGCTGGTTGAACTGGGCCAGCTGCCGCCGTTTGATGCCGAAGGCAAGCGGATCGGCGCACCGATCGCCTCACCGCAGGCTGTCATCTGCATTGGCCTGAACTACACCGACCACGCTGCAGAAGCGGGCCAGCCGATTCCCACCAATCTGGTCACCTTCCTCAAGCACCCCAATACGATCGTCGGCCCCAATGACCCCGTGGGCATTCTGCCGGGCTCAGAGAAAACCGACTGGGAAGTCGAATTCGGCTTTGTCATGGGCAAGCGCGTCCACGCACTGGCTTCAGCTGAAGAGGGCCTTGCCGCGATTGCCGGCTTCACCCTGGTCAACGATGTCTCCGAACGTGCCTTCCAGAACCTCACACCCCAGTGGGGTCTGGGCAAGAACATGCCCAGCTCCACCCCGATCGGACCGAAGGTCGTGACAGCTGATTCCATCGACCCGAGCAACGTCGGCCTGCGCACCCTGGTCAACGGTGAAGTACGGCAGGACGGCAACACCTCGAAGATGATCTTCGACGTCGGAACCATCGTGTACAAGCTGTCCCAGTACATGACTCTTGAACCCGGCGACATCGTGTCAACGGGCACACCCGCCGGTGTGGCAATGGCCGGAACACACCCGTTCCTCGCTCCTGGTGACATTGTTGAACTCGAAGGCGACGGACTGGGCCAGCAGCGTCAAGAATTCTTCCAGCGCGAAGCCTGAGTGTCTGTGCGCTCACCGTGCAGGTGGGCTCCGGCAGCGCTGATCGCACTGCTCGCCCTCAGCGGCTGCGCCCCGCTGCCGGAACCCTCACCTGTCGAAACACCCGTCCCAAACGCCACTCCGACGACGACCCAAGAACCGTCTGAAGGCCCGAGCCCCTCACCCACCCCACCCCCGAAAAGGCCACAGACGCAGAAGAAGCCGGGTGGCACCTCGGACGTGGGGCCCACCAACCCCGGCGCCCAGAAATCACTGGCCGCACTGAAGAAGCTGCCCGTGAAGGGAAAAGCCCCGGCCACCGGCTACGGGCGGGTGGAAAAGTTCGGCAAAGCGTGGACGGACACCGACTTCAACGGCTGTCGCACCCGTGATGACATCCTGGCCCGGGACCTCGTCAACATCACCCGCGATGGTGGCTGCAAAGTCATGTCCGGCACGCTCGTGGATGCCTACACGGGCAAGCGGATCGACTTCGAACGCGGCCAGACCACCAGCCAAAAAGTGCAGATCGACCACATTGTTGCGCTGCACAACGCGTGGATCACCGGCGCACAGCAGCTGACCCAAGAGCAGCGCGTCGAATTCGCCAACGATCCGCTCAACCTCATTGCCGTCGACGGAGCCACAAACTCCGCAAAGGGCAATAAGGACGCCGCTTCCTGGCTGCCGCCGAACAAGTCCTACCGCTGCACTTACGTTGGCTTGCAGATCCGGGTCAAGGAAAAGTACTCCCTGTGGGTGACGAAGCCCGAACGCGACGCCATGGAACGAGTGCTTAACAAGTGCTGAGGCGGTCACCGGCAGTGTTCTAGACGCCGCCCGCCGCCGGTCAGGCATGAAATCGGGCAGGTGCCGGAGACCGTTCGCGCATGTGACGACGTGGAGTGCCCTCATCAGACTGCGGCGCTAGGCTGGCTTCATGCACCCGTATGACAGCATCACTCGCAAGCAGATCGAAGAGCGCGGCAGCCGTAAGTGGGCGGAATACCCCGGGGCGATCGGCGCATGGATTGCGGAAATGGACTTCGGCATTGCGCCAGCCATCCGCGAAGCACTCAAAGTCATCGACGAGAACCAGCTGTACGGCTACACCCCACCCGCACTGCTGCAGGGCCTGAGCGAAGCCACTTCCGAGTTCTACGCTTCACGCTACGGATGGGAATTCCCCGCCGAAAACGTGGCTCCCGTGTCCGATGTTCTCCTGGGCATGGGCGGCTTCCTCGACATTCTGGTGCCCCGCGACGCCAAAATCGTGGTGCCCACACCGGCGTACATGCCGTTCCTCACCGTGCCCGGCGCATTCTTCCGCGACCATGTCGAGGTGCCGCAGAAGATCGTCGACGAACCCTCCCCGGAGCTGCTTTCCGCCTCGGCAGACCGGGAAGACGTACCCGCCCCGCTTGCCGGACGACACTGGGAAATGGACTTCGAAGCGCTCGATGCCGCACTGTCCACGGCAGGCCCGGGCGGCGGTCCCGGCGGCGTGCTGGTGCTGTGCAATCCACACAACCCCACCGGTCGCGTGTACACGCGGGCTGAACTCGAAAAGATCACCGAGATCGTCGAAAAGAACGGCGCTCTTGTGTTTTCGGATGAAATCCACGCACCGCTGACCTACAGCGGCTTCCAGCACATTCCCTACGCTTCGACCTCAGAGGCTGCGGCACGACACACCCTGACGGCGACATCACACACCAAGTCGTTCAACACCCCGGGCCTGAAGTGCGCTCAGCTGATCTTCACAAACGACGAGCACCTGGCCGCCTGGAAGAAGCACGGTACGCAGTTCTCCGCTTCGGCGGCAACACCGGGTGTCATTGCCGGCATCACCGCCTACCGCGAGGGCGGCGAATGGTTGGCCGACACTCTCGGCTACCTCGAGCAGACCCGTGATTTCATTGCCGACTTCGCAGCGGCAGAGCTTCCGGAGCTCGGCTACATCAAACCGCAGGGAACGTACCTGTCGTTCTTTGATGCGAACGCGCTGGTCCCCCGCCTGCCCGAAGGCGTGAGCCCCCAGCAGTTCTTCCTGCAGGAAGCCCGTGTGGCCATGAACGACGGCGCGACCACCGGGCAGGCCGGCAAGGGCTGGGTGCGCTTCAACATGGGCACACCGCGGCCCATTGTGCAGGACGCACTCGAAGCGATGGCCGCAGCCATCCGCAAGCTGTAAGCAAGGAGCGCCGCGGGCCCGCGCCTGGGGGCCGGGCGCCGCGGCCCCGCCCCCCCGCCGCGGCCCCGCCCCTGATTAGGCGGGGGGCGGCGCGGGGGGGG
>CABTZE010000141.1 GCA_902489215.1 uncultured Brevibacterium sp.
CCCCCGGGGGGGGGGGGGGACACCCCCCGGGGGGAAAGGGCGGGGAAAAAAGGGGCAACCAAAACCCCCCGCCCCCCGGGGGGCGGCGCCGGGAGCCACAGGACAGCCGATCCGATGCCGGCCACCGGGATGAAAAGAGCCGCGCTGTAGTTGGCTCCGGCAGAGAGGCTGATGATGAAGCCCAGTGCCCCGGTCCCACCGAAGGCTGCGCACAGTGCTGCCAGTGAAATTACAGCAGAGCGGAAGAAGAACGCCGCCCCGACGAAGATTGCGGTCGCCACCACGGCAGCTGCGAACAGCGCCCAGATCATCAGAGTCGAACTGTCCGACCACACAAGAAGCGTGAAGGGCAGGCCACCGGCAATGCTGGTGACAATGGCAGAGATCATGGACACTGAGCGAAGCTGTCGGCGCTGCCGGCCCGCTTTTGTGCGCGCGGCAAAAGACAGCGCACCGTGGCCTATGACCATGACGGTGTTCAGCGTCAGCAGCGCAGCACTGAAAGTCCAATCGGGTCCAAACCTCGAAAAGCCCGTGCCCAGCAGGGGAGCCGCTGCAAACGACACTGCTGATGTTGCCTGCAGGAATGCAGAGTCTGCTCGCCAGGCCGCCCACGCGCAGACAATCCCTGCCAACACCAAGAAGACTGCTATCAGCAGCAGCGGCAGCTGTACAGCATCGACTGCCGCGCCGAAATCATCAGGACGACCAGTATCCTCATAAAACGTGATGACGGAGAAGGCCCTCCGCATGGCCGCCAGCGTCGACACCGTGAGGATCGTCGCGGAGATGTACAGCGAGATGAGTACCGTGAGCTTCCGACCCTGCCGCACAAACATCGCAAAGGCGGCGGTTATGACGAGAATCTGCACGACTGAAGCGGCGATTCCTGCGGTCGAGACCGCCACGTCGCACACGGGCATGTATCGGCCGCCTTCGCCGAACGCGGGACTGTTGGAGGTTCGGCACAGTGATCCCGTCAGCGTCGTGATGCCGATCGTGCTGGTCAGCAGCGCAGCACCGAGTGCGTAGGTCCAGCTGCGGCAGATGCCCAGCACGATGTAGAACACCGTCAGCACAAGCCAGAAAACGCCCTTCGCCCACGGTGAATCGTCAGGCAGGGTGATCAGCGCGCAGATTCCCGAAGCCGGTGCGATGATCTGCCCCAACAGGACAAAGGGTCGCGCCCAGTGGACCTGCTGACCCCGCTCAGCAGAGAGGAAAGAGCGGAAGTTTGCGGCACCTCGTGAGCCAGCAGTCCGGCGGCCCGTATACGGGCCCTCGAGCACACGGCCGATGATGATGAACGCCATCGACACGACCACCAGGCCGACCCCGTAGTAGGCAAACGACGGCCCGCCGAAGTTGATCACCGACAGCACGGTCGAGCCGATGAACAGCAGACCAAACCACGTGACGAGCTCTGACCGCAGCAGCGCTGCCGCAAGTGTGCAGCTGATCAGCCCGAGCGCCGAAGCCACAAGCCACGCGGTCTTCGCGCCCGTGATGTCCAGGCCGCCCAGAGCGGCTCCTGAAATCGGAAGCAGAACGAGGCCGACAGCCGTCAGGGCGATGCCTACGGGCTTCAGGCGCGAGGACAGCATGGCAATGCTAAGGCCTGCGCCGTAGGTGATGACGGCAGCGCCGATGACCGTGATGGCCCGCAGCAGTGCGTGCTGGGCGAAGCCCACGAAGATGAACGCTGCGATCACGAGAAACGCAGCTGCAACCCCCAGCAGAATGTTCGCGTAGAGGGCGACGTCATTGCTTGGCTGCGCCTGAGGTGCAGCAGCCGGGTAGGGCGGCCTGGCCGCTGGGTGCTGTGGCTGTGCTGTTGGGGTTGGGTCGTGCGGATGTGCAGGCCGGTGCTGTGGTTGGGGTGGGGCGCTCGGCTGACGAGGTGGAACTGGGGGCTGGGTCGGAACTCCGGGCCGGGTTGGCGGCAGGGGAGCGGCGGCTCGGGCTTGGGCGCCGGCCGGCATTCTCCGACTGCGCAGATAGGGCAGAACCAGATGAAGGACGCTGTATAAGAACGCGGCCAGCGTCGCTAAGAGCAGCAGCGGCATCGAACCGAGCGATGCGGGTATAAGCGGCAGGTTGTGCATCTGAGCCTCCCAATAGATAGGCCCAGGTTAACGTGAAGCCCCTCACGTCTGCTGAACGAAAATGCCGCCGATTCCAAGATTTTGGACGGTGACTATAGGTCACAGATGCAGATGGGAGGTCGAGAACAGGGTGGGAGGACGCGCTGCCCAGCAGTGCAGGCGGGAACGAAAAACGCCCTGCTTGTCGCGACGGCAGTCGGACTGTACAGAGCGGAGAAAAGAGCGGAGACGATCGACCCTACCACAGGGGCCTTGCTATAGCGGTTTCAATCAGCTATTCTGATTGTTTGTGTTGCAGTGGGTTTGCTGTGCCTTCATATAGCGGTGGGCATCAAACTAGCACACCTTGACCGGATCCGCCGTAACGTCGGCGTAAGCGAGTGTCGCAAAGCGACTCGGTCGGACTTCAGGTGGTTCAGCGCTGCAGCGCACGAGTGATGACCACAACGTGGAAGGAACCCATTGGCCGCCGCCAACGAAAACATCAGGACCGCTAACCCGCCTCAGCGCATTTCCTTCGCGAAGATCCACGAACCCCTCGAAGTTCCCAACCTCCTGGGACTGCAGACCGACAGCTTCGACTGGCTGATCGGCTCGGAAGCCTGGCAGGAGCGAGTTGCGGAAGCAATCGAGAACGGCGACACCTCCGTTCCGGAAACCTCGGGTCTCGAAGACATCTTCGAAGAGATCTCCCCGATCGAAGACTTCTCCGGATCCATGTCGCTGTCGTTCCGCGACCACCGCTTTGAACCGCCCAAGTACTCAATCGACGAGTGCAAGGAGCGCGACATCACCTATTCGGCGCCGCTGTTCGTGACCGCCGAATTCATGAACACCTCCACCATGGAGATCAAGAGCCAGACGGTGTTCATGGGCGACTTCCCGCTCATGACCCCAAAGGGCACCTTCATCATCAACGGAACCGAGCGCGTCGTTGTTTCGCAGCTCGTCCGTTCTCCCGGCGCCTACTTCGAATCCAACCCGGACAAGACCTCCGACAAGGACATCTTCACCGCGAAGATCATCCCGTCGCGCGGTGCGTGGATCGAGTTCGAAGTCGACAAGCGCGATCAGGTCGGCGTTCGCCTCGACCGCAAGCGCAAGCAGTCGGTGACGGTGCTGCTCAAGGCGCTCGGCTGGACCTCCTCGGAAATCCTCGAGCGCTACGGCGAATTCGAGTCGATCCGCGAAACCCTGGCCAAGGACACCGTCGAAACGCGTGAAGAAGCGCTCATCGACATCTACCGCAAGCTGCGCCCGTCCGAACCGGCCACCGTTGAAGCCGCAGAGAACCTTCTGCAGAACCTCTACTTCAACCCCAAGCGCTACGACCTTGCCAAGGTCGGCCGCTACAAGGTCAACCGCAAGCTCGGAGTCGATGGAGACGTCACGCAGGGCGTCCTCACAACTGACGACATCGCGGCGGCCATTCACTACATCGTCGCGCTGCACGCCGGCCACGAAACCATCAAGGGCGTTCGCGACGGCGAAGACACTGACATCCCTGTTGCCCTCGACGACATCGACCACTTCGGCAACCGCCGCATCCGTGCCGTCGGCGAACTGATCGAAGGCCAGGTCCGCACCGGTCTTTCGCGCATGGAGCGCGTGGTCCGTGAACGCATGACCACCCAGGACGTCGAAGCGATCACCCCGCAGACGCTCATCAACATCCGCCCCGTCGTGGCAGCCATCAAGGAGTTCTTCGGGACCTCGCAGCTGTCGCAGTTCATGGACCAGAACAACCCGCTGGCCGGCCTTACCCACAAGCGCCGCCTGTCGGCTCTGGGCCCCGGCGGTCTGTCGCGTGACCGTGCGGGCATGGAAGTCCGCGACGTTCACCCGTCGCACTACGGACGCATGTGCCCCATCGAAACGCCGGAAGGCCCCAACATCGGTCTGATCGGCTCGCTCGCCTCCTACGCGCGCATCAACCCGTTCGGCTTCATCGAAACCCCGTACCGGATCGTCGAAAACGGTGTTGTCACCGACAAGACGCGCTACCTCACGGCTGACGATGAACTCCCTTACAACATCGCGCAGGCAAACGCTCCGCTGACCGACGACCAGCGCTTCGCAGAAGACTTCGTCCTGTCCCGCCCCAAGGGCGGTTCCGGCGAAGCCGAACTGCTGCCGAAGGAAGAGATCGACTTCATGGACGTGTCCGCACGTCAGATGGTGTCGGTCGGTACGGCCCTCATTCCGTTCCTCGAGCACGACGACGCCAACCGCGCCCTCATGGGTGCGAACATGCAGCGTCAGGCTGTTCCGCTTGTCCGCTCCGAAGCACCGCTGGTCGGAACCGGCATGGAGTACCGCTCGGCTATCGACGCCGGCGATGTCATCACCGCCGACAAGGCCGGTGTGGTCACCGAAGTCTCCGCTGACTACGTCACCGTCATGAACGACGACGACACCCAGACCACCTACCGAGCCGAGAAATTCCGCCGCTCCAACCACGGCACCTCGTACAACCAGCGGATCATCGTCTCCGAAGGCGACCGAGTCGAGGTCGGCGCGGTCCTGGCAGACGGTCCGTCCACCCAGAACGGTGAAATGGCCCTCGGCAAGAACCTCCTCGTGGCGTTCATGTCGTGGGAAGGCTACAACTTCGAAGACGCGATCATCCTGTCCCAGCGCATGGTGCAGGACGACGTCCTTTCCTCGATCCACATCGAGGAATACGAAGTCGACGCTCGCGACACCAAGCTCGGTGCCGAAGAGATCACCCGCGACATCCCGAACATCGCGCAGGAAGCACTGGCTGACCTCGACGACCGCGGCATCATCCGCATCGGCGCCGAAGTCACCGACGGCGACATTCTGGTCGGAAAGGTCACACCCAAGGGCGAAACCGAACTGACCCCGGAAGAACGCCTGCTGCGCGCCATCTTCGGCGAAAAGTCGCGCGAAGTCCGCGACACCTCGCTCAAGGTGCCCCACGGTGAAACCGGAACCGTGATCGCCGTCAAGGTCTTCGACCGCGAAGAAGACGACGAACTCACCCCCGGTGTGAACCAGCTGGTCCGTGTCTATGTGGCTCAGCGCCGCAAGATCACCGTCGGTGACAAGATGGCCGGACGCCACGGAAACAAGGGCGTCATCTCGACCATCCTGCCGGTTGAGGACATGCCGTTCATGGAAGACGGAACTCCCGTCGACATCATCCTCAACCCGCACGGTGTTCCGCGCCGAATGAACATCGGCCAGGTCTTCGAAACCCACCTCGGCTGGGCCGCCAAGCAGGGTTGGAAGATCGAAGGCAACCCCGAATGGGCACAGGACCTCAAGGACGCCGGCTTCGCACTCGAAGCTGAACCCGGCACCA
>CABTZE010000142.1 GCA_902489215.1 uncultured Brevibacterium sp.
GCAGGGATGTTCTCCATGATGGCCGCGAACAGCGGTTCGAGGTCGGTGCCTTCGGGCACTTCGCCGTCAGCGGGCTGTTCTGCCGAGGCGATTCCCGCGCGTGCCGTAGCGTTCGCGGATGTCGCGCTCTTCATCGGTCTTCGGTTCTTCCGGGAATTCCGGAAGGTCGTAGCCCTGGCTCTGGAGTTCGGCAATGGCTGCCTTCAGCTGCGGAACAGAAGCCGAAATGTTGGGCAGCTTGATGATGTTGGCTTCGGGCTTCTTGGCCAGTTCGCCGAGCTCAGCCAGGGAGTCAGGGTGCTGCTGGTCTTCGGGGAGGACATCGCCAAACTGCGCCAGGATTCGACCGGCAAGTGAGATGTCGCGCGTTTCAACCTCGACACCGGCGGTGTGCGCGAAGGCTTCAACGATCGGCTTGAGCGAATACGTTGCAAGCAGAGGCGCTTCGTCGGTGCGGGTGTAGATGATCTTTGCCATTAAAGGGATCACTCCAACTCGCTTTGGGATTGTCGAAGTCATTCTATCGACACGGAGAGCTCACTACCGGCCGCCCTTGTAACAGCCGGGTGCAGGAGTCGATGCCGGTATCCTGTTTCCGGTCGCGAAGGAAGGACGGACAGGGTGGCCAAACTGTATTTCCGGCACGGGGCGATGAACTCCGGCAAATCGACAGCGCTGCTGCAGGCCGCGTTCAACTATGAGGAGCGCGGACAGCGGATCCTGCTGGCCAAGCCGTACGTCGACACGAAGGGTGCGGACAAGATCATTTCCCGCCTGGGAGTTTCGCGCACCGTCGACATCCTCGTGCGCGAAGACGATGATGTTGAAACCGTTTTCCGCGAAGCCGCCGAATACGCCGACCCGTCGGCACTCATCACTCACGTCGACCAGCCGGTTCAGCCGGTTGCCTGCCTTTTGGTGGACGAAGCCCAGTTCCTCACGCCCACGCAGATTGAGGGACTCATGCGGATCGCGGTGGGCCAAGACGTACCGGTGATGTGCTACGGCCTGCGCACCGACTTCCGCACGCAGGCGTTCCCCGGTTCCCGCAGACTGCTGGAGATCGCCCACACCCTCGAAGAGCTCAAAACCATCTGCCGCTGCGGTAAGAAGGCAATGTTCAACGGGCGCAAAGCAGACGGGGACTTCGTGTTCGCCGGTTCGCAAGTCGCAATCGAAGGGGCCGACGTCACCTATGAGTCCCTGTGCCCGCAGTGCTATCTCGAGAAGTCAGGCGGGTCATTCGGCTGATCGAACCCGCTGCCCAGGAAGAAAAACCGGCCACTGACCGTTGGAGTTGATATGACGAATCTCGCCTATTCCGTTCTCAACCCCGAAGCGACTGACCTCCCTGCGCTCATCTTCGGACCGCCCCTGGGCACCCACGCATCCGTGTGGGCTTCCGTCGCCGCCCGTCTGGCAGATGACTTCCGAGTGGTCTTGACTGAGCTTCCCGGACACGGCACCGATATCGGGCGGGATTTCTCGGCTGAAGAGCCCGTCTCGATTGCTTCGATGGCCCGAGGTGTCGTCCAGATCGCCGATGAGCTCGGTGCGGAGACCTTCGGCTACGCCGGCTGTTCGATCTCCGGTGGGGTGGCACAGGAGCTCGCCCTCAACCACTCCGATCGGGTGCGCGCAGCAGCGCCGGTGGCAACAGCGGCCAAGTTCGGCGAACCTCAGGACTGGTACGACAGGATCGCCGGCGTGCGTGAAGACGGCATTGCTCCGGCAGTGCCTGACACCCTCGACCTGTGGTTTGCCGCCGGTTTCCTCAGCGAGGACCTTGCCGCAGGCCACATAGCCGCCCACCAGCTGCTGACAACACCTGAAGCGGCCTACATCGCCTGCTGTGAAGCGCTCGCTGACTACGACCTCTCCGAGCGCACCGCAGACATTGCGGTGCCCACCCTGTGGATTTCTGCCGCCCAGGACGTCGTCAACACCCCCGAGTCGATGCAGCAGCTGGCCGAAACAGCACAGAACGGCACGCATGTGACCATCCCGGATGCCGCTCACATCTTCATGATCGAACACCCTGAACTCGCAGCGGATCACCTTGGCGAGTTCTTCCGCACCCACCTGTGAGGAACTCATGACACAGCTTTTCAGCCCCATGGCCTTGCGGGGACTGACCGTGCACAACCGCGTGTGGCTGCCGCCCATGTGCCAGTACTCCTGCGAAAATCGCGACGGCGTGCCCGGCCAGTGGCACCTGACGCACCTCGGTGCCCGCGCTGCCGGCGGCTTCGGCCTGATCATCACGGAAGCCTCCGCCGTTGTTCCCGAAGGTCGGATCTCACCGCAGGATGCCGGCATCTGGAACGACGAACAAGCCCAGGCGTGGAAGCCGATTGTCGACTTAGCGCACTCTCAGGGAGCCGCCATAGGCATTCAGCTGGCACACGCGGGCCGGAAGGCGAGTACGCATCGGCCGTTTCCCGGCGAAGAAAAGGGGACGGTGTCCAAGGACGCCGGAGGTTGGCCGACACTCGGACCCAGTGACCTCGCCTACCCGGGGCTTGCCGAACCCTCTGCCATGAGCGCCGAGCAGATCAGGGATGTCGTCAAAGCTTTTGGTGCGGCCGCAGAAAGGGCCGTCGAAGCAGGATTCGACACCGTCGAAATCCACGCCGCCCACGGCTATCTCATTCACTCCTTCCTCAGCCCGCTGTCGAATAACCGCGACGACGAATACGGCTCGGGCACCGGCAGGTGGAAGCTGCTGCGCGACATTCTTGCCGAAGTGCGCTCGCGGGTGGCCGAAGACTTCCCGGTGCTTGTGCGCATCTCCGCCGACGAATGGGCAGAGGGCGGCTTCGGGATTGACGAAGCGGTGGAGCTTTCCCAGGTTCTATACGAAGAGGGCTGCGACCTCATCGACGTGTCCGGCGGAGGCAACATTCCTGCTGACATTCCCGTGGGACCGGGCTATCAGACCGGCTTCGCACAGAAGATCCGCCAGGCAGGAGTGCCGACGGCGGCCGTTGGTCTCATCACCGACCCCGTCCAGGCACAGACCATCCTCACCACGGGGCAGGCAGATGCGGTCCTCATCGGGCGGGCAGCACTGCGCGAACCGTCATGGCCGCTGCGAGCCGCCCACGAACTCGGCATCAACTCTCGCGAGATTCCGTACCCTCCGCAGTACGTCCGTGGCCGCTGGTGAGCTCCAAGCCCGCCACACCGATCACCACAAGAACCAGACTCACAATTTTGAGCAGAGGAAAAGGCTCACCGGCAGCGGCCGCCCACACAGCGGTCGTTGCCGCGCCTATTCCCGTCCACATGGCGTAGGCGGTGCCCATCGGGATGATCCGCATGGCCATGCGCAGACCCGTAAGCGACACGAAAAGACCCACGTAGAACAGCAGAATCCAGCCGATGCTGCCCAGCCCGCTGCTCAGAGCGTGTGCCCACAGAGACTCACAGGCACCTGAGATCAGCAGAACAATCCACGCACCCGTGCGGGTGGTCGGCGCAAAGCGGTTCACGAGAACACCCCCAGGCCCACGATCCCGGCAATGAGGACGAAAACAAAGAACAGCCGCAGAAGGGTGAGCTGCTCACGACCCCGCAGCGCCGAATAGGCAATAGCTGCGACCGCACCGACACCAACCCACGCGGCATAGCCCGCACCGACTGGGATCACGGTCAGGCCTAAGTACAGGCCTCCCATCGACACAACCGTGCCGACCGTGAACACAATGATCCGCTTGCGCATCGACCAGGAAGACTCACCCAGAGCGGCAGCCCACATGGCCTCAAACGCGCCGGAAATCAACAGCACCGTCCATGCGACAGCAGAAGACTCGAACACGACACCCTCTCTGTGATGGACTGGGAGCAGACAACAACACTATCGGCCCGCGCGCCGATGCGTCAGGGAGGCTGACATGGCTGAGAACACGATCAACACCCGGTCACTCGAGATCCGCTGGATCGCGGTCTCGGACATGGAGAACAACGTCTACCTGGTGACCCACCGCGACAGCGGCACCCGTCTGCTCGTCGACGCGGCAGACGACTGGCCAACCATCAAACAGTTCATCGGAGAGGCACCCGTTGAACGCGTTCTGACAACCCACCGCCACTGGGATCACGTTCGGGCTCTGACGGATGCGCTCGCGGACACCGGCGCTGTGTCTGCGGCGGGGGAGTACGACGCCGATGCCATCGAAGAAGAGGCCGGTGTTGTCATCACCGAGCGCCTGCAGCATGAAGACACCATCACCGTCGGCGACGTTGCCATCGAGATCGTCCACCTTCGCGGACACACACCAGGCTCGATTGCGCTCATCATCCGCGACGGTGAAGACACCGTGCTGATCTCCGGAGACTCGCTGTTCCCCGGAGGCCCCGGCAAAACCTGGTCCCCTGAAGACTTCACCAGCCTCATGGCCGACCTGCGCTCGCGAATCTTCGACGCTCTTCCCGACACCGCCGTCGTGCTGCCGGGCCACGGCGCGCACACGACGATCGGCGCCGAAAGGCCGCACTTGGACGAATGGCAGGAGCGCGGCTGGTGAACACTGCCCGGGAACACCGGGCGCGGACTTATAATTGTCGGTTGGGCCCACGCAGTGAGTCTGGATCTTCTAAGAAGAAAGTGAATTGATGGCAGCTGAGACATCACGCAAAAACAACCTCCGCAACGTAGCGATCGTGGCGCACGTCGACCACGGAAAGACCACGCTGGTCAACGCGATGCTCAAACAGGGCGGCGCGTTCGGCGATCACGGCGAGGTCCAGGACCGCGTGATGGACTCCGGTGACTTGGAACGTGAAAAGGGCATCACGATCCTGGCGAAGAACACCTCGATCATCTACAACGGCCCGTCGGCACCCGGTGAGCCCGTCACCATCAACGTCATCGACACCCCCGGACACGCCGACTTCGGAGGCGAAGTTGAACGCGGCCTGTCGATGGTCGACGGCGTTGTGCTCCTCGTCGACGCCTCGGAAGGTCCGCTGCCGCAGACCCGCTTCGTGCTCCGCAAGGCACTCGCAGCGAAACTCCCCGTCATCCTGCTGATCAACAAGACCGACCGTGCGGACGCCCGCATCGACGGTGTTGTCGAAGAAGCCCAGGACCTCCTGCTGGGACTGGCAAGCGACCTTTCGGAAGAAGACCCCGACATCGACGTTGACGCAGTTCTCGACGTGCCCACCATCTTCGCGTCGGCACGCGCGGGAATCGCCTCGGCAGAACAGCCCGCTGACGGCGAAGTGCCCGAAGGCACCGACCTCGAACCGCTGTTCGCGGCCATCATGGAGAACATCCCTGCCCCGACC
>CABTZE010000143.1 GCA_902489215.1 uncultured Brevibacterium sp.
AGTGGAGGTAAGGGGACTCGAACCCCTAACCCTCTGCTTGCAAAGCAGATGCGCTACCAATTGCGCCATACCCCCAAGAGGTAAGTCTCATTCTACCCTGTCGGTGTACTGAGACCAAGTGCTGTGACCTTCCTGCCTCTTCTTGCGAAGAACCATGACTGTCAGCAGTCCTGCTGCGGTCGTTGCCGCGGCACCAAACCATCTCTTCACGAAAACCTCCGATCTGAGTTGGTTCGTGGGCCTACGTGGACTTGAACCACGGACCTCTTCGTTATCAGCGAAGCGCTCTAACCGCCTGAGCTATAGGCCCCTTCGGGGTGAACCGAAAAACTACTATAGCCCTACGTCCCCCACAATGCAAAATCGGCCTCAAACATTCTCCATCCACACAAAAACGCAGGCCCCGAGTGAACCCCGGGGCCTGCGTTCTGCTTCGAAAACTGTGCTTCGCAGGTCAGTCGTCGGTAAGCGTCAGGTGGAAGCCGCCCACCAGGCTCGAACCAATGTTGTAGATGATCGACGTCAGAGTCGACAGCGCGGTCATGAGAATCACATTGACCACCGCGATGATGACGGCAAAACTGAGGATCCTGCCCAGGCCGAACACCTGCAGCAGCTGGTCAGCACCTTCTTCGCCGGCGAATTCGGCGAGTGCAGCCTGCAGGCTTCCGAACGTACCCGTCACCTCGAGCACCAGCCACAGAACAAACATCACGACGATCGTGGCAATGCCGAGGGCAAGCGACAGCATGAACGTCATCTTCATGACCGACCACGGGTCGACCTTCGATACCGCCAGCTTGACGGTGCGCGGACCCTTTCGCTGCGCGGAACCGGACATCCGCAGACCCTGCGAGGACGATGCAGTCACAGCCGACGGTCCAGAAGCCGCGCCCACATCCGAACCCGGGCCAGATGCAGCCGATGATGCGGCTTCCCCACCGGACGGGCTCACCGTTTCAGTCTGAGCCGCATTCTGCGAACCCTGCGCGGTGGTACGAGTACCGCTGGTCTTCATGACCGTGGTCTCGGAGTCGGCCTTCTTTGCGCTGTCCTGCTGGGACTTTCCAGCACCGCTGCCGGTGGGTGCCGAAGCCGCCGAGGCGCCTGCCCCACTCGCGCTTCCTGCCCCACTTACTGCGGAACGTGCGCTTCCGCTGGCAGCACCGGAGTCGCTGCTGTCCTTCTTACCGCCAATCCGCACACCCTTCGACGTCGAGTGCACGGGACCAGAAGCGGTCACACCAGCGGACGCGGACGCAGCCTGCTGCGAGCCTGCCTTCGGCTTGTCAGCTGCGCGTTCAGCACCACCGGTCGAACCCGCCGGCGCCGAAGCCGCGGCACCGCTTGACTGCGAACCCTTGGGCTTTGAGCCAGCTTCCGGAGTTGTAGCCGCGGGCTTGTTCTGTTCAGCTTCTGCCGGCTTGCTCTTGTCGGCATCGCTCGATGCCGTCAGGCGTGTGGACCCGGACGACGTCCGAATGATCCTGCCTGGCTTTTCGCTATTGCTCACTGCTCATCACTCCCGTTTGCGGCGGAGTCCTGCACGTCGCCTTCCGCTGTGGGGGCCTCCCCTTCCGAGGTGCCCTCGACAACGTCGTCAACTGCGTCTTCGTCAAGTTCCTCGTCTTCGTGGCCAGAACCGCGGGTCACTGCAATAATACGGTCGCGCTTGCCCGGCTTGGCGAAAACAACGCCCATTGTATTGCGTCCGGTCTGCGAAACCTCGGCAACGGAGGAACGCACAATCTTGCCGCGCTCCATGATGACGAACACCTCGTCATCCTCGTCCACGATGAGACCGCCGACCAACACACCGCGCTGATCAGAGAAGCGGATCGCGCGGATGCCGATTCCGCCTCGTCCCTGGACCCGGTACTCCTCGACCGGGGTGCGCTTGGCAAAACCGCCCTCGGTCACAACGAACACATCGGTTCCCGGAGTGACAACATCCATGGAGAGCAGAGCATCGTCGTCCCGGAACTTCATACCGGTAACACCCGAGGTGGCGCGCCCCGTGGGGCGGATCGTTTCGTCGTCCGCGGGGAACCTGATCGACATGCCGTTCTTCGAAATGAGCAGCAGGTGGTCTTCGCCGTTGACCAGGCGAGCCGAAACGAGTTCGTCCACTCCCCCATCCGGAGTTTCACGCAGGTTGATGGCGATGACACCCCCGGTGCGGTTCGAATCGTATTCGCCCAGACGGGTCTTCTTCACCAGACCAGACTTGGTGGCGAGCACCAGGTAGTCGGCAGCATCGTAGTCCTCAATGGAGAGCACCTGAGCGATTTCTTCGTCCGGCTGCAGAGCCAGGAGATTTGCCACGTGCTGGCCGCGCGCATCCCGGTGTGCTTCGGGAAGCTCGTAGGCCTTCGCACGGTAGACCCGGCCCTTGTTCGTAAAGAACAGCAGCCAGTTGTGGGTCGAGGTGACGAAGAAGTGTTCAACCACGTCCTCGCCGCGCAGGCGAGCGCCCGCAACACCCTTGCCGCCGCGGTGCTGTGCGCGGTACAGGTTGGTCTGCGTGCGCTTGGCATAGCCGCCGCGGGTGATCGTGACGACCACCTGCTCTTCGGGGATGAGGTCTTCCATCGACATGTCGCCGTCGAAGCCCGCCAGAATCTGGGTGCGACGGTCATCGCCGTAGCGTTCGACGATCGCATCGAGTTCTTCCGACACGATCTCGCGCTGACGAGCCGGGGTTTCAAGGATGTGGTTGTATTCCTTGATCAGCTCTTCGATCTTCTGTGCTTCTTCTTCGATCTTGAGGCGTTCAAGCGCTGCAAGACGGCGAAGCTGGAGGTCCAGAATGGCGTTCGCCTGGACCTCGTCGACGTCAAGCAGCTCCATCAGGCCGGTGCGCGCTTCGTCAGACGACGGCGAACGGCGGATAAGTGCAATCACTTCGTCGAGAGCCGACAGCGCCTTGAGGTAACCGCGCAGAATGTGGGCGCGCTCCTCGGCCTTGCGCAGACGGAAGCGGGTGCGGCGGACAATCACATCGATCTGGTGCTTGACCCACAGGCGGAGGAAAGCATCGATCGACAGGGTGCGCGGCACATTGTCGACAAGCGCCAGCATGTTCGCCGAGAAGTTCTCCTGCAGCTGCGTGTGCTTGTACAGGTTGTTCAGAACAACCTTCGCCACGGCGTCGCGCTTGAGCACAATCACCAGACGCTGACCGGTGCGGCCCGACGATTCGTCGCGCATATCCGCAATGCCGGCAACCTTGCCGTCCTTGACGTAGCTGGCGATCTTCGCGGCCAGCGAGTCCGGGTTGACCTGGTAGGGCAGTTCGGTGACGACAAGGCAGGTGCGACCCTGGATTTCCTCGACTTCGACAACCGCGCGCTGTGTAATCGAGCCGCGGCCGGTGCGGTAGGCGTCTTCAATTCCCTGGCGGCCCAGAATCGTGGCCCCACCCGGGAAATCAGGGCCCTTGATGATTCCGAGCAGCGCCTCGAGAGCCTCCTCGTTGGAAGCGTCCGGGTGGCTCAGCAGCCACTGCGCACCGGCTGCGACCTCGCGCAGGTTGTGCGGCGGAATGTTGGTGGCCATACCAACGGCAATACCGGCCGAACCGTTGACCAGCAGGTTCGGGAAGCGCGACGGCAGGTAGACGGGTTCCTGGTTGCGGCCGTCGTAGTTGTCCTGGAAGTCGACGGTTTCCTCTTCGATGTCCCGAACCATTTCCAGGGACAGAGGTGCCATCTTGCACTCCGTGTAACGCGGAGCAGCCGCACCGTCGTCACCGGCCGAACCGAAGTTGCCCTGCCCGGAGATAAGCGGGTAGCGCATGTTCCACGGCTGCACCAGCCGCACAAGCGCGTCGTAGATGGCCGAGTCACCGTGCGGGTGGAAGTGGCCCATGACGTCGCCGACCACGCGCGAGCACTTCGAGAAGCTGCGATCGGGGCGGTAGCCGCCGTCGTACATGGCGTACAGCACGCGGCGGTGAACCGGCTTGAGACCGTCGCGAACATCCGGCAGAGCGCGACCGACAATGACCGACATCGCGTAGTCCAAGTAGGACCGCTGCATTTCGGCATTGAGGTTGACCTGGTCGATGCGAGCGGCAACCTGGGTTCCGGCGCCGTCAACCGGGGGCTGTTCTTCAGGGTTTACGTTGTTGTTGTCTTCTTCGGCCACCTGACCGGATCCTCCGTTGATAGAAACCTAAGCGGATCTGTGTCGGAACTGCGCTGCCTTAAGCCCTTGTGCCCGGCAGCGCGTCCCGGCATCAGATGTCCAAGAAGCGGACGTCCTTGGCGTTTTCCTGGATGAAGCGCTTGCGCGATTCGACATCGTCACCCATGAGGATGGTGAAGATTTCGTCAGCCACGAGCGCGTCTTCGAGTTCAACCTGCTTGAGCAGACGGTTTTCGGGGTTCATCGTGGTTTCCCACAATTCCTGATAGTTCATTTCGCCCAGACCCTTGTAGCGCTGAATCGCGAGGTCCTTCGGCAGGCGCTTGCCCGCGGCACGGCCCTCGGTGAGCAGCTTGTCGCGTTCAGCGTCCGAATAGGCGAAGTCATCATCCGCGTTCGACCACTTGATGCGGTACAGCGGCGGGGTTGCCAGGTAGACGTAGCCGTTCTCGATGAGCGGCTTCATGTACCGGAAGATGAGTGTCAGCAGCAGCGTTGTGATGTGCTGACCGTCAACGTCGGCGTCGGCCATGAGGATGATCTTGTGGTAGCGCAGCTTTTCGATGTCGAATTCGTCGCCGATTCCGGTGCCGAACGCCGTGATCATCGACTGGACTTCGTTGTTGCCCAGCGCGCGGTCCAGACGGGCCTTCTCCACATTGAGGATCTTGCCTCGCAGCGGGAGGATCGCCTGGGTCAGCGGATTGCGGCCCTGCACGGCCGAACCGCCTGCCGAGTCACCCTCGACGATGAACACTTCCGAGATCGTGGGGTCCTTCGACTGGTTGTCACGCAGCTTGCCGGGCATACCGGAGGTTTCCAGCAGACCCTTGCGGCGTGTGGCTTCACGCGCCTTGCGCGCAGCCAGTCGAGCCTGCGAGGCCTGCACGGCCTTGCGCACAACCTCACGGGCGTTCGCGGGGTTGGACTCCAGCCAGTGAGTCAGTTCATCGCGCACAACACGGCTGACGAAGTTGCGGGCTTCTGAATTGCCCAGCTTGGTCTTGGTCTGACCCTCAAACTGGG
>CABTZE010000144.1 GCA_902489215.1 uncultured Brevibacterium sp.
GCTCAGCCTTCTCCCGATCTGAATCCTTGACATCGACCGTCATCGGCACGCGAAAGACCATGTCTGTCGAGTTTCCAGTAGCGCCCTTCCACAAGAGATTTTCTTTGATACGGGGAAAGATCTCCTTGTACGTGATCGCGTTGTTGTTCCCAATCACCGAGAACTTGACATCACTGCTCACCAGCCATGCCATGAACTCGCGGAACAAGCTGAATGGCGGGTTGGTCACCACCACATCGGCTTGATCACGAAGCGCTGTCACCTCAGGTGAACGGAAGTCACCGTCGCCTTCGAGGTACTCCCACCGCAGGTCATCGATGTCGACCCGACCGTCGGCGTTCGCATCTTCACGGGTGAGGGTGAACACCCGCCCGCGTTCCATCGACTTGGCCTTGTCATACCCCGGATCGTCAGTCTCGAACAGCGTTGGTTCGTAGAACTGGGCACCAGCATTGCTGTTGGGCGCATACGAAGTGGAGATGAGCTTCTTCAGACCGAAGTCCTGGAAGTGCAGGGCAAAGAACTTGGTGAAGTTCGACCACTCGGGGTCATCGCACGGCAACAAGACCACTTTGTCTCTGAAAACATCCGGATCGAACTCCAGATAAGCGTTCATCTCCTTCTCGATGTCGGCCCACTGTGTGTAGAACTCGTCCTGCTTAGCCTTCTTGGCTGCACCAAGATTCGTGTTCGCCATGGTCACCCCTGTTTTCCTGTTCCTTCCATTATTGACAATTCGCTGATTGAAACGGTGGATCAGCACGCACCGGTCGTCGTCACGAGCCTTTGTTACTCAACGGTAGACTCAGTCAAGATGAAGAACTGGTAAGTAAGAAACTGGTTAGGGGACCTCTGCGGTTACGTGAGGCGCATGCCGCCGAACCACACCGACCCCTGTGAATCATCGACGTCTCTTATCGATCGACGTCTCCTTGAGAATCCTGGATACGTCAAAGCGTGTGACCAGTCCTTGTAGCTGACCGGTCTCTTTGCCATCGGTCGTGATCAAGCAGATAACAGGTCCATCGGCAGAGCCCAAATCACTGCAGACTTCGTGGACAGGTGTGGTGGGTTTGTAGAACTTCTCCTTCTCGTTCTCCTCAGCACACTCTAAGATCTCTGCAACGGTGACTTTCTCAGCCATCAACACTCCGTCGATATCGATGTGCTTGCTGAGCCAGCGCGCCATGGCATTGGTGGTGAACAAGCCGATGTACTGCCTACCGTCATAGACAGGCATCTGGGAGATGTTGTATTTGATGATCTCGGCAGCTGCATCGGCCAATGAATGATTGGAGGACAGCACATCAACGTCTTTGATCATGTGGTCCTTCACCTGTGGTGCCTGCCTGATCTGTTTCTCTAAAGTTTCGATGAGCTCGACTATGTCTTCGCGCGGTATCGCAACAGGTTTCCCCTGTTTGCGGTCACCGTGTTGAATTGCGTTACGGAGGCCGGCCAGTGTTCTCAGCAAACTGTAGTTATTCCGGACGACCGGATCTTTCCGATCCTTGGCAGTGCGTATTGCTTCACCGATGCCTTTAAATTCGCGGTTGTACCTTTTCGAGAGGATCTCCACAATCTCCTCGACAGCGGAAAGGAATCGATCAAGCAGTTCGTCGGACTCGAGGGTTGGCGTCACAACATAACCTTTCGTCATTGACATGTGGTCATCCCATTATCTGACTTACGCATCTGAACACTCGACCAGTGAAGATCCGTCTGGATCATTGAGTGTTCGGGTCTTGGCCTAACCCGTCGCGCGGGCTCACCGTCGAGACGTGGGAAACCCTCGTGCAGCTGAAGGAGGAAGGCGTCATCACCCACGTGGGTGTGTCGAACTTCCGTCCCGAGCAGCTCACCGAACTGCACGACGCCACTGGGGTATGGCCGGCGATGAACCAGATTCAGCTTTCCCCTGTGCTGGCCCGCAGTGAGGCTGTTCGCTTCCACGCCGAACACGGCATCGTCACTGAGGCGTGGGGTCCGCTCGGTATGCGCGAAGGCCTGCTCGACCAGATCGTTGTTCACAAGATCGCTGCCAAGCATGGCGTCGACCCACGCCAGGTGGTGCTGAAGTGGATTGTTGATCGAGGCATCGTCGTGATTCCCAAGTCGAAAGACCCGCAGCGTCAGGCCTCGAATGCCACCTTCAACTTCGAGCTGGACGACGATGACCGCGCCCTGCTGGCCACGCTTGATCTCGGGGAAGAACACGCGTGGGGCAGCCGCGAGCACGAGGAATGGTGAAGTTTGTCCGCGAAGAGCGCAGCGCGAGCGGCTCTGGCGATCGCATCGATCGAAACACCTGCACAGGCCGATGCGCCAACGGAATAATTCGCGGCGCCCGGGCGTTTGCGCAGATAGAGGGCCAACTGGCAGAGAGTTCGAGATCTCAGAGATGTTGACCCGCGCGAATAAGAGGGTTTTTCTCTTTGGAGAGGACAAATATGCCTGAGTTCAAGACTGTAAGCATCCTCGGCGGCGGCGTTCTCGGATCGCAGATCGCCATGCAGGCCGCATACCACGGCAAAGACGTCACGATTTACGATCCCTTCCAGGAATCGCTCGACAAGCTTCCCGCCCGCTGGGAGTGGATGCGCGCCGGATACGAAGAAGACCTTGAAGACTTCACAGCCGACAAATTCGATGAAGCTTTGAAGCGGATCTCAACCACCACTGAGCTCGAAGAGGCAGTTTCGGACACGGACATCGTCATCGAAGCAGTGCCAGAAAACCTCGAACTCAAGCGCGAGACTTGGGAAAAGGTGGGCAAGCTGGCTGATGAGCGAACCGTGTTTGCGACGAACACCTCGTCGCTGCTGCCGTCGCTCTTTGCTGACTCGTCCGGCGCTCCCGAACGCTTCCTTGCCATTCACTACGCCAACCGCATCTGGAAGCAGAACCTCGCCGAAGTCATGGGAACCCCGAAGACGGACGAAAAGTTCGTCGAAAAAGCACTGAAGTACGCGGAAGAAACCGGCATGGTTCCCGCTCACGTGAAGAAGGAAACCCCCGGCTACTTCCTGAACTCGATGCTCATTCCGTGGCTGAACGCAGGCAAAGACCTGTACATGAATGGAGTCGGCAACCCCGAAGACATCGACAACGCCTGGAAACTCGGAACAGGCAACCCCCGCGGTCCGTTCGAGGTCTACGATGTCGTCGGCTTCCACGTTGCCTCCCACATCGCCCGCAACTCCGGCACGGAGATCGGCAAGGGCTTCGCAGACAAACTCCAGGAGGCCATCGACGCTGGATTCAGCGGCGTGGCTGACCGCAAGGGCTTCTACGTCTACGACGATGCCGGCAACATCACCGGCGCAAACGACTTCTTCACGAAGTAATGCGCTGAGCCTCAGCTGCTGTTCATGCTGGGGCAAGAAGAAGCGCAAACTTCCGACCCTTCTCGGGGGAGACGGCCCCCTGAGCTTGGCCTACCATCTGCGCGGATGAATCTGTGCCACAGACACTAATACAGATGGCATAGAGGCTTTGGCACTTGCACGCTGCACGTGGCATGGCCATGACAGGTTTCAGTTCTCAGCACAAACCACGAGGTGCCGCTCACCTTCCCAGGTGAGCGGCACCTCGTCCTTTTCTTTTCTGTGTTTTTCCTGAAGGGGGTTGCGCACCCCAACTTTGTATCAGTACATTGTTTTATGTATTGATACGAAAGGAGAGGCGATGCAGACATTCTGGATTGTGATCATCATCGGCGTAGTGCTGGCCCAAGCTCCCTTCACGGGCGGGTTCGGCAAAGTGAACACCAAAGAAATCGATAAGCACGCAGCCAAACAGGGACTCCCACTTCCCGGTGAGCTTCGTCCGGCGATCACCGATCGGCTGGTCGGCCGTGAACGGTCATCGCTCCTGTGGTCGATTGGGGGCCTATTGATCGGCTTCCTCGCAGTGGCTCTTCTTCGGATGATTGCCGGTTGGGATAACGGAGAAGCCGTTTACGCACCGCTCGTTTTGGGCGGGGTCGCGGTGGGAGGCGCCTTCGGCAGTGTGCTGCCGGTGCTGCGCACGACGCCCCTTGCCGAAGACCGCCCGCGGGTGGCCCGCGCAATGCACACAACCGTGCCGGACTACGTCAGCAAGAGCGAAGTGATCTGTTTCTTCCTGGTTCCCGTATCGCTCGTAATCAGCACCGTTGGAATGTGGGTGCTCGCCGCCAAGGTTCCGCACATGCCGGCTGAGCTCGACGGTCGATTTGCCGCTCTTACCGGGGCAAACATTGTGCTTTTGGCCATGTGGGCCGCCATGTTCTACGCCGCTCACAAACTTGTGGCAAGCCCACAGCACGCGGGGAACGACCTTGAACTGGCATGGGATGACGCAGAACGTACAACAGCCCTGCGCGCACTGGGTGACAACGCGGTGGCCATGGCAGTCGTCGCGGCAATCTTTTCGCTGATCAGCGTTGTTGACGTCGTATCGCGCCCAGCTGTGCGGGAAGGAGCAGAAGACCTGACAATCACGCTCGCCTTCGCAGCTTTCATCATCGGCCTGGTTGCTGCGGCGATGGTCTTGCTGCCCCTCCTGCCGGGACGTCTGAACCGCACCCCGTGGCGCAAGCTGTGGCCGAACGCGCCGGCTGAGATCAGCCGCACCTCGGCGGCCGGCGCACCCGGCAGCCAGAACCCGGCCGACGGCGAACAGGAGGGAGGCAAGTAATGCTGCGCATTGATCCCGCGAGTGATGTTCCGCCGTATGAGCAGCTGCGCGATCAGCTGATGGCCCAAATCGAGTCGGGTCAGCTGCCTCCGGGTGCCCGTCTTCCGGCGGTGCGCCGTCTGGCCGGTGATCTTGGGCTCGCCCCCAACACCGTGGCTCGCACGTACCGAGAACTGGAGCGCCGCAGCTATGTGCGCACGGCAGGGCGGAACGGAACGATCGTCACGGAAGACACCCCGGATGACACCGACCCCGCACTGGAAGCCTCACGCGCTCACGCCAGGGCACTCAGCGCACAGGGCATCGATGTCGACGCGGCAGTCCGACTGCTGCAGCGGGCCTTCGCGGAACTGAAAAAGGGCTGACAGACCGCCGGACTGCCCACCCCAAAACACAGCACGAGGTGCCGCTCACCTGGGAAGGTGAGCGGCACC
>CABTZE010000145.1 GCA_902489215.1 uncultured Brevibacterium sp.
GTAGAGCAGCCAGTCGACGCCGCGGCGGGCATGGTCGGCGGGGAGGCCGCGGTGGTGACGAACTTTTCAGCGGGGTTGATGTTGCGTACCGAGCCGATGACGACCTCTGCGCCCTTGAGGTTGCGGCGCAGCGGAACAATGGCGTGGCGCGCTTCAATCGAACCGCCGGCAACTTCCGGCAGGAACGGCGCGTACGTCATGTACGGGTTCGGGTCGACGACGGTGACGGTTGCTTCTCCGCGACCGAGGTTCTTCAGGAGGTTCTGGGCTGTGACGAGACCCAGGTAGCCACCGCCGACGATGAGGATACGAGGACGAAGTTTGCTGTTGCGAATCAAAGCCATACCCCCAGTCTAGACCCAAATGCCTTAGTGATTGCGACCACGGTTGCGCAACCGCCCACCAACGCCGATTCCAGCGGTCACAGCAGCCGCGGCAAGCAGGAGGGTGAACACCGCCGGACCACTGCGGGCACCTCGGGCTTCAGCTTCTGTCAGGGTGCCGGCGGCGTGGGTTTCCGGGCCCGAGGTGGAGCCCGCCTCTTCCTGTTGTTCAGGTTTGGCCTCGGCTCGCCTGTGCATGTGAATCCAGTCGGTGAGCGCTTTTTCTGCCGACGGGGCTTTGTCGATGTTGGCTTTCAGCGCTTCGACGGGGCGGACGCGGCCGTAGCCGACGGTCGTGTCGAAGTTGTCTCCGTCTGTCACACCGTCGTGGTCTTTTACGGCCACCGCGGTTGAGCGCAGCGCTTCGGCGGTCTGGTCGGCCGTGTAGTCGGGGTGAGCAGAGCGGATGAGCGCTGCGGTTCCGGCAACGATCGGCGCGGCGAAGGAACATCCTTCCGCGGTTCCGTAGCTGCCGCCCGTCAGTGGGACGGGAATGCCCTGAGAGGGTGCCATGAGATCAACGTCAACACCGGGCGCTGAGGACTGTTCGTCGACTTTTCCGTCGCGCCCCACACCGCCGACTCCGATGACGCCGGGCACGGTTGCCGGTGACCACACGCGTTCAGCACCCTGCGAGGCGTTGCCAACGCACGCAATGACGAGCACGTCCTTTTTGTAGGCGTGCATAAACGCTTTGTCCCATGATTCTGGCCAAGCGGGGTCGGCCCAGCCCAGGGACATGTTGATGACTTTTGCGCCGTTGTCAGCAGCCCAGATGACCGCGTCAGCGGCCTGGTCGCGGCTGTCGGATTCGTCAGGGGTGTCGGAGCCCAACCAGATCGAGGCCGACATGATGCGCGAATCCGGTGCGATTCCCACCGGTCCGACGCCCTTTCCGGTGCCGGCGATGACACCGGCGACGGCGGTGCCGTGGTGGATGGTCTCCTGGGGCCCGACGGGTGTTGTGCCGTCCTTCTTCGCCCCGGAGAAGTCTTTTGCATCCACGACGCGACCCTTGAGGTTTTCGTGGCTGTCGTCGGTTCCGGAGTCGATGACGGCGACTTTGACGCCCTTGCCGGTCGAGGTCTTCCACGCCTCTTCCAGGCCGAGGTCTTCAGCGAACCACTGGCCGGGGCTGGGTTCGATGGCGGCGGCAGGCTGCGCTGTCCCGGTGCTGAGCACCACGGCGGCAACGGCAGCCGTGGCCGCAGCGCGCTTTATACGCGACATGGCCCGCACTCTCAGGCCGTTCGCTGTGCCAAGTCGATGGCGATGCCGTCGAGGATGTCTGCTTCTGAGGTGATCAGCGGAATGCTGTGGCCGACCGCCTGTTCGATCCGGTGGACCAGGCGGCGGTACACAATGGCTCCCCCGGCGATCACGTCGACGCGTCCGGGGTGCATGTAGGGCAGCTGTGCACGGTCGGCCGAGGTGGCAGCAAGGAGGCCCTGGACCGCCCGGTCTGCCTGTTCGCGACTGAGCTGAGCCCCGTGGATGGCATTCGGCTCGTATGCCTCGAGGCCGAGTGCGGCCGCTGTGATCGTGGTGATGGTGCCTGCAACTCCCACGAGTGCTTTCGCGGATCCAATGTCAACGTGCTTGGCAGCCTCATCAAAGGCAGCGTCGACATCGGCTTCGATCGCGGCGATGTTTTCGGCACTCACGGGGTCCGAGGTGATGTGGCGTTCGGTCATGCGGACACACCCGATGTTCATGGAGTAGCCCGCGTCAACGGTGTGTGAGCCCACAACGAGCTCCGTTGAGCCTCCCCCGAGGTCCATGACGAGGACCGGCTGGGGCAGTCCCCCGTCGATGCGCGAAGCAACACCGGCGGTCGCCCCGAGAAAGCTCAGCGCCGCCTCGTCATTTCCGCTGATGACTTCCGGGGTGATGCCCAGACGCTGCTGTACCCCGGCGAAGAATTCATCGCGGTTGTCTACGTCACGGCTGGCGGATGTTGCGGCGAAGCGGACGGGCATGGGCCCGTGTTCGCGGATGAGTTCAGCGAATTCGTCGCAGGCGGTGAAAACCCGCTCGAGTGCTTCGTCAGCGAACCGGCCGGTGGCGTCAACGCCCTGGCCCAAGCGCACAATCCGCATGCACCGCACGACGTCGACAACGCTGTTGCCCTCGACATCGGCGATGAGCAGGCGAATGGAGTTAGTGCCGCAGTCAACAGCTGCCGCGCGGGTCATCGGGCGACCTCGGGAACGTTTTCCATGAGCGACAGTGCGCGGTCGCCGATCGGGTTGACGCCCGGACCGGCAGCAAGCGAGTGGGCCACGAGCGCGTGCAGGCACTTGATGCGGGTGGGCATGCCGCCGGCGGAGAAGTCCTTGATCTCCTCAACCTCGGGGATGCCTGCGTCCAGGCCGATCTGCCGGCGGTCTTCCAGGTAGAAGCGGTGAGCCTGACGATAGGCGTCGGCGAGTTCGGGGAGTTCCGACAGCTGTGCGGTCCATTCGGTCATGATGCCGCTGGATTCCAGGCGGGAGCATTCGCGTACGTAGTCGGGGTGGGTCAGGTAGTACACCGTGGGGAACGGAGTACCGTCTTCCAGCCTGGGTGCGGTGGCCACCACGAGGGGTTCGCCGGTCACCGAGCGGGCTGCAACACCCAGCATGCCCCGGGGGAAGCGGCCGAGCTGCTCTTCGACGATCGCACGGTCCTGCTCCGAGCTTGAAAACTTCACTGATCCTCCGATGCCATTCCCACTGTCGACATGTAATCGGCCAGTTCCTGATACCAGGGCCTGTCGACTTGCCCCTTGTTTGCCTGACCCGTCGCAGTGTCTTCGCGGTCTTCATCGACAACGATATACAGCGTTTCGCCGTCCTCTGCGTACAGGTGCTTTTCCCGGGCGAGCTTCTTGACGTACTCAGGGTCATCGAAGTCTTTGCGGCGCTTTTCCAGCTGGTCGATTTCTTCTTGCGTCTGGCTGTTCTGCTTTTCCAGCGCCCGAATCTGCTGGGCCTGGCGAACACCCGCGCTGACCGACGGCAGGAAGCCGACGGCCAGAAGCACGAGGATGATCGAGAAGACGGCAATACGAGCCGCAGACCAACGGGAACCGCGGTTTGTGCGACGTTTGTCTGCGCTGCTCATATGCACCTCATTCGTGCGTAGGGGAAGGGAAGAAGCACGAACACAGTCAAGTGTGCCGTGTCAGTGCCGGTTGTTATGGGAAGCAGTCGGGGTGTGTCGCAATCATTCCCTCACATCCGTCTCGCCCCGCAGGCGCAGCGGCAGCACGCAAAAAGCGAGCGGGGCGTGTTTCCACACCCCGCTCGCACAGCGGTCAGTTCAGCGTCACCGGCTCAGCAGAGCCGCCTCAGCGAACCGGACCGGCAGAAGTCCGGTCAGCCCTGGAAGCGCGGGAAGGCACCTCGTCCGGCGTAGCGGGCGGCATCGCCCAGGATCTCCTCGATGACCAGCAGACGGTTGTACTTGGCTACGCGCTCAGAGCGAGCCGGGGCACCCGTCTTGATCTGTCCGGCGTTGACGGCAACCGCGAGGTCTGCGATCGTCGTGTCTTCGGTTTCGCCGGAGCGGTGCGAAATCATCGTGGTGTAGTTGTTCGACTGCGCCATGTTGACTGCGTCGAGCGTTTCGGTGAGCGTGCCGATCTGGTTGACCTTCACGAGCAGCGAATTGCCTGCACCTTCGTCGATGCCGCGGGCCAGGCGTTCGGGGTTGGTGACGAAGAGGTCGTCGCCGACCAGCTGCACGCGGCCTCCCAGCTTTTCGGTGATGGCAATCCAGCCGTCCCAGTCGTTTTCGTCCAGCGGGTCTTCGATCGACACGAGCGGGTACTTGTCGACGAGTTCGGCGTAGTAGTCGGCCATCTGCTCGGCGGTGCGCTTTTCGCCTTCGAAGCTGTACACACCGTCGCAGAAGAACTCGGAGGAGGCCACGTCGAGGGCGAGCGCAACATCTGAACCGGGCTGGTAGCCGGCGTTCTTGATGGCTTCGAGGATGAGGTCGAGCGCTTCTGCGTTGGAACCGAGGTTCGGGGCGAAGCCGCCTTCGTCACCCAGGCCGGTGGACAGGCCGCGTTCCTTGAGAACGCTCTTGAGCGAGTGGTAGACCTCGGTGCCCCAGCGGAGTGCTTCGCGGAAGCTTGCCGCGCCGATGGGGGCGATCATGAATTCCTGGATGTCGACGTTGGAGTCCGCGTGGGATCCGCCGTTGAGGATGTTCATCATGGGCACCGGCATGAGGTGCGCGTTCGGTCCGCCCAGGTAGCGGAACAGCGGCAGGTCCGAGGAATCTGCCTGTGCGCGGGCTACGGCGAGCGAGGTGCCGAGCATGGCGTTTGCGCCCAGGCGGGACTTGTTGTCGGTGCCGTCAAGGGCGATGAGGATCTGGTCAACGATCCGCTGGTCGTCGGCTTCTTCGCCTTCGATTGCGTCGTTGATTTCACCCAGCACTGCTTCAACAGCTGCCAGCACGCCTTTGCCGTCGTAGCGTTCGGGGTCGCCGTCGCGCAGTTCGACAGCTTCGAACTCACCTGTCGATGCTCCCGACGGAACACCTGCGGTGCCGACGGAGTCGTCTTCCAGCAGAATCTCAACTTCGATCGTCGGGTTGCCGCGCGAGGCGAGGATCTCGCGTGCGGTCGCGGCATCAATCAGATCGGAAGAGCACACGTCTGA
>CABTZE010000146.1 GCA_902489215.1 uncultured Brevibacterium sp.
GCGGAATCCTGATACGACGTCACAATGTTCCAGCCAACCCGGCCACCCGTCAGGTGGTCCAAGCTCGCGAACCGGCGCGCCAACAAAAACGGATCCTCATACGTGCAGGACGCCGTCAACCCGAACCCCAACCGACGCGTCACCGCCGCCATTGCAGACACTGCAGCGAACGGATCCAACAACGGAACCTGCACGCCGCGCTCATGCGAAACCGCGTCGCTGCCGCCATACACGTCATAGGTGCCCAACACATCCGCCAAAAACAGTGCCGTGAAACCGCCGCGATCCAACGTCTGAGCCAGGTCGGTCCAGTAGCTCAACTGATCAAAATCCGCCGCCCGAGACTCCGGATGCCGCCACAAACCCGGCGACTGATGCACAGGCGTGGCCATCTCAAACGCGTTAAGAAGCACGGGTCACCTCACCGATAGCGTTGAGGCCCTCCGGGACAGTCCCGTTAACCAGGTAGTCGCCGATGATCCGCTCACGGAACACAATCGGGTTGTGTGTTGCGACCGTCTGCGCGTTCCGCCAATGCCGGTCCAGGTTCTTCTCCCGCGACGTGTTCGATGCCCCACCCGTGAGGAACAGGTCAGAGCAAATGCTGGTCACGATGCTCGGTACAGTCACGTGCGCGCGCTCAACAGCAAGCTCCGCTTCAGTCAGCAGGCGCTGCGCATCTGGATCTTCGAGCGAAAGCACACCCTCGGCGGCTTCAAGCCGCCGCGCCGCCTCAACCACCGTAGACTCAACCACGAAAGCCTGCGCCGAAAGCCGGCCCACAACCCCCAAAATCTGCGGGTCCTCAGAGTGCGGAACACCCAATCCCGTGTTGAAGGAGCGGGTCCGCCGGCGCACGCCAGCCGCCGCATCGTTCACATCATTGCGGGCGATACCCGCCAACACGGCGAGCAAAACGATCTGGAACAGTGGCGCCTCAAACTGCGCCTCAGCGCTGCCGGGAACGCGGTTCAGAATGTGCTCGGGCGCTACACGCACATCGGTGAAACGCGTGGTGCCGGTACCGGTGAGGCTCTGGCCGAAACCATTCCAGTCATCCTCAAGCTCAACACCCGGAGCCCGCGTGGAAACGACAGCGAACTGGCGACCTTTGGTCGGCGTGCCGTCCGCATCCAGCAGCGTGGCCGAAACCCGCGTATGCGTCGCGTACGCCGTGCCGGTGCAGTAGTACTTAGCGCCGTTGAGCACCCCAGACCCATCGGGCTGCACAGCCAACGTGGTGTTGAGCGTATTCAGCGCGTTCCCGCTCACCTCGGTGGATGCGTTACCCACAACATCGCCGGCAAGAACCTTCCCGTACCAGAACTCGCGCGCCTGCTCGTCCTGGTAGCGCAGCGTCTCCACGAAACCTGCGTGGGAACGGTATTGATGCGCGATGTTCGGGTCAGCCGCCGCCAGGTCGATCAGCAACTGCACCCAGTCGGTGAAGCACACGCCCAGGCCGCCGTACTCGGTAGGCACCCGCAGTACGGTGAAGCCGGCGCGGTTGAGTTCCGCGATCTCAACGAACGGCAGAACACGATGCGCCTCCCGCTCAGAAGCTCCGAGCGCGATGCGGTCAAAGATCGGCCCGAAATGCTCACGCAGCTCAGCCAGGCTTGGCGTGTACCCGGCTTCCCACGGGGTGACCGGCGCATCTTGGGTGGTGACGTAACGCAGCCCTTCAGCGAAGCTCAACTCAGCCGAGGAAACACCGGTGCTGGTTTCCGCATCGGCTACTGCTGCAGGGTGGGCAGGGGTGTGCGTGGACAACGATGACACAGTTATTCCTTTCCATCGTTCCTGGCGGGAGCACCGTGCATAAACCGGTTGCTGCGACGTCGACGAGCCAGGTCTCTCAGTCGCTCTGGATGGGTTACAGGCATCATTTCTATAGCCCGCCCCGAGCCGTGTCAACCGCCCGCAGGCCTGTTTGTGTCACAAAACGTCAACAAGAATCGCCCCCGCGTGGCCTGCGTAGTTGCAGGCGCCGCGGGGGCGATTCGCGAGGTTTTAGGGGGGATCAGATGGCGAGGCTCAGAAGGTGGGAATCAGAAGGCGACTTTCTCCAGTAGCCGGGTCAGCTCCTGCCGTTCGTTGGCGCTGAGTGCGGCGAGCACCACGTCGTCGGAGGCCATGGTCAGTGCGTGTGCCCGCCGGTAGGCATCCTGCCCCTGCGGTGTTGCGACGACGATCCGGGAGCGACGGTCGCGGGGGTCCACTCGACGCTCGACCCAGCCTCGCTTCTCCAGGAAATCCACCAGGTTCACGATCTGGCTTGGGTCCAGGCTCAGGAAGTCACCGAGCTCGCGCTGGGACGGGTTCACATCCGAGGCGGCCAGAGCGAGCACGGAGTACTGGCGAACCTTTAACCCCATTTCCTCCTGTAGGACGCGGTTGGCGTGGCTGTGGCCGATGCTGCGCAGCCGGGCCGCCAGGAACTGGACTTGGCCGGCGAGTTCCGATGACGTGAACTCCGCCATGCGCTCGGCCGCGAGACCGGTGGAGGGGGCGGGGAAGCGCTGGGCGGCCTCGGCCGGGCTGCTTGTGGCTCCGGATGTGTCCTTTGTGATCGTCATGTGCTTGCTTCCTTGGTCCGTGTGCTTGAGGACGTGATCCGGCTGATCTTGTCTCTGTACTTGCCTCTACAGGGGGTAAACCCCTTGCAGAGGATCGTACTCGAAAAGCGCCCTTCGAAAAATAATTGACATTCTCAATTATATGTACTGTCATGGTTCTTATGTGGTGAACGCCACACAAGGTCCATCCGAGAGCATCCGCCGCGAGGCGGCACACAGACTCTCGGGGCAGAACCTCAGAACAGACTCTTAGAACAGAACCGACATCTAGAACGTCATCCCCGAAGGAGAACCCCATGTCCCTCGACGGTAAGGTCGCCATCGTCACCGGCTCGGGCGCAGGCCTGGGCCTCGCCTACGCCCAGGAGCTCGCTCGCCAGGGAGCCTCCGTGGTTATCAACGACGTCAACCAGGAGACCGCGGACGCCGCTGTCGCCTCGATCACCGCAGCCGGCGGCAAGGCCGTGGCCGCCGTGGTCCCGGTCGGCACCAGCGAGGCCGCCGACCAGCTGGTCAAGACCGCCGTGGACACCTTCGGTGGCCTGGACATCCTGGTGAACAACGCAGGGATCCTGCGAGACAAATCCTTGCTGAAGATGAGCGACGAAGACTTCGACCTGGTCATCAACGTCCACCTCAAGGGCACCTTCACCTGCGTCCGCGCCGCTTACGCCTACTTCAAGGAGAACGGCGTGGCCGGCCGCATCGTCTGCATCGGTTCACCAACCGGCCAGCGAGGCAACTTCGGCCAGACCAACTACGCCGCAGCCAAGGCCGGCATCGTCGGTATGGTTCGCACCTGGGCCCTCGAGATGAAGCGCGCCGGCGTGATGGTCAACGCCGTCATCCCAGTGGCGGCCACCGCAATGACCAAGACCGTCCCTTACTTCCAGAAGGCCGTCGAAGCGGACGAACGCGGCGAGGCCATGCCTTCCTTCTTCCGCCACGACCTCGGCTTCGGAACCGCCGACGACGTCGCCGGCCTCATCGCTTTCCTTTCCTCCCCGGAGGCCGAGGGCATCACCGGCCAGGCCATCGGAGTCGGCGGCGATCGCCTGCAGGTCTGGTCCCACCCAGAACCGGTAGCCACCGAGTACCACGAGGGCGGCTGGGACTACGCCACCATGCAGACCCAGGGCGCCGAGCTGGTCAAGGCCAACCTCCAAGAGGTCGGCGAGAAGATGCCTCCGCTGCCAGCCGAGCTCGAACCAGAGCAGAAGAACTAAGGACAAGCACCATGACCGGAACCCAGGACACGGCTCCGCAGGGGGCTGAGCACGGCAACGACAGCGGCGCCCCCGCCTCAACCCCTGCTCCCGGCCCCGTCTCAACCCCCGGCCCCGGCCCAGTCCGCTACGAGCTGGGTGTGGACGCCTCGGCCATCGAGGCCGTGGACATGCACGTCCACCTCGAGGTGGACTCGTGCGGCCACAAGGCGTTGCCGGAAGACTTCTTCGAGGCCTCCGCGAAGTACTTCAAGTCCGCTGAACGGACCCCGAGCGTGGACACCATCGCGGAGACCTACCGGCAGCGCCGGATGGCTGCCGTCGTCTTCACCGTGGACGCGCGCACCCAGTTCGGCCACAAGCCGAACTCCATCGATGACCTCGTGGCCGGTTGCGCCCGGAACAACGACGTCCTCATCCCATTCGGCTCCGTGGATCCCCGCACCGGGGCGGACGCGTTGGACGAGGCGACCCGCCAGGCCGAGCAGCTCGGAGTGCGTGGTTTCAAGTTCCACCCCTCCGTGCAGGGATTCGACCCCTCGGACCGCGAGTACTACCCGCTCTGGGAGCGGCTCCAGGAGCTGGGGCTGCCGATCGTTTCCCACACCGGGCAGAACGGCATGGGCGCCGGCCTGCCCGGCGGGCGCGGCATCAAGCTGAAGTACTCCAACCCGTTGCTGCTGGACGACGTCGCCGCCGACTTCCCTGACCTGCAGATCATCATGGCCCACCCATCGGTGCCCTGGCAGGACGAGGCGAACTCGATCGCGACTCACAAGGCCAACGTGCACATCGACCTCTCCGGCTGGTCCCCGAAGTACTTCCCGGAGTCCCTGGTCCGCCAGTCGAACAACGTGCTGGCACGCAAGGTGCTCTTCGGAACCGACTTCCCGCTGATCACCCCGGACAAGTGGCTGGCCGCCTTTGCGGAGCTTCCGCTCAAGGACGAGGTCAGGCCTTGGATCCTCAAGGACAACGCGGTACGCCTGCTGGGCCTGGACCGTGAGTCCGCGACCGAGACGAAGGGAGACTGAGATGGCTGAACCAGTGAGCGGAAGCATCATCCCATCTGACTTCTACGGCTACGCTGAGCGGCTGACCGAGGCCGAGCGCGCCGTCATCCTGGACCTCCGGGAACGGCTCCCGCCCACCGCGGAACCACAGGGAGACCCCGCCCCGGGGCCCGCACGGGGTCCCCACAAGGAGCCTATTGTCC
>CABTZE010000147.1 GCA_902489215.1 uncultured Brevibacterium sp.
CCCCCGGAAAACCGGGGGTTTTCTTTTTCTAACAGTCGGCCGCGCCGTAGAAACCCCACACTTTCGAATCAGGCCTTACAGCTGACCCGCATGACTCCGCCAACCCTCGTGCCCCCTCAACGTATTCATGCAGGCATCCTGAACCATGGACGGATTGGCACCGCCGAAGAATGCGGGCTAATGCCAAAATGAACCACCCTGGCCACCTTGCGCCGCGCCAATGACTACCGCCTGCGTGGGCGCGGACTGGGGCACCAAACGCAGGAAGCAGCTTGAGGGCAAGTGCCCCATGCACTAACATATTCGAAGTAAACGCAAATAATTTTCGCTTATTGCAGATGAGGAGCCTGACATGTCCGCGAACGAGACGCTCGCTCCGTCGACCCATGTCGCCCGGGACGAGCAACAGCTCGGACACCTCTACGATGCGCTCACCGCCGAGGAAGCCCTGGCCCCTCGACCCCGGCACTACCTGGTCGGCGGCGCCGACCGCGACCCTGTCGAGCTCCCCGAAGAGGTCTACGAGGTGTTGCTGCACGTCGTCGACGCGATGCGTAAGGGCCTGTCGGTCACGGTCTCGCCGACCTCGCAGGTGCTGACCACTCAGCAGGCCGCCGATCTCCTGGGCATCAGTCGGCCCACGCTCATCAAGGCCCTCGACGAGAAACAGCTCCCATACACGCGCACGGGCACACACCGCCGGATCGCTTTGACGCACGTGCTCGACTACCGCGAGAGACGTCGACAGGCACAGTACGCAGCCATCGACGCACTCTCGGTCGACGTCGACGAGACCAGCGACATCGACCAGACTCTGGCCGACCTGCGCCGTGCCCGCAAGGAGGTCGCTGCCAAGCGCCGGGCGTCGAAGGCTGACTGAAATAGACTGGCGTCATGTTTTCCGCCGTTCTCGACACCAGTGTGCTTTGGCCCAGCCGGCAGCGCGACTTCCTGCTGTCGCTGGCGGCTGAGAGAACTTACTCCCCCAAGTGGAACACCGCGATATTGGACGAGCTCGTTTTCCATGAAACCGAGAAACTCGCCGAGCGCGGCACTCCTATCGAGGAGGCGAAACACTCTGCTGAGCGCCTGATCGGTCAGATGTCGACTGCCTTCGACGACGCTCTGGTCACCGACTGGGAGCCGCTCGAGGGCACCTATGGGTTGCCGGACCCCGATGACGAGCATGTGCTGGCCGCTGCCATCATGTGCGGTGCCGAGGTGATCGTCACCGAGAACCTCAAGGACTTCCCCGCCTCGAAGCTGCCAGCACCAGTTCGAGCGATGCCGGCGCGGGACTTCGTCTATGACACTGTCCGCGCGCATCTGACGCAGTCGTGCCGGGCGGTGGTCGCGATGTGCGACCGTAGCGGACGACACGGCCCGAAGCTCACCGTGGCCGATCTTCTGGCGATCTTCAACGAGCGCTACAAGATGACCGAGGCTGTGGAGCTGCTGTCCGCAGCGCCTGGGCTGCGAGAAGCCCTCAGCTGACCTGGCGGGCTGTACGGGCATTCTCACGCAAACGGGCGCTGCGGGATCAGCAGGCCCTGAACCTCCAAGCCAACCGCGCGGCCTCAGCCCTCCTGGGCCCCTGCCACCACGGACGGATCCGTCACGATCCGGCGCAGCACCTCGGTGAGGTGGTCGATACCGGCGAGCAGATCCTCGTCCTTGGTGAACTCATTGAGATTGTGCGAGATCCCCTCGACGCTCGGAACAAACAGCATCACTGTCGACACGAGGTCCTTCATATTCGTCGAGTCGCGCGCGGTGTCCTGACTCATATGTGGTCTCCGTTCTGCTGTGCGGCGTACTCGTCGGTTCCCGAGGCGCGGTTCGCGTCCGGCATCTCGTCGGCGGAAATACATTCACCCGCCGGACTCAAAATCGAAAGGTCACCGGATCGACGCCGGACGGAGCCACAACAAACAAGAGGCCCTGCACCCCGCTTGGGGAGCAGGGCCTTTTGCCGTCCCCACCAAGATGAGATTCCACAGCAAACAGGGGCGGCCCCTCGTGCCCGCACCGAAACCACCGACTCGGTACGAGCACAGCACATCGAAACCGGAACGAAATCCGAATCGAGTGCGAGCTTCACTGTGCCACGCTAGGATTCCTGAAAATACTCTGTGTTGCCAATCACTGCTCTGACTCCTGTTGCAGTTCGCAAAGGCGCGGCAAACCCGAGCCGGAAGGAACCCAATGTCTGAATTCACTCCGTGGACTCTCCTCATAGATGCGGGAATGATCGGAGCCCTCCTCGCCGTCGGCGTGCTCTTGCGCGCAATCATGAAGTCACTCCAGTCACTCCTCATTCCAGCGTCGTTCATTGCTGGCTTCCTCGGCTTGGCCCTAGGCCCTAACGGGTTCGGCCTGCTGCCGTTCTCCGAAGAACTCGGCACCTACGCGTCTGTGCTGATCGTCGTCGTCTTTGCGTGTCTGGCCATGTCGGATGACTTCGACTTCCGCAAGATCAAAGGCCCCATCGTGAGCTTCTCGGCATACGGAGTGCTCATCTACACCGCCCAGGTTGCGGTCGGCATTCTTGCCGTTGTTCTGCTTCTGGGCCCGCTTTTCGGCGCTGACCTGACAATCGGCACTCTGCTGTTCGCCGGCTGGGCCGGCGGTTTCGGCACTGCGGCCGCCCTCGGCGATGTGTACGCGAACGCCGGGCACGAAGAGCTCCGCTCCTTGGCCTTCACCTCGGCAACCGTCGGCCTGCTCGCGGGCATCATCGGCGGCATCATCCAGGCGAAGATCGGGGCGATGCGCGGTCACGTCAAGGAATTCGCCGGCATGGAGTCCATTCCGGAAGACATGCGCACCGGTGTGCTCACCGGCGAAGACCGCCGCGCGCCCATTGGCCAGCACCGCTTCTCCGGTTCCAGCATTGAATCCCTGGGCTTCCAGGTGGGCATCATCCTCGCAATTGCTGGTGCTGCCTACGCCATCACGACCCTGCTGGGCAACTGGTTCCCCGCTGTCAGCTTCCCCACCTTCACGGTTGCCTTCCTGGTGGGCCTGATCGTGCGCGGTCTGTTCAAGGCGGGCCGTGCCACTAAATTCGTCGACCGTGACACACTCAGCTCTATTTCCGGTTCCGCAACCGACATTCTCGTGGTCTGCGGCATTGCCTCCATTCAGCTGCAGGCAGTCGCCGACAACCTCCTGGTGATGTCGATTCTGTTCGTCGTCGGCTTGTTGTTCTGCCTGGGGCTGGGCCTGTTCGTAGCTCCCCGCACCCTGCAGGACGGCTGGTTCGAAAAGCAGATCTTCACGTGGGGTTGGGGCACCGGTGCCGTCAACACGGCAATCGCTCTGCTGCGCATTGTCGACCCCAAGCTGAAATCTGGAACGCTGGAAGACTTCGCAATTGCCTACATTCCAGTGGTGCCGGCCGAAATCACGGCTGTGACGTTCGTTCCCGCACTTGCCATGGCGGGCCTGGCCTGGCCGATTCTCGGCATTTGGGGCGGTATTGCCGTTGCAGCCGCCGTCGTCTTGGTGATAGTCACTGTGCGCAGCCGCTCAGCAATACCTTCCACCGCATAGCTGAGCTCACTGCCGTATAACCGCTGGAACGCGCCCGTCACCGATAGTGACGGGCGCGTTCTACTAGAACGGCCGCCGAGGTGCGGCTTTCGCAGTCGAGTTTCAGCAGGACTCGATTGAGGTGGGTTTTCACGGTTGATTCGCCCACGTACATCGCCGCGGCGATTTCGCTGTTCGTCAGCCCAGCGTGCAGGTGGAGCGCGGCTTCGCGTTCTTTGTCAGTCAGCGTGTTCATCTTTTCCCACGCTTCTTTCTGTGCCGCGCGGTCTGGATTTTCGACCGCCATGGACATCAGCCGCCGCACAGCCTGCGGTGAAAACACCGGTTCGCCAAAATGCGCGCGGCGAACGGTGTCAATAAGCTCTTCCGGCCCTATGTCCTTGAGCAAAAATCCCACAGCACCGGCTTCCAGGGACTGCAGCAGATAGTTTTCAGTATCGAAGCCAGTAAGCGCTAAAACCGTAGGCGGCCGCAGACCGTTGCGAAGGCGACGGATTGCCTCAACACCGCCGATTCCAGGCATCGACAAGTCCATGAGCACAACATCGGGGAAGTGTTTATGGGCCTTCTCAATCGCTTCTTCGCCTGAGCGCGCGGCGGCCACAACCTCAAGATCACTCGTGGAGCTGAGAATACGGTCGAGCCCCGTGAGGACCATAGCGTCATCGTCGACGAGCATCACTCGAATCGGGGCATTTTCTGGCTGCATAGCTTTCACTCTATGTGGACAGGGGTTCAGGCCTCGGCGACGGGCGGGAAGAACGCATCAACGACGAACTCCCCATCGTGCACGCCTGCCTCGCAGCTGCCGCCGACAGCTTCCGCCCGCGTGCGCATTCCCTCAATTCCTGCACCGGAACCCGTAGGCGCTAGGGAATCAGCGACAGCCGCACGAACCGCATCTTCGCCATCGTGCACGTCAAGGTCGACGACGCCGCGCACGTCGCGCTGCTGACGTTCCCCGCCAACAGACTCTGGCAGCGCATTGACGATCCGCAGACGCACACCCTCGTGAGCGGCAGACCGAACGCTCAGCCTAATGGGCTGCCCCGGCGCGTGCTTCATGGCGTTTGTCAGCGACTCCTGCACAATCCGATATGCGGCAAGCCCCGTCACACCGGGAAAACTGTCCACATCACGCAGAACCACATACGGGAAAACTGACACTCCGGCTTGCACTGCTGAATCGATAAGGGCCGGAATCCCGTCGAGGCCGGCTTCTGCCACGGAGGCCTTTGCGGGCTGGGCGTCAGCTGTTCGGGATCCTCCGATGACACCGCGAAGGTCTTCTAGGGCCGCGTGAGCCTGCGAGCGCAGTGCCTGTGCGCTCTGCTTCATATCGGGGTCATCTCCCACTTCCAGCGCTCCCGCGTGCAGGGACAGAACCGACAGTCGGTTGGACAGGGTGTCGTGCAGTTCACGCGCCAAAGCCTGACGCTCCGACTGGCGGGCGGCTTCGGCCGCC
>CABTZE010000148.1 GCA_902489215.1 uncultured Brevibacterium sp.
CCCGCAGCGGCCCCTGCCGATGCGAACTCATCTTTGAAGGGGCCGATGGCGTAGACGGGGGAGCGGTGCACTTTTGCCGCCAGCTCGAGGGGGTCGGCCGAGTTCTGGGCAGCCCACGTGCGCAGACGCCACGGGGCCGAGGTGCCTGGAACCCTGGTGGTCAGGAGTATTCCGGCATTCGTTAGGAGGGTGCGCAGTTCGCGCGCCCTGCCGGCTGTGACTCCGAGCGCCTGAGCTTCAGATTCAAAGTCGTCTTCTTCGATGCCCAGACGCAGTGTGTCGATGAGGGCGGCTTCGCTGTCACTGAGTCCGGAAAGGATGACCGGGTCATCTATTCCGAACTGCACGCAGGCGTGCGTACGGCTGATGACGGCAGCGGACGGATCGATTATGAGCATCTTCACCTCCGGTAGTGCAGTCAATCTACGGTGCTGTGCGGACCGGATGGAAGACGGTTTCTACATCTGTGGAAAACCTGTGGATAGAGCACAAGCAGGGCCTGCTGTGAAGCTGTCGGCTGGTGAGAGCCGAAGCCACTGTGCAGGCCCTGCTCAGTAGGCGGACCCGCAGGGCCGTCAGTGTTCACGAGCCTTCCCCTTGCCCGTGATCACTGCGTTTTCCGCAGGTCCGTCCCTTAAAGTTAAAGGACCGGCGCGATGTCGTCAAAGCCGCGTCCGGGTGACAGTGTGGACGCATGTGGATTCTCTGTGGAGGCCGCTTCGCATCTTGTGGAAACAGCTGTGGATGAAGAGGTGTTGGGAAGCCGATCATCCCCGAGATTTCGCGAAATTCGGCTGTTAATGCATAAATTTTTGAAATCTGTTGGATTTGATGGAGTGGTGTTCGTCACATACCGGACATTCTCTGGTCACTTTGTTCAGGGTCCGACCCTCTGCTTGGATTGGCACCATGACGGCGGCAGATGTTGATCGGATGCTTCGCAGCGGCGAAATGACTGTGGTGCGCTCTGCGCGCAGAAAGAAGACCTACTCGCTGCAGCCGACCGCCGACGGGTGGAAGCTCGCCGTACCGCAGCGCTTCAATGTTTCAGCACACCTCGACGGCATTGCTCGGCTTTTAGAGCGTGCACAGCGTCGTCGAAGCCGGGCCCCTCGCAGCGACGATGAGCTGAAGGCCCTCGCTGAGGAACTCAACAGCCGCTATTTCGACGACGGCATCGAGCCCGGCTCTGTACGCTGGGTTGCGAACCAACGTCGCAGGTTCGCTTCTGCAAGTGGTTTGACCGGAGATATCAGAGTGTCCGACCGTCTGCGAAACGTTCCCCGTTGGGTTCTCGAAACGGTCCTGGTGCACGAGCTGGCCCACCTTCGGCACCTCGACCATTCACCGGCCTTTCGCACTTTGGCGAATCGGCACCCCAGAGCAGAGGAAGCGGAAGTCTTCCTCGAAGGCTTTGCGCACGGCGAAGATGCCGCCGAAGCCGCAGGAAGACAAAGCTGAACAGGCATGTGCCGCGGCACTGCTGAACGCTGGGCTGCCACACAGAAGCGCCGCGGGCGTTCAACCCGCGGCGCTCGTTTGTTCCGGTGAGGCTTCTCGCTCCAGCCGGCGTCAGTCGTTCTTGCCGGATTCCTCGTCCAGCAGCCGCTGGAGAGCTTCGTCCATGTTTTCGAGGTCAGCGTCGGTGGTTTCGGGACTGCGGCGCTCCAGGTAGCCCAGCGGGTCGTCGAGGTCGACAGCGGACGGCAGGGACTCCACCTGGTCGAACACGGCATCGCGCGCTTCGGTGCCTTCCGTCTGCTCGAGGAACGTGAACAGCTGCACCGCGTCGTTCATGCGGGTCGGATGGATGTTCAGCCCGATAAGAGACGCGAACTCAGCTTCGGCCTCTGACTGCGTGCTGTAGCGTTCGCGCAGCGCTTCGCGAATCTGGTCGCGCTTCTCAAGCGGTTCGACAGCGGCGTAGGCAACGACATCGGTCCAGCCGGCGACCGTTGACAGCAGACGCTGGAGGTTCTGTTCAGCCGTCCTGCGCTCTGCCGTGTCAGCGGGCTTGAACAGGTCCTTCTGCATCTGCTCGGCCGCTTCCTGCATTTTCTGCGGATCCATGTCCGGCGTGATGCCGCCAAGGGCGCCGCCGTTGACCTCCACCGTCGAGGCGTAGGCGCGCACAGCATCTTCAATGTGCTCGCACAGCCACGGAGCACGAGCAAACAGTGCGTAGTGTGCCAGTTCCACAGCCGCCAGGTAGATGCGCAGCTCTGTTACGTCGACATCGATTTCAGCGGCGAAGCCGGTGATGTTTGCGCTCACCATGGAGGGCCGCTGGTTTGCCGCCAGCGGCAGACCGTACTCCGTGCCGGTCAGAACAGAGCCCGATAGGGCTGCGGCTGCCTGCCCCAGCTGGGAGGCGAACATCGACGTGGTCATGGAGGCGAGCATCGGCTGTGCGCTGCTGAGGAAGCCGCGCATCTCCTCGGGAATCTGCTCCGTGATGCTCTCGGTGAGACCGGCGGCAGTCTGCTCCTGGATGGGGGAGGCGAGCGACAGCCAGCCGCCGATCGTCTCCTTGACCCAGCCTCGGCGGCTGAGAGCCTGAACGCCGGCAGTTCCTGACGAGGCGTCTGTCACCTTCGACAGCCACAGTTCGGCGAGGCGGAACGCATCTGCCGTGGCCTGGCTGGTTTCGTTTGTCACGGTCGGGTCAGGCTGGGGGACAGCGCTTTCGGCTGCCCGTAGGGCGGCGTCTTCAGGGTCTGGCGGGGACATCATCTGCTGGAAGCTGCTCATCATCGATCCCAGCTGGCTGGGATCGATGTTGTATGGTCCCTGCCCGCCGCCGAAGAACATGCCGAACATGTTGTTCATCGGGTCGTCATCTGGACGTTCTTTGTCATCACTCATGTTGGCCCCCACGGGTTGATCGTTCTTCTCAGCGTAACGAAGCGAAGCGCCAAAAGATTTCCACCCAGTGCTGGTGAATCCACATTTCGCTCAGGACGTAACGCCAAATGGTGGTGCCGTCATGGCACCGACTAGAATGCTTCAAGCTGACCAACCGAAAGGACACTGTGGCCAGGCATTCTGATCAGCCCCGCAGGCGGATCTCAGCATTCGCCGTTTCGAGCTTTCTCGCGTTCGCACTCGTGCTCGTCACTGTTGTTCTGCCTGTGCCGTACATGGTCGAAACCCCCGGCCCCGTGTTCAATACGCTGGGGAAGGTCAAAGACACCGACGAAGACGTCGTCGAAATCACGGGCGCAGAAACCTATCCAACTGACGGGCAGCTCAACATGCTCACCGTCGGCGTGGTGGGTGGTCCTGACCGCCACATGAGTGCACTGCGCGCACTCATGGGTGTGCTCAAGCGAACCGAAACTGTCGTGCCGACCGAATCCATGTATCCGCTGGACACAACGGGCGAACAGGTCAGCCAGGCCAACACGGCGCAGATGACAAGCTCACAGGACATCGCCACGGCCGCAGCGCTCGGCGAACTGGGCATGGACTATACGGTTCGCCTGCGAGTGGCAGAAGACCCCGCAGACGGTCCAGCGCGCGGCAAAGTCTCCCAGGGCGACACTGTGCTCGCCATCAACGGCAAAGAAGTCGAAGGGGCGGACGCGCTGCAGACAATCCACACGGAAGTCGAGAAGGGCAGCCCGGTGGAGCTCCGCCTCGAAAGCGGAGGAGAGCAGCGGACCGAAACGATCCAGCCGACCAAGATCGACGGCAAGCACCGGATGGGAGTGCTGCTGAATCAGGACTTCGATTTCCCCGTCGACGTGAAATTCAACCTCGAAAACATCGGTGGTCCGTCGGCCGGCACAGTGTTTGCGCTGACGATCATCGACAAGCTGACCGAAGGGCCGCTCGCAGGTGACAAGAACGTCGCCGGGACCGGAGCGATCACAGCCGACGGCACGGTGCAGCCCATCGGGGGAGCGCGACAGAAAGTCGCCGCCGCAGACGATGCCGGCAGCGAATACTTCCTGTCTCCGCGTGACAACTGCGCTGAAGCGCTCGACGCCGCGGACAACCGTGACATCACAGTCGTGAGAATCGATAATCTCCACGCGGCGAAGACCGCGCTGGAGGACATTGCAGAAGATCGAACATCCGACCTGCCTTCGTGCAGCGCCGACAGGTGAGAGCCTTCGAAAGGAACCCAGTGTCCAACAGTCAGGAAACAGCGAAGCGCAAGGGCCCATCGCCCCTCGTTTTGACGATTGCAGCGGTCATCGCACTGCTGGCGCTCTACGTGGTGTTTGCGCAGATCTATACGGACGTTCTGTGGTTCTCCCAGGTCGACTACCTGACGGTGTTCACCAAGGAGTGGATCACCCGGATTGCACTGTTCGCTGCCGGCCTGATTGTTATGGGGTTCGCTGTCTTCCTGCCGCTGTCGCTGGCCTACCGCAAACGACCGGTCTATGTGCCGCAGACCCCGCAGCAGGAAAACCTTGACCGCTACCGCGAAGCAATTGAGCCGCTGCGCCGAACCATGACGGTTGTCGTGCCGCTGGTGATCGGCGGCATCGGCGGTGTCTCGCTCAGTGGTGCGTGGAAAGAGGTGCTTCTGTTCCTCAACCCCACCTCGTTCGGGAAAGCCGACCCAGAATTCGGGCTGGATATTTCGTTCTACGTCTTCTCCCTGCCGATGCTCACGGTGATCGGCGACTTCCTTGCTATGGCCGCGCTGCTGTCGCTGGTGGCTGCAGCTGTTGCCCACTACCTTTTCGGCGGCATCCGGCCCGGCGAGGAAAAGGGCATTCAGCTGAGCAAGACCGCTCGCGTGCAGCTGGCCGTGACTGCAGCGATTCTGGTTCTGCTGCAGGCGGGCCGTATCTTCCTGCAGCGCTACACGAGGCTGATGGACGAATCCGGCCTCATGGCCGGTGCCAGCTACACGACTGTCAACATCACGATCCCGGCTCTTCTCATCATTGCGATTGCCGCCGTGGTCGTAGCAGTTCTGCTGGCCGCAAATGCGTTCCGCGACATGTGGAAGC
>CABTZE010000149.1 GCA_902489215.1 uncultured Brevibacterium sp.
CCCCCCCCCCCCCCCCCACACCGGCCCCAGAGACTTTCGGCGGCTGCGCGCGGGTGGGGGCCGCCCGCCCGGACGCATGGACACCGCCGACTTCGTGCTTCGTCCCTTTTCCAGTGACGAGGCCGCGGACCTGCCGATCTTCGTGGGCGACCTTGCGGATGCCTGCGAGGACCTGGTGCGCCTGGGACTGACGGAAACCCAGCAGCGCTATCACGGCCGTTCACGCGGTTAGTCGATGTCGAGGTCTTTCAGCAGCCGATCGAGTTCAGGGTCTCCGGTCTGCTGGGACTGACTCTGTTTTCTGGAGCGGGCGTTCTGCTGAGTGCCGGTCTTTCCAGCTGAGCTGATGGCCCACGCCGCCAAGCATCCGCCGATGAGTCCGAACAGGTGGCCCTGCCACGACATTGACGTGCCGCGCGGAATCAGGCCGATGATCATCGAGACTCCGTACAGGCCAGTCACAATGACCGCGACGACAATGTAGATGGCCTTGCGCAACATGCCGCGGGCAAAGAGACCGCGCAGAACCAGGTAGCCGAAATAGCCGAACACAAGGCCGGAAGCGCCGACCGTGACAGTTCCTGGCCGGTTGACGAAGAACACCCCGAGCCCGCCGGCAAGGGCTGAGAGCACGGTGACGGTCGCAAAGCGCTTGGCGCCGTCAAAGGCGACGATGAGCCCCAGAATGAGGAACGGGATCGTGTTCGACAGCAGGTGAAACCAGCTGACGTGCACAAACGGCGACGTTGCGATTGCCCACAGGCTTGATGGACTCCACGCGCGCACCCCGAGGGCATGGACGGTGCTGGGTGCGACCGTGCTGATTACGCGCATAATCCACATGAGCGCGAGCATCACGATGGGGGCGAAGTAGTGCGCGGGGACCGTCAGGGTCACACCGCGGGTCTGCTGTGTGCTCATGGGCCCATGGTGCCAAAACCACATGAGAGCGCGCTGGGCCGGGAAGCGTCGAAGCTCGGCCGCCGGCTGGCTGCGAAGACCGGCCGAAAGAGCCCAGAACACCGGGCGTTTAGACTGTGGGGGTGTCTGTTCGCGGTATTTCCTCTGCCCTGTCCGAACTTTCTGAATTCGCCGACGTCGTCAACGCCGTCGGCGAAAAACACGGCAGCGGTGCAATCCAAGCCGTCAAAGGGCTGTGGCCCCACATCACGGCGGCCGCCGCGCGGACCCGCCCTGTTCTTGTGATCACCGCAACGGGCCGCGAAGCCGATGAGCTCGTCAACGCTCTGGCCGATCACTTAAGCCCGCGCTCCATTGCCATGTTCCCGTCGTGGGAAACTCTGCCGCACGAACGTCTGTCCCCGCGTTCGGACACGGTCGGCCAGCGCCTGTCGGTGCTGCGCCGTCTAGCGCATCCGGGCGATGCTCCGCTGTCGATCATCGTCGCGCCTGTCCGCGCTGTCACCCAGCCGCTGGTCAAGGGCCTGGGAGACCTTGAGCCGGTCGAACTTTCCGTCGGCAGCGAAGCCGATCTGGAAGAGCTCGCCGAACGGCTCTCCGGTTTGGCCTACAGCCGTGTGGACATGGTGTCCCGCCGTGGCGAATACGCTGTGCGCGGCGGCATTCTCGACGTCTTCCCGCCGACTGCCGATCACGCTCTGCGCGTAGAGTTCTTCGGCGATGAGGTCGAGGAGATCCGCCCCTTCGCGGTTGCGGATCAGCGTTCGCTCGAAACTGCCGACGGGGCCGAATACTCCCTGTGGGCCCCGCCGTGCCGTGAGGTTCTGCTGACCGAGGACGTGCGGCGCCGTGCCGCTGACCTCATTCCCGAGGTGCCTGCGGCAGCTGACCTGCTGGAGAAGATCTCGAACGGCGTCGCGGTCGAGGGCATGGAATCACTCGCTCCGGTCTTGGCGGACGGCATGGAGCCGCTCATGGCGGTGCTTCCGGAGGACACCGCCGTGCTCGTCACGGCGCCGGAAAAGGTCGAGGCGCGCGCTGCTGACCTTGTGGCAACAACCGAGGAGTTCCTGGCCGCTGCTTGGACGTCGGCTGCCGCGGGTGCCGAAAGCCCCGTCGATCTGTCGGCTGCCAGCTTCGCAAGCTACGCCGAGGCGCAGCAGAGAGCGCAGGACCGCGGCTTTTCGTGGTGGGACCTGGGTGGTTTCGCGATTGACGACGAACTCGAATCCGACCGCCTTGTGCTGACGGTCGGGGCACGTGAACCCCGCGGCTATTCCGGTGATGTCCAGGCCGTGCTCGCCGATGTCGGCCAACACATCAAAGACGGCTGGCAGGTGTACGTCCTCACAGAAGGCAAGGGGCCGGGCGAGCGCCTGGTGGAGGTCTTCAGCGAAGCCGACCTTCCGGCGCGCTTCGAACCTGACCTGGCAGAAAAAGCCGAGGGCACGATCCTCGTGACAACAGCGGCCGCCTACGCTGGCTTCGTCTTCGACCAGCACCACATTGCCGTGCTGACGGAAGCCGAGGTGCTCGGCCGTGCCGCTGCCACCTCGACCAGGGATATGCGCCGGCTGCCCAGCCGCAGGCGCCGCAACCAGGTCGACCCGCTCGACCTCAAGCCGGGTGACTACGTCGTCCACGACCAGCACGGTGTGGGTCGCTTCGTTGAGCTCATGCAGCGGACCACCGGACGCGGCAAGGACCAGCACACTCGCGAATACCTCGTCATCGAGTACGCGCCGTCAAAGCGCGGCCAGCCCGGTGACCGCCTGTTCGTTCCCTCGGATGCTCTTGACCAGGTGACTCGCTACGTCGGCGGGGAAGACCCCAAGGTCAACAAAATGGGCGGTTCGGACTGGTCGAACACCAAGAAGAAGGCGCGTAAGGCGGTCAAGGAGATCGCCGGTGAGCTCATCCGCCTCTACGCGGCCAGGCGCGCGACCGTCGGCCACGCTTTCGGCCCGGACACCCCGTGGCAGCGGGAACTGGAAGACGCCTTCCCGTATGACGAAACACCCGATCAGCTCACCACGATCGACGAAGTCAAAGAGGACATGGAGAAGCAGATTCCCATGGACCGGCTGATCTGCGGTGACGTGGGCTACGGCAAAACGGAAGTCGCTGTGCGCGCGGCCTTCAAGGCAATCCAGGAGGGCAAGCAGGTCGCGGTGCTCGTGCCGACAACCCTGCTCGTTCAGCAGCACTACGACACGTTCTCCGAACGCTACTCCGGCTTCCCGGTCACAGTCGCTGCGATGTCGCGCTTCCAAACCCCGGCGGAAGTTCAGAAGACCAAGGATGACCTCAAAGAGGGCAAACTCGACCTGGTCATCGGCACCCACCGGCTGCTGTCCGGCGAAGTGCGCTTCAAGGACCTGGGCCTGGTCATCATCGATGAAGAGCAGCGCTTCGGCGTTGAACACAAGGAAACCCTCAAAGCCCTGCGCACCAACGTCGACGTGCTGGCCATGTCCGCAACCCCGATCCCGCGCACCCTGGAAATGGCGGTCACGGGAATCCGCGAAATGTCGACGCTGGCAACCCCGCCGGAGGAGCGCCACCCCGTTCTGACCTACGTCGGCAAGTACGAAGACCGGCAGGTTGCCGCCGCGATTCGCCGTGAGCTGCTGCGCGAAGGCCAGGTCTTCTATATCCACAACCGCGTCCAGGACATCGAAAAGGTCGCCGGTCACCTGGCAGAGCTCGTACCGGAGGCCCGCATCGCGGTGGCCCACGGAAAGATGAACGAAAGCCAGCTGGAACAGGTGATCGTCGACTTCTGGGAGAAGCGCTACGACGTCCTTGTGTGCACCACGATCGTGGAGACCGGCATCGACATTTCGAATGCGAACACGCTCATCGTCGACCGCGCCGAGCGCATGGGCCTGTCCCAGCTGCACCAGCTGCGCGGCCGGGTGGGACGCGGCCGGGAGCGCGCCTACGCCTACTTCCTGTACCCCAGCGACATCACGCTGACCGAAACCGCGCACGACCGCCTGCAGACGGTTGCCGCGCACACGGAACTGGGTGCCGGTATGCAGGTGGCCATGAAGGACCTCGAAATCCGCGGCGCCGGCAACCTGTTGGGCGGTCAGCAGTCCGGCCACATTGAGGGTGTCGGCTTTGATCTGTACATCCGGATGGTCGGCGAGGCGGTGGCCGACTTCAAGGGCGACGGTGAAGAAGAGCTGCCGCCGATGAAGGTTGAACTGCCGATTGATGCGCATCTGCCGACCGACTACGTCGAGCACGAACGCCTGCGCCTGGAGGCCTACCGCAAGCTCGCCTCCGCTGAAACCGAAGAGGCGCTGCAGGAAGTCCTCGAAGAGCTCACCGACCGCTACGGCCCCTATCCGGAGGAAGTTGCGGTGCTCGCGGACGTGGCGCGCCTGCGCATTCGCGCTCGCCAGTCCGGCATCAGCGACATCGTCACGCAGGGCAACTTCATCCGCTTCGGCCCGGCAGAACTGGCCGAATGGCAGGTGGTCAGGCTCAAGCGCCTGTACCCGAAGGCACTTATCAAACCGGCGCTGCGCTCAATCCTCGTGCCCAAGCCGGTCAGCCCCGGCAAGGGCTTCGACAAGCGAGAACTCACCGGTTCGGAGCTGCTGGAATGGTGCCGCACGCTGCTTGATCAGGTCTTTCCGCTGGATGAGGCCGCATGACTCACGAGGCGCCGGAACCAGTTTCCTGGGATCCAGTAGATCCAGCTGGGCTCACCTTGGCCGAAGTGCTCAGCCTGCTGCGGGCGCGCTGCCCCTGGGCGGCCGCGCACACGCACGAAAGCCTTGCCCCGTTCCTGTTGGAGGAAACCTATGAACTGCTCGAAGCGATCGAGCAGCACCGTGACGACCGGGACGCGCAGAGCCTTGCAGAGCTGAAAAAAGAACTGGGCGACGTTCTCTACCAGGTTCTGTTCCACGCCGCTGTACTCGACGCACCTCAACCGCACAGCCAACCGACTGGAAGGGCAGCGCAGCCGGTGGCTTTTGCCGAGGTTGAACAGCTGCTGAAGGACAAGATCGTCCGCCGCCACCCGCACG
>CABTZE010000150.1 GCA_902489215.1 uncultured Brevibacterium sp.
CAGCGCACTGATGAGCAGATTGCCAACAGAGTGACCGTCAAGGCAACCGGTCGAATCAAAGCGGTGCTGAATAACGTCACGCCAGATGCGACCCCAGTCGCTGTCGTCGGTCAGAGCGGCGAGAGCCATGCGCAGGTCCCCCGGCGGAAGACCGCCGAACTCCTTACGCAGACGGCCAGATGAGCCGCCGTCGTCGGCTACTGTCACAACCGCGACGAGGTCTTCTGTCAGCAGGCGAAAAGCCCGCAGAGCCGCATACAGTCCGTGACCTCCGCCGAAGGACAGGACTTTCGGGCCCGAGCGCTTGGCGGGATGCTTCAGATACAGCGGAAGTTCCGCTGTTGTGACCGGGGGCTCCATGTCATTCCTTCCCCAGGTCGCGGTGGCGCAGAGTGACGGAGGCGTTCGTCAGTTCCGCCAAGCGACGGTGTATCGCTTCAGCGACAGCGACCGAGCGGTGTTTGCCGCCTGTGCAGCCAATGGCGATCGTCGCGTAGGGACGGTGATCGGCAAGGTAGCCGTCGATGACGATTTCCAGGGCCGACACGTACCGGTCGACGAAGTCCTGGGCGCGCGGCTGCGTGAGCACGTATTCGGCGACGGGCTCATCTGTTCCACGCAGGTCCTTGAGTTCCGGCACCCAGAAGGGGTTCGGCAGGAAGCGCACGTCGGCCACGTAGTCGGCGTCTTTCGGGGTGCCGTATTTGAAGCCGAAGCTCATGACCGTCAGACGCAGGGCCGACGAACCGTCTTTGTCGAACAGGCGTCGTATTTCGTCGCCCAGCTGGTGAACGTTGAGGTCTGACGTGTCGACGATGACATCGGCGCTGGAGCGCACCGGCTCGAGCTCGAGGCGCTCAGCTTGAATCCCGTCGACAATCGTGCCGTCCCCCTGAAGCGGGTGGGGGCGGCGAACAGATTCGTAGCGGCGGACAAGGGCATCGTCGTTGGCATCAAGGTAGAGAACACGGATGCCCTCGGGACCATGCAGGTTCCGCAGCGTGTCTTTGAGAGTTGTAAACATGCCGCGCCCGCGCACATCGGCGACGACCGCGACCTTCGGAGCGTCCCCGTCGACGCGGCTGACGAGGTCGACAAGACCGCTGATCATCTGCGGCGGCAGATTGTCCACGACGTACCAGCCCATGTCTTCGAGGGCTTTTGCCGCGGTTGAGCGTCCGGCGCCGGACATGCCTGTTACAACAAGCACAGTGTCACGCTGATTGGTGGTCATGCGGTCTCCTTACGTGTCCCCAGGCTGATTCTTTCAGTCTTTTCTGAACGCGGCCACAATGCGCTCGGCCAAAGCAGGGCCGATCCCCTTGACTTCTGTCAGCTCTTCGGCGCTGGCCTTCTTGATCTTCGTGACGGATCCGAAGTGGTCAAGAAGTGCCTTTCGCTTGGCGGCGCCGAGGCCTTCGACGGTGTCGAGTGCCGAAGCGGTGATCTTTCGTTTGCTGCGTTGGAAGGTGATGGCGAAGCGGTGTGCTTCGTCGCGGATGCGCTGCAACATGAACAGGCCTTCTGAGTTGCGCGGGAAGATAACGGGGAAGTCATCCCACGACACCCACACTTCTTCGAGCCGCTTGGCCAGGCCGACGACTGTGATGTCGACCAAACCAAGGTCATCGAGTGCTCGTCTGGCAGCCGACACCTGCGGCAGGGCGCCGTCGACCACGAGCAGCGAGGGTCGGTAGCCGAACTTAGGATCCTCGTCTTCACTGGCCAGGGATTCCAGGTACCGGCTGAATCTGCGGGACACGACGTCGTACATTGCCGAGGTGTCATCCCGGGCCGCGTCCCCTGTCACCGAGAACCTGCGGTAGTCCCGCTTGACCGGCAGCCCGTCTTCGAACACCACGAGTGAACCGACGACGTCCTCACCGTGGAAGTGCGAGTTGTCGATGCACTCGATGCGCAGGGGAGCTTCTTGCAATCCCAGGTTCTCTTGGATTTCATTGAGCGCCTGGCTGCGCGTTGTCAGGTCTGACGACCGCCGTTTCTTGTGCAGTTCGAGCGCCTGTTCGGCGTTCGCAATGACGGTTGTGAGCGCTGCGGCCTTCTCCCCGCGTTCGGGAACCCTGATGGTCACCTTCGAACCGCGCGTTTCGCTGAGCCAGTCTTCCAGCGCCGCGTGGTCTTCCGGCAGAGTGTCGACGAGGATTTCCTTGGGAATGGCATCGGCTTCGACGTCCAGGTATGCCTGCCGCAGGTAGTCACTTGTCAGCTGGGATGCAGTGAGGTCCTGCATGCGTTCGATGATCCACCCGCGCTGACCGCGGATGCGGCCGCCGCGGACGTGGAATACCTGGACTGATGCCTCGAGTTCTTCGACCGTCAGTCCGAAGATGTCCGTGTCGACGTTCTGCGACAGCATGACGGAGGATTTGTCGACGATTTTTTCTAAAGCCTCGATTTCGTCACGCAGCTGCGCGGCTCTTTCGAAGTCGAGTTCGCCGGCGGCCTCTTTCATTGCCCGCTTGCGCGTCGAAATGATCTTGCCCGTGTTGCCCGACATGAACTCTGTGACGCCGTCGACAAGCTCCCGATGCGCCTCTGGAGTAATCCGGTCAACACACGGAGCGGAGCACTTGTCGATGTAGCCCAGGAGGCAGGGTCTGCCCGAACGCGCGGCACGGTCGAACACTCCTTTTGTGCACGTGCGAACAGGAAATGCCTTGAGAAGCAGGTCGAGCGATTCGCGGATTGCCCACACGGCGGTGAACGGACCGAAGTACTTGACACCCTTGCGGCGTTTGCCGCGGGTGACGAAGACCCTCGGATACTGGTCCTTCACCGTGATCGCCAAGTACGGGTAGGACTTGTCGTCGCGGAACATGACGTTGAACCGCGGCTTGAATTCATTGATCCATGTCCATTCCAGCCGCAGCGCCTCGACTTCGCTTTCCACGATCGTCCACTCAACGGACGACGCCGTGTGAACCATCGTGAATGTCCGCGGGTGCAGCCCTGCGGGATTGGCGAAATAGGAGTTCAGCCGATTGCGCAGATTCTTCGCCTTGCCGACGTAGATGATGCGCCGTTCGTCATCGCGAAACCGGTAGACCCCCGGAAGGGTGGGGATCTCACCCGGCTTCGGCCGATACTGACTCGGATCAGCCAATGCGGCTCGCAATCTCCGGCATGGCAGCCAGGTACCGTCCGGTGTGGCTTGCCTCAACCTGAGCCACTTCCTCAGGTGTGCCGGCAGCGACAACCGTGCCTCCGCCTCGGCCGCCTTCGGGTCCCATGTCGATGATGTAGTCGCTCGCGGCGATCACGTCGAGATTGTGTTCGATGACGATGACCGTGTTGCCCTTGTCGACCAGTCCCTGAAGCACCAGCAGCAGTTTGCGGATGTCTTCGAAGTGCAGACCCGTGGTCGGCTCATCGAGCACATAGACGGCGCGACCGCGCGTGCGCTTCTGCAGTTCCGCTGCGAGCTTGACACGCTGGGCCTCACCACCGGACAGGGTGGTTGCCGGCTGGCCCAGGCGCACATAGCCCAAGCCGACCTTGACGAGGGTGTTGAGGTGGCGCGAAATTGCCGGGACGGCTTCGAAGAACTCGGCGGCCTCTTCGATCGGCATGTCGAGTACCTCGGCAATCGACTTGCCCTTGAACTTCACTTCAAGCGTTTCGCGGTTGTACCGCGCTCCACCGCACACTTCACAGGGCACGTAGACGTCCGGCAGGAAGTTCATTTCGATCTTGATGGTGCCGTCACCGGAGCAGTTCTCGCAGCGGCCGCCCTTGACGTTGAAGGAGAAGCGGCCCGGCTGGTATCCACGCATACGGGCCGTCTCGGTTTCTGCGAACAGTCGGCGCACATGGTCGAAAACACCCGTGTAGGTAGCGGGGTTCGACCTGGGTGTGCGGCCAATAGGCGATTGGTCGACGTGGATAACCTTGTCGAGCTCTTCGATACCCGTCACCCGTTTGTGCAGGCCCGGCACCCGTTTGGCGTTGTTGAGCTTATTGGCCAGTTCGCTGTACAGGATGTCGTTGACCAGCGTCGACTTGCCGGAACCCGACACACCGGTGACCGCAGTGAGCACTGACAGCGGGAACTTCACCGAAATGTCTTTGAGGTTGTTCGCCCGGGCCCGCTCGACGCCGAGCATCCGCTTGCGGTCCACGGGGCGGCGCACATCCGGTACGCCGATCTTCTTGCGCCCGGCAATGTAGTCACCGGTTGCGGAACCCTCTGCCTCTGGCAGACCCTTGACTGGGCCGGAGTAGACAACCTGACCGCCGTGCTCTCCGGCACCCGGGCCGATGTCGACAATCCAGTCGGCCGCATCGATCGTCTCTTCGTCGTGCTCGACGACGATGAGGGTGTTGCCCAGATCGCGCAGCTTGATGAGAGTGTCAATGAGCCGCCTGTTGTCACGCTGATGCAGACCGATGGACGGTTCGTCGAGCACGTACAGAACGCCGACCAGCCCGGAGCCGATCTGCGTGGCAAGCCGGATGCGCTGCGCCTCACCGCCGGACAGTGTGCCGGCGGCCCGGTCGAGTGACAGGTATTCCAGACCCACGTCCAGCAGGAACTGCAGGCGGGCCCGGATTTCCTTCATCACCTGATCGGCAATACGTGCGTCACGTGCACTCAGCTCAAGACCGCCGAGGAACTCCGCCGCCTGGTCGATCGCCATCCGGCTGACATCCGCGATCGAGGTGCCCGCCACCGTGACGGCAAGCGCTTCCGGCTTCAGACGGGTTCCGTCACAGGACGCGCAGGGAACTTCGCGCATGTACGCCTCGTAGCGGTCACGGGCGGTGTCGGATTCGGTTTCGCCGTGTTTGCGCAGGATGTAGTTGAAAACGCCCTCAAAGGCCTGGGCGATGAAATCGGCTTCGACTTGAAAACCCCGTGGAAAGATCTGCCGAAGAAGGCCCGCACCGCAATTCTTGAGGGCAAGGACTACAAGGTCCACGTCAAGTACCG
>CABTZE010000151.1 GCA_902489215.1 uncultured Brevibacterium sp.
AGGACGGCGGCTCTGTTCCGGAGGACACTGACGAGGTGGTCGATCGGGTTTCGAACGCCGGCGGCACGGCTCTGCTCGTGGCTGAGCAGACCGCGCAGGAGGTGCGCGCGCTCGGTGTTGTCTACCTCAAGGACGTTCTGAAGCCCGGCATCAAGGAACGATTTGTTCAGCTGCGCAAAATGGGCATTCGGACCGTCATGATCACCGGTGACAACCGTCTGACCGCGAAGGCCATTGCGCACGAAGCCGGTGTGGATGACTTTCTGGCTGAGGCCAAGCCGGAGGACAAGCTGGCCCTCATCCGCCGTGAGCAGGCCAGCGGCAATCTCGTTGCGATGTCCGGTGACGGCACCAACGACGCTCCCGCCCTTGCACAGGCCGATGTTGGTGTCGCCATGAACACCGGTACGCAGGCTGCCAAGGAAGCCGCCAACATGGTGGACCTCGATTCCGACCCGACGAAGCTCATTGAGATCGTCGAGATCGGCAAGCAGCTGCTCATGACCCGAGGTGCTCTCACCACGTTCTCGATTGCCAACGACGCTGCGAAGTACTTCGCGATCATCCCCGCGATGTTCATGGTGGCCTTCCCCGGCCTGTCAGCACTGAACATCATGGACTTGAGCAGTCCGGAGTCGGCGATCCTGTCGGCGGTCATCTTCAACGCTCTCATCATCGTCGCGCTCATCCCCTTGGCGCTGCGGGGTGTGAAGTACAGCCCCATGCCGTCGCACGCTCTGCTCAGGCGCAACCTGCTGATCTACGGTCTCGGCGGCCTGATCGCACCGTTCATCGGCATCAAGATCATCGACCTCATCGTGTCCCTCATCCCCGGCTTCTGACGGGCAGGAAAGGAAAGCCATGCGCATTCAGACAGTACGCACAGTCCGCTCCGTGTGGACGGCTCTGCGCGCGCTCATCGTGCTTGCCGTCATCCTCGGCATCATCTACCCGGCTGGCGTCTGGGCTGCCGGGCGGGTGGTCCCGAACCGGGCCGATGGGTCGCTTATCTACAGTTCCGACGGCAAGGTTGTGGGCTCCAAGCTCATCGGCCAGGCCGTGACGGACGACCGCCTGTTCTACCCGCGCCCGTCGGCCGCGGGAGCCGACAACGCGGCGAACACCGGCGATGACGGCTATGACGCAATGTCCTCTGGCGCTTCGAACCTGGCTCCGACATCGGAAGACCTCGCAGACCAGATTGAAACCCGCCGGAAGGTCATCGCCCAACGTGACGGTGTTGACCCGCAGAGCATTCCCGCGGACGCTCTGACGGCCAGCGGTTCAGGCCTTGATCCGCACATCAGCCCCGAATACGCAGCCCAACAGGTGAACCGGGTAGCCGAGAAGACCGGCCTGGGCGAAGACACGGTGCGTGAACTCGTCACGCAGAACACGGAGAATCCTCCGCTGGGATTCCTGGGCCAACCGGTGGTCAACACGGTTACGCTCAATGCAGCGGTCATCGCCGCTGCCGGCATTGAGCCGCAGGGCAGGTGAACAGTCCACAGCCCAGCGGAGGGGAAGCCATGAACGACGAACCGTCGTCTAAGCGCGACAAGCTGCCTCGAGGCACACTGAAGGTGTACCTCGGGGCAGCTCCCGGCGTTGGAAAAACCTACGCGATGCTGGCAGAGGCCCACGGCTTGGTCACGTCTGGCCTCAAGGTGATTGCGGCTGTCATCGAAACCCACGGTCGGAAAGATACTGCCCGGCTGACGCAGGGTCTGACGTTTGCCCAGCCGAAGGACGTTGACTACCGGGGGCAGGTCTTCCACGAAATCGACGTTGAGGGAATCATCGCCCAACAGCCGGATGTGGTTCTTGTTGACGAACTCGCCCACTCCGTTGTCACGGCTTCCGGCCCGGTGCGCAAACGCTGGCAAGACGTGGTCGAACTGCAGAATGCGGGCATCGACGTCATTTCGACCGTCAACATCCAGCACCTGGAGTCCCTGTCGGATGTGGTTGAGGAAATCACGGGAATCCGCCAGCAGGAGACGATTCCCGACCGCGTGCTGCGCCAGGCTGACGAAATCGAACTTGTCGACCTGTCGCCTGCCGCGCTGCGCATCAGACTCAACCGGGGCCAGATCTACCGGCCGGACACGATTGACACCGCGCTCGCCAAGTACTTCCGCTTGGGCAATCTCACGGCACTGCGCGAACTGGCTCTGCTGTGGATGGCCGACCAGGTTGATGCCGGGCTTGAGGCCTACCGGCAGCAGGAGAACATCACGGAAACGTGGCCGGCCCGCGAGCGCATTATGGTTGCGGTCGCAGGCGGTAAGGAATCTGCTGCTCTCATCCGCCGCGGCACGCGGATTGTCGGCCGTGCCGCGGGACGCGAACTGCTTGTCGTCCACGTCATTTCAAACGACGGCACGGGGTCGGATGCCGCCGATGCGGCCTCGCTGGCCGAACTCAAAGCGCTCACGGAGTCTTTCGGCGGTTCGTGGCACACGCTGACGGGCGATAACCCGGCAGAGACGCTGTTGGATTTTGCGCGCACGCACAACGCCGCACAGCTGGTGGTCGGGGCGTCCCGCTCTCCCTGGTACCTGCGGATGCTCGGCCCCGGTGTGGCTTCGCGACTCATTGCCGATGCCGGTGATATCGATGTGCACATAGTCGGCCACAGCGGTCCGCGCCGAAAAGCGCTCCAGCGCACTCCGCGCTCTGCCATCGCCCGCTCCCGCAGGATTGCCGGCTGGATCATGGCTGTTGTGCTGCCACTGGCCCTGACGGGGGTTTTCGTCATGCTGGGCAACGGCGAGGAAATGCTGATCGTCAACATCCTCAGCTATATGGCCGCCGAGGTGGCGGTCGCCCTGGTCGGGGGCTGGTGGCCGGCCATCTTCACGGCCGTGGCCGGGTCGCTTGTTCTCAACTGGTTCTTCATCCACCCCGTGGGCGGTCTGACGATCTCCGCCCCGCAGAACCTCGTCGCCCTCATCATCTTTGTGCTGGTGGCAGCGGGTGTTGCCCGGGTTGTGGACGTGGCGGCACGCCGGTCGAATGAAGCGCGGGCAGCACGATCTCACGCGATGCTCATGTCTGAGCTCGCCGGTTCGGTTGTGCGGGAAGGTTCGAACATCCCCGCCCTCATGGCGACCATCCGCGAAACCTACGGGCTGGACTTCGCACTGCTGCAGGAGCGCAGCACCCCCGACAGGCAGTGGCAGACCGTGTACTCCGTCGGCGACACAGCCGAGGACAGCCAAGCCGAACAGACAGCGGCAGCCGGCGGCACCTCGTCAGCGGACAGCAGCACAGCCACCCCGGACAGACCAGGACAGACAGAGGAATTCCAGCTGGATGAGGACAGCCGGCTGGTGATTTCAGCGCACCCCCTGTCGGCGGATGAGCACCAGACGATGGTTGCCTACGCCGGCCGCATTCTCACACTCAACCGCCAGCGACAGCTGCGGACCACCCGCTTGGAAGCACAGCGGCTGCAGGCGGCCAATGCCGTGCGCACAACCCTGCTCACCGCGGTTTCACACGACCTGCGCACGCCCCTGGCCAGCATCAAAACCGCAGTGTCGGGGCTGCGCATGACCGACGTCGAACTGCCGGAAGACCTGCAGCAGGAACTGCTGAAGACGATTGAAGATTCGGCGGACCGGCTGGATCGGATCGTGTCGGATCTGCTGCACATGAGTCGCATTCAGACGGGCACACTGGAAGTTCATCTGCGCAATGTCGACGTGTTTCAGCTGGTCGACAGCGCCTTGGAAAGCCTCGATCCCACCGCCGTGCCACAGCAGCTGAGCATCGACGTGCCCGACGGGCTGCCGCAGGTCACAACCGACCCCGGCCTGGTGGAGAGGATCATTGCGAACCTCGTGCACAACGCCCACAAGCACTCCACCGGGCCGGTCACGGTGCAGGCGGAATGGGTGCCGTCTGACAGCACCGTCGAAGTGCGGGTCATCGACCACGGCAAAGGCCTCACGGACGACGAAAAGCAGAAGCTCTTCACACCGTTTTCACACATGTCCGATTCCGGTCCCGGCGGTGTGGGCCTCGGCGGAGCGGTGGCCAAAGGACTGGCCGATGCCATCGACGCTCAGCTGACCCCGCTCGACACCCCCGGCGGCGGACTTACCATGACTCTGGGACTGCCTGCGGCTGACACAACCACGATCGAGGAGGGCTGATGCACACGGTTCTCGTTGTCGAAGACGATCCGGCGATCGGCCGCGCACTCGTCATCAACCTGTCAGCCCGGGGCTACAGAACACTGCACGAATCCACCGGCGTGGGAGCCCTGGAGGCGGTGTCGCGCGGCAGCGTTGACGGTGTGCTTCTGGATTTGGGGCTGCCGGACATTGACGGGCTGACCGTCATCGACGGGATTCGGGGCTGGTCGAACGTGCCGATCATCGTCGTCACCGCCCGCCACGAAGTCGAATCGAAAATAGAAGCGCTCGACCGCGGTGCGGACGACTATGTCACCAAGCCCTTCGCACTGGGCGAGGTGCTGGCCAGGCTGCGGGCGGCTCTGCGCCGCGGTGCGGCTGAAGATGACGCCGAACCGGTTGTCACCACGGCAGACGGCAGAATCGTCATAGACCTGGCCCAGTCGACCGTCACTGTCAGTGGTGAGCGCATCAAAGTCACGCCGCACGAATGGCAGATCATCTCCCACATGGCCCGCCACGCGGATCAGCTGGTCACCCACGAAGACCTTCTGCGGGCGGTGTGGGGTCCCGGCTACGAACGGTCGTCGTCATACCTGCGGGTTTATATGTCCCAAATACGACACAAGCTCGAAGCGGACGCCTCTAAGCCGCAGCACTTCCTCACCGAACTCGGCATGGGATACCGATTCGCACTGTGACACCTCACCCGGCAACCACAACCGCACCCCGGTGCGGCTGACAGCGGGAGCCGAGCGGCACCTCGGCAGC
>CABTZE010000152.1 GCA_902489215.1 uncultured Brevibacterium sp.
CCCCCCCCCCGAAAAACCGCCCCCGGGGGGACCCCCGGGCCTCCCCCCGCCTTCCCCCCGGGGTCTTCCCGCCGGTCCACCCCCCGGCCAACACCCCGCCACTCTTGAGGCATGCAATAGGTTCAGCGCTTCGCGCCATCTCTCCCCTTCGCATTCGGAACCCTGAGGAGTGCTGCATGAGCTTTGCGTACACCGCCCGCCAGATCACTGTCGGCACGGCTGTCTTGGCCGCCCTGACCATCACCGGCTTCACCTCACCCGCGGCAGCGGCACCGGACCAGACGGAGCAGATCACGGCAAGCGGCACCTCGGCAGCTGAGTCAGAGGCAAGCGTTCCCAAGCTCTACGGAAACTCACCGGATACCGAAAGCGTTCGCGCCGTCTACGACCGCAGCGGAAGTTCGCTGCCGCAGACGACAACCGAACTCGCAGTTGCAGCCGCCGTCGCCGGCGGCCTGCTGACGACAGCGACCGCGACGGTGGTTGCGGGCAGGCGCGAACGCGAAGCGGCCGAAGCCTGAACAGCGAGCCCAGGCGCCATTCCAGTAGGACCCAGTTGCAAAGTCGTTGACCTGAAGTTCACTTTTCGCTCGCTTCGCATATAAGCCCAGGTCAGCGCTCTGCAACCCACCTCCGACGTGGTGGTCGTGTCACACAACAACCACATCAAAGGAACACAATGAGCTTCGCATCAAGCGCCCGCAGAGCACTGGGCGGCGCAGTCGCCCTTGCTGCGGTCGGTTCCATGGGCTTCGCAGCGCCCGCCATGGCTGAACCCAAGTCTGGGCCACGCAACGTCATCATCATGATCGGCGACGGCATGGGCTTCAACCATGTTGACGCCTCCAGCCTCTACAACAGCGGCAAGACCAACTGGCAGATCGAAGGCAAGCCCGGCGCGGGAGAAGAGATCAAGAAGCAGGACGGCTACGGGGAAACGCCGTCACAGGTCTACGAGAACTTCGACGTGCAGCTGTCCATGAAGCACCCGTCACTCGACTCACCCGAGTACAAGAGCGAAGACGCCTGGGGTGACTTCGACTGGGCTAATAACAAGCCAACCGACTCGGCTGCATCAGGCACCGCACTGGCCACCGGCCAGAAGACCCACAACGGCTACCTGGGCGTTGACGGGGACAAGAACCCCATCAAGAACGCAGCTGAGCACGCTCACGAAACCGGACGCGCAACCGGTGTCGTGTCCTCGGTGCCCTTCGGCCACGCAACCCCCGCCGCATGGGGCGCTCACATTGAAAGCCGCAAGGAAAACCACAAGATCGCTCAGCAGATGATCGACGGTTCGCTCGACGTCGTCATGGGTGCTGGCCACCCGAAGTTCGACGATGACGCCAAGCCGCGCAAGGCGGAATGGACCTGGCTGACGGAAGATCAGTACGCAGGTCTCCAGAAGGACGGTTCGGGACGGACCTTCGTTGAAGACACCAAGGGCATTGAAGCCATTGCCCGCGGCGAAAACGTACCCGAACGCCTGTTCGGCCTTGCTCCGGTTGCCGAGACCCTGCAGTTCAACCGGTCAAGCCTCGTAGAAGCTGAGCCGCGCAACACCAACGAGGGCCGCACCGACGGTCAGCCGATCGAGGGCGAAGCTCCCAGGCCGGGTGAAGCAAAGAAGAACGACGTCGTGTCCCTGGAAGACATGACAAAGGCGGCCCTGAATGTCCTGTCGCAGGACGAAGACGGCTTCTTCACCATGATCGAAGGCGGCGCAATCGACTGGGCCGGCCACGCCAACGCCACCGTCGGCAACATTGAGGAAATGAACGACTTCAACAAGTCGGTCGAAGCAGTCACCGAATGGGTCGAAAAGAACTCCAGCTGGGAAGAAACCCTCGTGATTGTCACCGCTGACCACGAAACCGGCTACCTCAACGGTGCAGTGAACGGCACGGCTGACGAAGGCGCAGCTGAAGGCGCAACTGACGGGGCGACTGACGGAGCCACCGACGGCGCTGCCGAAGGCGCGGCTGGCGATGGCGCTGCCGCTCCCGCAGCTGCCGCTCCCGCGCCGGCTGAAGAAGGTGCCGCTTCCACCAAGCAGTGGGCTCCGATGACCGGCACGAAGGGCACGCTCCCCATCGACAGCTGGAACTCGCCCCAGCACACCAACCACCTGGTTCCGTTCTTCGCCAAGGGAGCAGGCGCTGACAGCGTCAGTGACCGCATCAAGGGAACTGACTCCGTGCGCGGTGACTACATCGACAACACCGACGTCGCGAAGATTTCCTTCGACCTTATGAAGGAAGCAAGCGACGACCCGACCGACAAGCCCGGCAAAAAGCCTGAAAACGGCGGCGCCGACCAGCCCGCGGAAGAACCGGGCAAGGAAGAACAGCCAGGCGACGACGAACAGGGCCGCGAGCAGACCGAAAACGACGACGCATCGGCTGACTCGAATGACGACCCCTCCCAGGCACCTGCCGCTGCGGGCGGCGGCTCCAACACCGGCGGAGCACTCCCCCGCACAGGCGCCGAAGTCGGAGCAGCCGCTGCAATTGCGGCAGGCCTGCTGGCAGCCGGAACCGCCGCTGTTGTCGCAGGTCGACGCAAGCGCGCAGCAACGGACGCCTGAAATCAGGTTGATCTGACAGCAGACTGACAGGCAGTCACACGGTGGGCCCCGGGAACTTCCCGGGGCCCACGTGCTTGCACTCCACCTCGTCAGTCAATCCAATAGGAGCCGAACCTGCGCGTCACTGCGGAGCTATGCCGCGGTGCTTCCGACCCACGCGAGCAGCTCGCACACCGTTGAGAATGACGATGATTTCAACGAGTTCGTGCACCAGCACCACCCCGGCGAGGTTGAGCACACCGAAGACAGCGATCGGGAACAGCGCAAGGACTGCCGCCAGCGACAGGGCGATGTTGACAGTCATAATCTTCCGGCCGCGACGCGCATGTGCGAGGGCCGCCGGAATCAACCGCAGATCGTGCCCCGTCAGGGCAATGTCAGCTGACTCCACCGCGGCAGCCGAACCGGTGGCGCCCATCGCAATGCCGACCGTTGCGGTGGCGAGCGCAGGAGCGTCGTTGATGCCATCGCCGACCATCGCGGTTGGCCGTCCTTCATTCAGCTGGGCAACAGCGGCAGCCTTATCGGCCGGAAGCTGTTCAGCACGCACTTCGTCAATGCCGGCGGCCGCTGCAATCGCCTGGGCGGTGCGACGGTTATCGCCGGTGAGCATGATCGTGTCGATGCCATCTTCGGCAAGCAGCGCGATCGTCTCGCTCGCTTCTGGCCGCAGCTCATCGCGCACGCCGATGAGGCCGGCAACCTCGCCGTCAGCTTCAACAACAACAACCGTCGCACCGGCTTCGGCGAGCTCGTCAGCATCAGCACTGAGGCCGTCCGGGTTGATCCAGCGTGGGCTGCCCACGCGAACAGCCGTGCCCTGGACGGTCCCGCGAACGCCATGGCCTGCTTCTTCAATGATGTCAGCGGCCGCAGGAGCAGCGGGCGCCGCCGCAGCGATTGCCTCGGCCAGTGGGTGTGTGCTTGTTGCTTCGACCGCGGCGGCCCACGCCACAACCTGAGCTTTGGTGAACTGCCCGACTGTGCGGACGTCTGCTACTTCCGGGTGCCCCTTGGTCAGGGTGCCGGTCTTGTCGAATGCCACCTGCTCCACCGTTCCGAAGCGCTCAAAAGCCGCACCGGATTTGATGACAACACCGAGCTTTGAAGCTGAGCCGATGGCGCTGATGACGGTCACCGGCACTGCGATGGCAAGCGCACAGGGTGAAGCTGCAACAAGGACAATGAGGGCACGCTCAACCCACGTCCACGGGTCTCCGATGATGAAGCCGAAAACCACAACGAGGGCAGCGGCAATGAGTGAAATCGGCACCAGCGGCCGAGCGATTCGGTCTGCCAACCGGGCCCGTGAGCCTTTGCGGGCATGCGCCTGCTCAACAAGAGCAACGATCTGTGTAAGCGAGTTGTCCCGACCATCCGCAGTTGCCCTGACCACGAGCGAACCCGAGCCGTTGACCGTGCCGGCCGCCACCTCGTCACCTTCTGCAACAGCCAGAGGGATTGACTCACCAGTAACGGCCGAGGTGTCAATGTGCGACTGGCCTTCAACGATCACACCGTCGGTGGCGATCCGATCACCAGCACCGATGATCAGGCGGTCGTTTTCACGAAGGTTCGCCACGGGAACCGTGTGGACTTCTTCGCCGTGCACCACCCGTGCGGTCTGCGGAACCAGGGAAAGCAGTTCCCGCAGTCCCGCTTTGGCGCGGTCCATCGCGCGGTCTTCCAGCGCCTCTGCAAGGGAGAAGAGGAACGCCAGCGCAGCCGCCTCGGCAACATGACCAAGTGCAACGGCACCGACCGCTGCGATCGTCATGAGCAGGCTGACGCCGATCGTGCCGCGCGCCACTCCCCTCAGGGCTCCCGGCACGAAAGTCCACGCGCCGGCCAGCAGGGCAATGGATTCGAGGATGGTCGCAATCAGCGTGTGGCCGGCAAAGCCGAAGGCAAAGCCGCCGAGGAGGAACGCACCGGAGATTGCCGACGGCAGCAGGGCCGGGTCGCGCCACCACGCGGGGGCTGTCTCAATTTCTTCACCGGGAACGATGGGCCGGGTGGAGGTCTCTGCTGCACAGCATGCAGCGCTCATCGCACACTCCTCAAAAAAAGGTGGACATATAAGCGGTTGCTTATATGTCCACCTTACAACATGTAAGCCACGGCTTATATGTTGGGGTCTTGGGGTTTCGTCAGAGGATCTTGTGCTTCTTCGACGAGAACTGGAAGCCATGGGAGCCCTGCACGCAGATCACACCGGAATCAATGTTCGTGGTGCACTTAAAACCGTAGGCTTCAAGGACCTGGCCGTACTGAAGAA
>CABTZE010000153.1 GCA_902489215.1 uncultured Brevibacterium sp.
CGAAGCGGCCGCATCGTCGGCCGCGGCCTGATGGGCGGCAGGCGAGACGTTCCTGCCGCTTTGGCTGCGGGCATCGAGAGGAAGCTCGGCCGCGGGGACCCATTCGGCGTATTTCGGGTCAAGGAAAGCGCCCGACGATGTCCCGCGGAGTCGGCGGCCCACCCACGGGGCCAGGTGTTCTTTGAGCCATTCGGCTTCGTTTTCCATCCGGTCGCGCAGCGGTTTCGAGGTCTTTGCCAGTCGGAATCCGCGGAAGCCGACGCGGTTTCCTTCGAGCACCGTCTGTGCCGACTGGGCGACCATGCGGTGGCCCTGCGTGCTCAGGTGGATGCGGTCAGGAGCCCAGTATTCCGGGGCGTAAAGGGGCCGCATGCCCCACAGGTCGAGCATGTAGCAGCCGTGGCGGCCGGCCAGGGTCCACATGTGCGCGTTGTACACGGCTACGCGAGGGCGCAGGGCGCGCAGCATCGGGCTGAACGCGGCGGTGTCGAAGCCGTTGCCCAAAAGCACTTCGATGCCTTCGGCCCGCATGGCTGAAATTGCTCGTTCCAGCTGCTCCGCCAGGCCGTCAACATCGGCTGATGGGCGCAGCACGTCGTTGCCGCCGGCCACAAAGGACACGAGGTCGGGTTTGAGGTCGAGCGCGACGGGTACCTGTTCGTCGATGATGGCGGTCAGCTGCCTGCCGCGGATGGCGTGGTTGGCGTACAGCAGGTCGGGGCTGCCGACGGGGGATTGGGTGAGTGCGTGTGCCAGCCGGTCGGTCCAGCCGATGAAGCGACCGTCCTCGAGTGCGGATTCGTCCATGAGGCCTTCGGAGAATGAATCTCCGATGGCCAGGTAGGTGCGGATCCGGTTGTCTTCGTGTTCTGTCACAGGGCCTCCTTGCTGAGGTGGTTGAAGGCTTCGCGCAGTCCGCTGGCCCGGTCTTCCGGGCTGGCGGGAATCGTGTTGTCGCCGGTCATGACGCGGCGGCACCACTGCATGACGAGGCTGTTCTTGGGTGCCCGGATGCCGTGCAGGTGCGCCAGGCGGACGATCTCGCCGCCTAGGTAGTCGGCTTCGATGTTGCCGGTCCCGCGGGCCATGGACTGCCATGTGGATGACAGGTTCTCCACCCCGTCGATGGGGGCTTCGGGAATGCGGTCGGCAAAGCCGAGCTCTTCGGGCGGGTTGGGACAGTACACAATCCCCGCGGCCTCGTAGACGCTGCGGGCTTCGTCCTGCAGCTGTTCTAGCAGGTCGCTGTAGTCTGCGGATCCCACGAGGGCGTCGATGCCGTTTGCCAGGTTCGCCAGCAGCTTCCCGTAGGTGTAGGGCGAAGGCTCGGGTACGAGCACGGAGGCGAAGTTCCCGGCCGTGAAGTCACGGTCTGCCTGCTGCAGGTAGTGCGGCAGGGCCGCGCTGTCAGTGATGCTGGTGTCGCCAGCCTGCGGTCGGCGCGCATCCGGACCGCACACGGGACCGGTGATCAGCCCAGCCCACCGGTCTTCCATGAACACGGCCAGCTGACCCGGATCTGTGTAGACGGCTGGTGTGTAGATGACGGTTGTCGACACGGTCCGGAACCAACGAGGTGCCTGCTCCTGTGCATCGGTTCCGTTGAGGAACAGCATGAGCGGCAGGAGCTCGCCGGCGGTGCCCAGCTGTGTGCCGTGTTCGTCCTCGACGGGACGGTCAGCCCATTCGCTCAGTGCGGTGGACACCTGCTGAGTTTTCACTGCCAGGATGATGACATCGTCAGGGCGGAGATTCACCTGTGCGGCAGAGCGCACTACTGTTGGATGTGCAGTCAGAGTTTCATGCGGAGTGCGGACTGTCAGTCCGGCCTTTTCAAGCGCATCGGCTTGGCTTCCCCGCGCAACCAGCACGTGGTCCACATCGGCGCGCCAGAATCCCGCGCTGAGCATTCCGCCAATGGCTCCGGCTCCCACAATGATGTATCTGCTCATAGCTCAACACTACTAGGAAGGCGTGGCGAAACTGGATCCTCAGGACGTCCGCGGCCCCGCTTCCGGCCGTGGCGCAGACGGCGCCTACGGCACCGGAAACGACGACGCTGCCGCACCGCACTCAGAGGCATGGCCGACAGAGCGGGACCCGCAGTCTGAAACTGCGACCGCCTGGTCGTCGAACGAAAACGCCTCCGAACCTCCCACGCGGTCGGCTCGAGCTCAGGACCTCCTTTCGGATCTCGAAAAGGCCGGCGCTTTCGACAAGCCCACCCAGGAAGTCGAGTACGTTGACGGCGGCGTGCCGGAAGGTGCCGGCGGCGGGGCTGACACAGCCGGTAAGCCCGCTTCACCAAGTGTCGATGCTGATTCTGCGCAGACCGCCTCGATCAGCGTTGATCAGGTGCGCGAAGGTGTCGCCAGGCAGAGGGCGGCAGACACAGCCGCCACCGTACGCCCCGCCAGCGCACCTCCCTCGCGCCCCGCGAAACCCGAACCCTCAGATGGTGCCGGGCAGACACCTCGTCCTTCTCAGAAAGCCAGGCCGCGTCGCACGGGAGGTGCCGTCACCTCGAAGCCCGGCGGCACAAAGAGGGGGACAGCTCAGCCCCAGCGCAGCTCGGGTTCCAAGCGCCGTGCCGCACAGCGGATCGCGCAGCGAACAGTGGCGCGCTTTGCCTCTGATCCGGCGCCGACCACGCAGCCGGTCCCGATCGTCAAAGTTCTTGAAGGCACCCCGTACCAGGCGCCCGTCCAGGCGAAGGCGAAAAGCGAATCCGAAGCGCGGATGATCCTGGACCTGGCCGTCGACATCGGGGCCATGGTCCTGCGTGCCGGAGCCGGCAGCTCCGATGTTGAGGTCAGCGTGATTGCCGCATGCACCTCGATGGGGCTGCCGAACGCAGAAGTCGACCTCACCGCCACCGCACTCACCGTCCACTACGCCGACCCCGAGGGCAAGCAGATGACGGTTGTGCGGGTTGTGCGCGAACTGTCCCCGCACTTCGCCAAAGTGTCATCCCTGCACCGGCTGGTGTCCGATATGGTCGCCGGCAAAGTCGACTACACGCAGGCGCGCAGCCGACTGGATGCCATTCGCGCCCAGCGCCGGCCATTCCCGCAGTGGTTTGTGACCCTTGCGTGGGGCGTTCTCGTGGCGTGCTTCGTCACGCTGATCGGCGGGCGCCTGCCGTCGGCCGTTCTGGGCTTCGGCCTGGCGATCTTCATCGACTGGGTGGGGCGCGTGATCGGCAAAACGGGTCTGCCCGCGTTCTTCCTCATCATGGCCCAATCGGCGATTGCGACGCTCACGGCAATGCTCGCCCACCACTTCGGGTTCATTTCATCGCCCCAGTATTCGGTTGCCGCCGGCATCGTTCTGCTGCTGCCCACTTTGGGGTTGGTGTCAGCCGTACAGGATGCCCTGTCGAACTTCCCGCTGACCGCTGCCGGGCGAATAGTCGAAACGGGCATGGGCTTCGGCGGCATTGTCTCCGGAATCGCGTGCGCTGTTGTCGTAGGCAACACACTTGAACTCAAACCGATCGAGATCACGGTGCAGAGTAGCGGGCTCAGCGTGCTGACGACGATCATCGCTGTTATTGCCGCGTTCCTTGTCGGTGCTTGCGGCGCCATTGGGTTCTACTGTGCGCGCAGGCTCGTGATCCCGGCTGCGCTCATCGGCCTGCTGGGCTTCCTCGTCTACGTGGGTTCGGCGCTTGTGGGCATTGAGAACATTCTGGCTCTGCTGATCGCCTCGACGGTGGTCGGCTTGTTCTGCCGCCCGGTGGCCTCACGACTGGGCTCGCCGGCGATTGTGCTCATTGTGCCGGCGATCTTCCCGCTGCTGCAGGGGCTGTCGATCTTCGCGTCTGTTTACCGGATGATTCCCGTGCCCGGGGAGGATGTTCCTCTGTCGGTTGGCCTGGGTGCCCTGTTTGCGGCGATCACCGCGAACTCGGCAATTGCAGCCGGCGCTGTGCTCGGTGATTTCCTGTCCCGGCCCATGTCGCGCTACGCGAAATCCCGCCGGACGGCAAAGGCTCGCGCGAAAGCAGAAGAAAAGCTTGAGGCTATGCGCAAGGACTCGGGCATCAAGCCGAGTACGGCCTGATCAGTCCACACGCCAGTCGATGGGGGTTGCGCCCTGTTCCTCCAGCAGCGCGTTGCAGCGGCTGAAGGGCTTCGATCCGAAGAAGCCGCGGCGGGCTGACAGCGGCGACGGATGGGGTGAGGCGATGATCGGAATGTTCCCCAACAGGGGAGTGAGCGTCTGCGCGGGCCGGCCCCACAGGATCGCGACCAGTGGTCCGCCGCGGCCGGCGAGTGCGCGCACGGCCTGTTCGGTGACGGCCTCCCAGCCCATTCCGCGGTGTGACCCGGCATCACCGGCACGCACCGTGAGCACTCGGTTGAGCAGCATGACGCCCTGCCGCTGCCACGCTGAGAGGTCAGCGTGTTCTGCTGGCGCAATGCCGAGGTCGTCTTCGAGTTCCCGGTAGATATTGACCAGGGATCGCGGCAGGGGGCGCACATGGCGCTCCGCCGCAAACGACAGTCCGATGGGGTGGCCGGGCGTGGGGTAGGGGTCCTGGCCCACAATGAGCACGCGCACGTTGGCAAGCGGTTCGAAGAATGCGCGCATGACCTGCTCGGGCCTGGGAAGCACGAGGTGGTGCTGGGCATCCCGCTGGACCGTCTGCTGGAGTTCGCGCACCTTGGGTACGGCGGGGGCGGGTGCTTCCAGGCAGGCTGGGCTGGAGTTTTCTAGCAGGGCAATCGTCCTGTTCGCAACCCCAGCGCGCACGCCCACGGGCCGGGCGCGAACTGGCGGGCAGGGGGCCGC
>CABTZE010000154.1 GCA_902489215.1 uncultured Brevibacterium sp.
CGAGTGAATTCATCTACGGTCGTCTCCTGCGGCCCCCATTGGCCGTAGTGGCGGTCATTGTCTTGGGCGGCGTCGACACTCGGCGCCACACCGCATATGTCATTGCATGAGCAGCCCACGATCAAACACCATCGCATGCGCGTTGACGCACCATGTAGATGCATAAGCGCTCTGCGATATGCGAGGAATCATAACTGAATTGCCATCGTTTCTGTGAGTTGTATCCCAGTTACCTGATCACGATCTGATTACGAATTCCATCACGTCGATTGCCGGAACCGCCGCCGAGGCGCCCGCCAGCGCCCGCGCCCCTGGCACCTTGGGTGCGCGGCACCTCGGACGAACCCCATGCCGGACGACGGCTGGGCCAAGAGGGTTCAGGGCATGCGAAAGGGGCACAAGTTTCCACCTGTGCCCCTTTCGCGTACTTCAGTTTTCAGCGGCACCCAGCAGGCACCTCGGGAGCGTGTGCGGCACTCCCCTGACGCGACTCAGTCGGTCGTGACGGCGCCGACTGCGGCCGAGCGGACCAGCTTGGCGTACTTGCCGAGCGTGCCGTGCAGGCGCGGGTTCTCCGGCAGCGTCCAGTTTTCGCGACGGCGGTCGAGCTCGGCCTGATCAACGTGCAGGTCGATCGAACGGGCGGCGATGTCAACGGTGATCTTGTCGCCGTCTTCCACAAAGGCAATCGGCCCGCCGTCAACGGCCTCAGGAGCGACGTGGCCGATGCACAGACCGGTCGAACCACCCGAGAAGCGGCCGTCGGTGATGAGCAGAACATCCTTGCCGATGCCCGCACCCTTGATCGCACCGGTGATGGCGAGCATTTCGCGCATACCCGGACCGCCCTTGGGGCCTTCGTAGCGGATGATGATGACGTCGCCGGCCTTGAGCTTGCCTTCAAGCACAGCGTCCATCGCAGCCTGTTCGCGGTCGAAGACGCGCGCGGTGCCCTCGAAGACATCGGCGTCGAAGCCTGCCGACTTCACGACAGCACCCTCAGGCGCCAGCGAACCGGTGAGAACCGTCAGGCCACCGGTCTTGTGGATGGGGTTGCTCATAGCGCGAACAATCTTGCCGTCCGGGTCCGGCGGGTTGATGTCCTTGAGGTTCTCCGCAACCGTCTTCCCGGTGACCGTCATGCAGTCGCCTTCCAGCAGACCGGCATCCAGCAGAGCCTTCATCACCACGGGAACGCCGCCCATCTTGAAGACGTCGTTCATAACGTAGTCACCAAACGGCTTGACGTTGCCCAGGTGTGGAACCTTGTCGCCGATGCGATTGAAGTCTTCGAGCGAAAGGTCAACACCGGCTTCGTGGGCAATCGCCAGCAGGTGCAGCACCGCGTTGGTAGAACCTCCGAAGGCCATCGTCACGGCAATCGCGTTGCAGATCGATTCGTAGGTGATGATGTCCTTCGTGGTGATGCCGCGGCGCAGCAGCTCGACAACAGCTTCACCCGATGCGCGGGCGAACAGCGTGCGGTTGCGGTGGATGGCCGGCGGAGCGGCCGAACCCGGCAGCGACATGCCCATGGCTTCGGCGGCCGAGGCCATCGTGTTGGCGGTGTACATACCGCCGCAGGCACCTTCACCAGGGCAGACAGCGCGTTCAATGGCATCGACATCAGCTTCGGTCATCTTTCCGGCGCGGCAGGCGCCGACAGCTTCGAAGGCGTCGATGAGGGTGACTTCCTTTTCGGTGCCGTCCGACAGCTTTGCCGTACCCGGCATGATCGAGCCGTTGTAGAGGAACACGCTCGACAGGCCCAGGCGGGCTGCAGCCATGAGCATGCCGGGAATCGACTTGTCACAGCCGGCCAGGAGCACTGAGCCGTCCAGGCGCTCAGCACCGAAGACGGTTTCGACCGAGTCGGTGATGATTTCGCGGCTCACCAGCGAATAGTGCATACCCTCGTGGCCCATGGAAATGCCATCGGACACGGAAATCGTGCCGAACTCCAGCGGGTAGCCGCCGGCAGCGTGGACGCCTTCTTTGGCGAATCCGGCAAGCTTTTCCAGCGTGAGGTTGCAGGGAGTGATTTCGTTCCACGAACTGGCCACACCGATCTGCGGCTTTTCCCAGTCCTCGTCGCCCATTCCAACAGCTCGCAGCATGCCGCGGGCAGCGGCGCGCTCGAGTCCGTCCGTTACGTCGCGCGAACGCGGCTTGATATCTGGTGTTTCGCTCATAAGCGCAGTCTAAATCCTCTTGTCCACATGCTGGAGAACGTGTGCACTATGTGGACAGGTTGGGTGCGCACCAGCAGTTTCAGACTTTGTTGAGTGGTTCCTCGCCCGCGGCAATCCGCTCGAGCTGCTCCGTGAGGATCCCCAGGATCCGCGGGAAGAAAGCGCTCGTGTTGCCGCCGACGTGCGGGGCGATGAGCGTGTTGGGCGCCTTCCACAGCGGGTGGTCCTCTGGCAGCGGTTCGGGGTCGACAACATCGAGCGCGGCGTGCAGTCGGCCCGATTGGAGCTCAGCGAGCAGTGCGTCGGTGTCTACGATCTTGCCGCGGCCCACATTGCACACGAGCGCACCATCGGGCAGCTGCGCGAGGAATTCCGCGTTCACCATGCCTTCGGTGTGTTCGTTCAGTGGGGTGACGATGATGAGCACTTCCGTGCTCGGCAGGATCTGCGCAAGATCGTCGCTGCTATAGACCTTGCCGTGTTCGTCTTCCCTGGCGCGGCTGCCCACGCGGGTGATCTCGACTTCGAACGGCTCCAGGCGGCGGCGGATCTCCTTACCGATTCCGCCGACACCCAGCAGGGTGACCTTCCGGTCGGCCAGGGACAGACGGCGCTGGTGATCCCACGTGCCGGTCAGCTGATTGCGCGCTGCTTCGTCCAGCCCCCGCAGCCGTGCCAGCACGAGGGCCACGGCAAGTTCCGCAGTCGCTGCCGCGTGCGCTCCCGCTCCGGTGGTGACGGCGACCTTGCCGACCAGGTGGTTGACCACGTCGTAGCCGGTGGTCTGCGCCTGGACGAGCTTGAGGTCGTTGATTTCATCGAGCTTCACAACAGTCAACTCCGCACCCAGATAGGGCAGGATCACAGCGTCGAGATCCGCAGGGTCGGAGTCCGGGTGTTCGGCCGACCACACTCGCAGATCCAGGGCACTGCGGGCGCTTTCGCTCAGGCGCGAGCTCACATCGTCAAGAAGGTCGGGGTCCGGAAAGGCGATTTTTGTGATCGTGCTCATGGCCTCATTGTGTCAGCCTGACCGAGTTTCGTCCGGGCACGGTTCACAAGGCGGACAGGGCTGGTTGGGCTGACGGGGCGGGGCTTACGAGGTTGGACTCACGAGGTGGAGCTCAGCTTCTCGTTTGTCTGCGGCTGGGTGCCGCGCCCCCGCCCCGGTTCAGCTTGCGCGTTCGGCCTTGCCGTGTCCGTAGTACTCGTAGCGCTGGCGGTAGAGGTTGACCATGCGCGCGGTGTGGGATGTCGGCCAGAAGATGTTGTTGTGGATGTCCTGACCGAACCACGGGTAGACGGGACCGGTGTTGCCGCGACCCATCATGAGGCTGATCCGACCGCCGGCCAGGTGCTGCAGGTAGGCGTAGTCTTCGGCCAGCCGGACGGGGTCGTTGGTTGTGATGAGGGTTGTCGAGGTGCTCAGGTGGATCTTTTCGGTCCGACAAACGGCTGTGGCCCCTTCCTTAAGACAGGGGCCACAGCCGCTGAAATGAGTCACCTCACCGCGTGACCCACTCACAAAACCGCGTCCAGATCAGATCCAGATAGCCGGATCGACCAGTTCCACCTCGCCGTGGGTGGGTACGTGGCGTTCCTTGGGACGCTTGATCTTGGCGGGAATGCCGACAGCGATCGTGCCGTCGGGAACATCGCCCACGACAACCGCGTTCGCGCCGACCGACGAGCCATCGCCGACCTCAACCGGTCCCAGCACAACAGCTCCGGCACCAATGAGCACATCGTTGCCGATGGTGGGGTGACGCTTGACGGCCTCGGTCGACGTCCCTCCCAGGGTCACCTGGTGGTACAGCATGACATCGTCACCGATTTCAGCTGTCTCACCGATGACAACACCGCTGCCATGGTCAATGAAGAACCGTCGGCCGATGGTTGCACCCGGATGGATCTCAATGCCGGTCAGCGCCCGCACAGCCTGCGAAAGCAGACGCGCGGGAACCTTCCCACCGGGTCGGTTCCACAGCCGGTGGATGCCCCGGTGCGCCCAAATGGCGTGCAGGCCCGGGTAGCTCAGCGCAGTGACAACATCGTTCGTCGCCGCGGGGTCACGGCGGCGGGCATTGTCGAGGTCCTCGCGCACAGTCGCCCGCACGTTCGGCTTAGACAAGCCGACCGCGGCGGCCGTGCTGAGTGCCGCACCGCCGGCCAGCAGCGCACCTTTGAGGAGTCGCCTCATCAGTGCATGTATTCCTGGAACAGCGGCGTCGACAGGTAGCGCTCACCGAGGTCCGGGAAGATGACGACGACGTTCTTGCCGGCGTTTTCCGGACGCGATGCAACCTTTTCGGCTGCTGCGAGAGCCGCACCTGCGCTGATTCCCACGAGCGTGCCGTCTTCACGAGCCACGCGGCGTGCAGCCTCGAGAGCTTCTTCGTTGCCGATTGCCTGGACTTCGTCGTAGAGCTCCGTATCGAGAACCTCGGGAACGAAGTTCGCGCCGATGCCCTGAATGGCGTGCGGTCCAGCCTGGCCTTCCGACAGAAGAGGTGAAGCTTCCGGTTCGACGGCAACGATCTTCACGTCCGGGTTGGCTTCGCGCAGAGCGC
>CABTZE010000155.1 GCA_902489215.1 uncultured Brevibacterium sp.
CGATGAGGGCGATGCCCGTCAGCACGGACGTGATGGTCAGGATCAGGGTGCGCTGAGAGAACTCCATCGAGCGAACCCGCTTGAGCGGCAGGAAACTGCCGATGCCCAAAAGCACGATGACGTGCAGCCAGAACCAGCGGAAGAACAGCAGGAGTCCGCTGAACCGGAACAGGTCGAAACTGCTGCGGGCAGCGCTGAAGGTGCTGACACCGCCGCGGACCCTGACAGCAGTGTTCCGCCGAAGCCGAAGGCGAAGCCTGCTCCCGTGCCGGAAGCTGACACAATCCTTCCGGACACACCGTCTGTGAGCGCTGACGATGATGCCGCAACCCGCATCTTGCCGTCCCAGCCGGAACAGAGTGCTGAAAAACTGCGCAAGCAGGCCGAAATCGAACGGCAGGCGCGCGAACGTCTGCGCCAGGCCCGCAGGGGCAAACGGTGAGCGTGTGGGACGACCTCGTCGGCCAAGAAGCAGCCATCAGCGAACTCTCCGCTGCTGCGGCCGGCCAGGGGATGACACACGCGTGGCTTATCACCGGCCCGCCTGGTTCGGGTCGATCCAATGCGGCTCGCGCCTTCGCCGCCGCACTGCTGACTGAGGATCACGGCGCAAGCCTCAGTCCCGAGGCGCAGCGGGCACTCTCCGGTACCCACGAATCAATGACAATGCTGCGCACCCAGAAGTCCGTCATCTCGATTGACGAAGTGCGCCAGCTGGTCAGCACATCGCAGAGTTCACCGGTCAACGCCGATTGGCGCGTCATCATCATCGAAGATGCCGACCGCATGGCTGAACGCACCTCAAACGTGCTGCTCAAAGCCATCGAAGAACCACCGCCGAGCACGGTGTGGATCCTCTGCGCACCCAGCCCCGAGGACGTCTTGACCACCATCCGGTCGCGCTGCCGGACCGTGGGCTTGCGCATCCCGCCGACAGAGGCCGTCGCCCAGCTGCTGATCAACCGCGATGGCGTCGATCCTGACCGTGCCAAGTGGGCTGCTGCAGCCGCCCAAAACCACATCGGTCGGGCCAAACATCTGGCACTCGACGACGACGCTGCTCAGGCTCGCCGCAGGATCCTCGAAATCCCGCAGCGTCTCACATCCGTCGGCGCAACAGTGCGGCTGGCGGGTCGAACGGTCGAAGCGGCGTCCGAACGCGCGGAAGAGCGCACAAAAGCCCGCTCAGAAAGGGAACGCGCTGAACTGCTTGAAACCTTGGGTGTTGAACCCGGCAAAGCAGTGCCGCCGGCTCTGCGCCCGCAGGTGAAGAGGCTGGAAGAAGAGCAGAAGCGCCGGGCAGTTCGCGCGCGGGCCGACGAACTCGACTCGATCATGCTCGAACTGCTTTCGCTGTACCGCGATGTTCTGCTGACTCAGCTGGGCAGCGGCGACACACTCATCAACATCAGCGAAGCCGAACTCATCCGCGAAATCGCCGCACAGGACGACGCCACAACAACACTCAAACGCATCAACGTGCTTGAACTCGCCCGCGAACGCCTGCAGACCAACACGGCACCCCTGCTGATCGTCGAAGCTGCGTTCATCGGTCTGGCCAACCCATGGCTGGAAAACCACACGACGCGCTGAGTCTGTGGGCTGAGTCCGCGCGCCCGGGAGCAGTACGCAGGAACGGCGCTGCCAGCAAACGGAGCACCGTGTTGCAGCCCGCACCACATCACCTCAGCGAACGGGCGGCTTCCACAAGCCGGCGAAGCCCCGTGTGCAGTTCGCTCTCCGGCCCGCCGAAGCCAACAACGATCCCATCCGGCAGTCCACCGTCACCCACACCGCCAGGCCCCTGCCCAGCCCAGTACTCCGACAGCGGCTGCACCCGAACCCCGTGCGATTGAGCCGCGGCAACCAGCTCAGCTTCCGGCAGATCGACCGTGACAACAGCGGCAAGGCCGCCCGGCACCTCGTCAACATGGAAACCGGGAACCCGCCCCAGCACCGTCCGCACAACATCCAACCTGATCCGATGTTGCGCGCGCACCGCCGCTGCGTGACGTTCCAAACCACCCGACTCAATGAGTCCAGCCACTGCCTGCTGCGAAATCCGGCTCACCGGCGCTCCCAGCTGTGCGCGCAGAACCGCAAGATCACCGGTCCACTCCGCCGGCACGTGCAGGTGGCCCAAAGCAATACCGGGGCTGATGAGCGACGCCAATGATGACAGCAGAACGACCGGTGCGCGCTCCGAAACCGCAAGCCCAGCCAAAGTCGGCAAAGGCGCTGCGTCCCATCGGAACTCAGCCGTGTGATCATCCTCGATCACGGCGAACCCATCCGCTTCGGCGGCAGCCAACACCGCCAGACGCCTGGCCAGCGGCAGCGAACCGCCCAGCGGGTACTGGTGCGACGGCGTCACAATGAGCGCGTCCAAACCTGCCGGGATCTGCTCGGGCATCAAGCCATGATCGTCAACGGGCACAGGAATCAGTTGGTGCCCCAAAGCCTCGACAGCTCGCCGCAGACCCGGATATCCGGGGGACTCAATGCCGATGCTCAGCACCGGCCGCCCAACTGACACTGCCGACCCGGTCGCGTCTCCACCTCGTCCCATCCGGTGCTGCAGACAGTCCAGAACCAGTCGAAGGCCGTCGCGAGCACCCGCGGTGACGACAACTCGCTCGGCAGAGGCGGGCATACCGCGCACACGTCGCAGCCTGTCAGCAAAAGCGGCCCGCAGCTCGCTCAAACCCAGTGGTTCTGAGCTTCCCGCCCGGAAGTCCTCTTCGGCGCCACTCGCGGCGGCTCGCCAGGCCGCCCGCCACATGGGCGACACCACCCCAGAGCCGTCCACGCGGGAGGGCAGGAGGCTGATGGGCGAGGTGGAACTCGCCTCCGCGCCGCGTGCTCTGGTGCGGCTGTCCGCGGTACCTGTGCGCGTCACTGCACCAGGCTTACGAGGCGCCTGCCGGTCCCGCTGCTGGTCGCCGGCGGTGTCGCCACCCCAGCCGACGCTGCGTTCATGATGCAGCTGGGTGCTGACGGCGTGTTTGTCGGCTCGGGCATTTTCAAGTCCGGCAACCCCGAAGCGCGCGCCAAGGCCATCGTGACCGCCGTGCAGAACTACAACGACCCGGCCGTCATCGCGGATGTGTCTCGCGGCTTGGGCGAGGCCATGGTTGGCATCAACGTCGCTGACCTTCCCGTGCCGCACCGCCTGGCCGAACGCGGTTGGTGAGCCTTCTGGGCTGATTCGGGCCCAGCACGGCCCGTGTCAGCCCAGAGTGGCCTGGCTCGGTCCAGCCTGGCTCAGCTTGGCAGACCTTCTGACAGCAGGTGTTCGAGCATGCCGGCGGTCAGCGTGGTGCGCGGACCTATCCAGTCGACGAGCGCGTGCTCGTCGACAGCGTGAGAACCTCCGCCGACTGTGCCGAGGCCGTCGACTGTGGGCACTCCGATGCCGGCGGTGAAGTTGCCGTCGGACCCGCCGCCCACCGAAATCGGCCGTACTTCCGGCAGCCCCTGACTGTCGGCGATGTGCTGAGCCAGTTCGATCAGCGGTCGGCTGGAGCGCTCCTCCATGGGCGGGCGGTTGATGCCGCCGGTCAGTTCGACCTGTGCCCCCGGCAGGTGCGGGGTGAGCGAATGCAGTGCTGAGTCGACCCGCAGCTGTTCGGCGACCGTCAGTGCGCGCGAATCAATGTCGAGTCGCGCCTCTGCCGGCACGGTGTTGGTTGTAGTGCCCGAGTGCATGGCGGTGGGGATGACAGACGTGCCGACTTCGGGATTGTTCAGGCGTTCAATGGAGAGGATCTGGTGGGCGGTCTCAACGGAGGCGTTGATACCGCGTTCGGGTTCAACGCCCGCGTGGGCGGCCCGCCCGGTGATGTTCAGGCCGTAGAGTGCAACGCCCTTGCGTGCGGCTTTGAGCTCACCATCTGGCCCGCCGGACTCAAAGACCAAGGCGGCCGAAGCCCCCTGAGCCTCCGTTTCGATCAGGTGGCGTGATGATGGTGAGCCGAGCTCCTCATCGCCGTTGATGAAGATTGACAGTCCATCGAGTGAGCCGAGTTTCTTCTGCACGCGGGCGGCGGCGTACAGGGCGATGAGGTTGCCGCCTTTCATGTCGTCGGTGCCGGGGCCGGTGATGACGCCTTTGTTGACGGCGAACGGCATGGTCTCAAGTGTGCCGATGGGCCACACGGTGTCGTGGTGGCCGATCATGACGACTTTCCGCGGCTGTGTGCCGAACCGCCACAGCAGGTGGGGAGTGTCGGAAACCGTGATGATCCGCGGCGCCACACCCAGCAGCTCTTTGCCGACGGCGGCGTGAACTCTGGCGGACTGTGACAGTGCGTAGTGGTCCATCGACGGTGATTCGCATTCCACGAGCGTGCGGAAATGGCGGATGAATCGGTCGAGTTCCGTGCTGTCCACTGGTGATTCCCTGTCCTGATTCTGTTTGCTGTCGACGTGTATGTGCGTGCCGCCTATCTCGCGGCTGGTGGGGCTGCCCCTTGTCACCTTACTGGGTGGGTGTGCAGCGGTTCCGGTCGTTTTGCTCTTGCCCCTGCGGTCGAGTATCATTTTCCGAGTTGCCGCCTTAGCTCAGTCGGCAGAGCGATTCACTCGTAATGAATAGGTCGCCGGTTCGATTCCGGCAGGCGGCTCGGCACGAAGAAGCTCCCCCTTCCGGATTCGGAAGGGGGAGCTTCTTTCTTTTCTCGGATTTTCGGGTTAATACTCATTTTGTGTGTACAGGATAGGGGTCTTGGCC
>CABTZE010000156.1 GCA_902489215.1 uncultured Brevibacterium sp.
CCAGCCGCACCGGCACCCCCCGTAACGGGTGAACCGTCGGGCATGACCATGACGGTGAGCTCAATGTCTTCGAGGTCGCTGATGGTCTCAGCGTCGCCGTCGAACAGGTACACGCTGTTGGTGACGTCGTCGAGAACCACCTGGCCGATGATCTGCCCGTTGATTGCACGGGTGACAATCTGGCCAAGCTGCGCTTCGGACAGCCCGTATTCGGCTGCCTTTTTGCGCTTCACGTCAACGTGGATGACATCGCCGACAGCGCGCAGGCTGTTGTCAACCTTCTTCACACCGTCGGTCTTCTCAAGCTTCTTCGTGAGCTTTTCGGCCGACTTCTTCAGCGCTTCTGTGTCGTTTGCCGTCAGCGTGATGTCGATTGTCGATCCACCCGGACCGGCGTTGTCCATGACTTCGAAGCTGCCGGACTTGTCCGGATCCAGGTCTTTGAACTTCTCAGTCAGGCGCTGTGAGACCTCATCAGCGCTGGCCCCTTCGGACAGGTTGATGAGGTAGGTGCCGTTGAGTCGGCCAGAACCGGAAGCCCCGCCCATGTCGAACTCGCTTGAGCCGACCGTGAAGCTCAGATCCTCTACACCATCCGTTGCGAGAATGTCCTTTTCGACCGGCTCGGCAATCTTGCCGGCTTCCTCCAGATCGACACCCGCGGGGAACTTCTGGCTGGCGTTGAGCGTGTCCGAGCCCATGTCGCCCAGGAAGTCTGTCTTGAGAAGCGGCACAAGGCCCAGGGTGAGCACCAGCACCAGGACGCTGGCAACCAGCGTGATCACCGGATGGCGCACCGTCCAGCCGATAACCGGCGTGTACGTCTTCTGCAGCTTGGTGACAGGTGATCGCAGACCCTCGAGCTCGTCGATCTCGCCTTCGGTATCAGGTGACTCGAGCTCGGCAACCGGAGCTGCCGGCGAGGTGGAGGTCACCTCAGCCGACTTCGCTTCGGCAGCCGGTGCCACCTCGGGAGCCCCCTTCTTGCCAGCACGGCGGCGCTCCTTGCGCTCAGCCCGCAGACCGCGCAGCCCCTCCTTGCGGCGGGCGGCGATTTCCTTCTTCTGCTGACGGTTGAGGCGCACTTTCGATTCGCGTGCACGCAGGAACCAGAACGCCAGAACCGGCACGATCGTCAGCGCCACCAACAGCGAGGCCAGCAGGGCGATCGAGGTGGTCAGCGCGAAGGGTCGGAACAGCTCACCCGTCTGGCCGGACACGAAGACCAGCGGCAGGAACACCGCGACCGTCGTCAGCGTCGACGCGGTGATGGCGCCGGCAACTTCGCCCACCGCCGAGAGGATGTTGCTGAACTTGGTGCCGCCCATGGCGTGGCGACGGCGAATGGCCTCAATGACGACAATCGAGTCATCAACCACGCGGCCAATCGAAATGGTCAGCGCCGACAGTGTGAGCATGTTGAGCGAGTAGCCCGTCTGCCACAGACCGAGCATCGTCAGCAGCAGCGACAGCGGAATCGAGATCGCCGTGATGATGGTCGCGCGCACGCTCAGCAGGAACACGAGGATGACCAGCACCGCGAACACCAGCCCGAGCACGCCTTCGTGGACGAGGTCGTCGATGGACTGTTGGATGAACGGCGACTGGTCGAACACCGTGGTGAACTCGGGGTTGCCGCGCACCTTGTCCTGCAGTTTCGGCAGGGCGTCGTGAACGGCATTCGCAACATCGACCGTGTTCGCGTCTGGCGTCTTCGTCACCGCCAGGGTGAGCGACTCTTTGCCGTTGGTGCGCGAAATGCTTTCAACCGGCGCGGGCTCCTGTTTGATTTCAGCGACCTCGGACAGTTTGAGGGGGCCGTCCTTGCCGGTGACCTGCAGGTCGCGGATCTGGTCGAGGTTCGTGATGCGCAGGCCGACTTCGACCGGTGCGTCCCCGTTGTCGCCTTCGATTTCACCGGCCGAGGCGGCAACCCCGTTGGCCTGCAGGACGCCGGCGATTTCGTCGACGCTCACACCCTTGTCTTTGACCTTCTTCTGATCAACCGTGATGTTGACCTGTTTGATGTCAGCGCCGGACACCGCGGCCGCACGCACACCGTCAAGCTTCTTCAGTTCTGGAACGACGACCGAATTGAGGTCATCGGCCAGTTTTTCTTTGTCACCGTCAGATGCGACTGAGATGACGACGACGGGGAATTCGTCAACGGCGCCGCTGAACACGACGGGGTCAACCCCGTCGGGCAGCTGTTCTTTGACTTTGGCAATCGCGCCTTCGAGTTCGCGGACGATGTCATCTGATGAGGTCCCGTAGGCGACTTCGGCTGTCACATCGGACTTGCCGGATGACGAGGTGGAGCTGACTGACTCGACTGATTCGGAACCGCTGACCGCGCTTTCGATGATGTCGGTGACTTCGCTCTCCACCGCTTCGGGTGAAGCACCCGGGTATTGGGCGGAGATGACAGCCTGCGGCAGTTCGAAGGCGGGGAAAAGCTCCCGCTTCAGCTGGGCTGTGGCGATGAAACCGAACATCACCGCTACAACGGTGATCAGTCCGATGAGGGCGCGGTTCTTCAGGCTCAGGCGAGTCAGTGTTTTCACGCGGCAAGAGTAGCGCATTGACCTCAACCCAACAATACGGTCGTATTAAAGTCGCATTCCCGCGGACCCCTGGGAGTCGCCCACCCCTTTCTGCCCAGGCAAAGTCGGCGAATGAGTTTGGCCGCCGAAGCAAGTTAAGCTAACTTAATTTCATGGCAGACAGGACTCTTTCCCGCGGCGGCGCACGCGGCGATATGCGTCACCAACACGTTCACCGCAAGCGCCTGGTATGGCTATTGGGTCCGGCCTTTGTTGCGGCAATCGCCTATGTCGATCCCGGAAATGTCGCCGCGAACCTCAGTGCTGGCGCTGAGTACGGCTATCTGCTGGTGTGGGTTCTCATTGCCGCCAATCTCACCGCCATGATCGTGCAGTACCTGTCGGCCAAGCTCGGTCTAGTCACTGGCGAAAGCCTGCCGAGCATACTGGGCGCGCGGCTGAGGAAACCTGCCCGACGGGCATTTTGGCTGCAGGCGGAGCTCGTCGCCGCGGCAACCGACCTCGCCGAAGTCGTCGGCGGCGCGGTGGCCTTGTACATCCTGTTTGACATCCCGCTGGTGTGGGGCGGGCTGATCATCGGCGCGGTGTCAATGCTGCTGCTGGCTACCGCTGACCGCGCAGGCCAGCGTTTATTCGAGCTGCTTGTCACCGCACTGCTGGTGATCATCACAATCGGCTTCACGGCCGGCCTGCTCATCAGCGACCTCGATCCTGCGGGCATGGCCCAGGGCATGGTCCCCCGCTTTGAGGACACTCGCTCCCTCATGCTGGCAGCGGCCGTTTTGGGCGCGACCGTCATGCCGCACGCCATCTACCTGCACTCAGACCTCATCCGCGATCGCTTCGGCACCGGCATCCCTGAACGCACCGTGGCCCGTCTGCTCAAGGCCAGCCGCTGGGATGTCTTCCTGTCGCTCATCTTGGCCGGTGGGGTCAACCTCGCCATGCTGCTTCTGGCGGCGGCCGCACTGCCCGGCGTGGAGGGCACGGAGACCATTGAGGGTGCCCACGCGGCCATCACCGAGGCCATGGGTCCGTTCATCGGCGTGCTCTTCGGCGTCGGCCTCCTGGCTTCGGGTCTGGCATCAACTTCGGTGGGCTCCTACGCTGGCGCTTCAATCATGAAGGGGTTGCTGCACGTGCAGATCCCCCTGCTGTGGCGCAGGCTCACCACCCTCATTCCGGCGCTTGTCATTCTGGGCCTCGGCATTGATCCGACCTTTGCGCTGGTCGTGTCTCAGGTGCTGCTGTCAATCGGCATTCCCGCGGCTCTCATTCCGCTGGTCATCTACACCGGCCGGCGCAGCATCATGGGTCGATTCGCCAATCCCCTGCCCCTGCAGGCTGCCGCCTGGGTGACTACAGCCCTCATCGTGGCCCTCAATGCAGTGCTTATTGTGCTGGTCTGCTTGGGCTACGACGTGTGAGCATCCTGCGGTGAGCGCACCTGCGCCCCTTTCGACATATGCGCCCGTGCGCATAGGGTGAAGGCGTGAGCACTGAACTGGAACACCTATCACCGGTCACCCAGGACTTCCTCAAGGCCATCTGGAGCGCCGAGGAATGGGGCGGTGGGCCGATCACAACGAAGGCCCTAGCCGAAAGGTTCGGCACGTCGTCTGCGAGTGTGACGGACACCGTCAAGCGCTTAGCCGCTGCGGATCTTGTTGCCTACACCCCGTACAAGCCGGTCCGGCTGACCGATGTGGGGCGCCGTCACGCGGTGCAGATGGTTCGCAGGCACCGCCTGCTTGAAATGTACCTGGTCAGCATGCTCAATTATTCGTGGACGGAAGTCCATGACGAGGCGGAGCGACTGGAACACGCTGTTTCTGACCTTTTCGTGTCCCGCATCGATGCGCTCATGGGCCACCCCACGGCTGATCCGCACGGCGATCCGATTCCCGATGCCGAGGGCCGCATGAATCACCCCGCTCGCGCTGTCCTGCTGGGCGACGCCACAGCAGAAGGGCTGCACCGGGTGGATCGCGTCGACGACAGCGAAAACGACATTCTCACTCAAGCCGCCGAGCACGGATGTGTCCCCGGGGCGCACATTGTTCCCCGCGACGTGCTGGAAAACGCCCCGAGCCTGGCTGAAGCTGTGTGGGTCTCCCCCGTC
>CABTZE010000157.1 GCA_902489215.1 uncultured Brevibacterium sp.
AGGGGGGGGGGTTGGGGGGGGCCCCCCCCCCCACCGTTTTGTACGGCGGAGTCCTGCAGAAAGAAGCCGCGGGCCTGCTGTGACAGCAGAGTCTCGATGCCGCGGACACGCCTGATGTTGACCTGGTGTTCAGGCGTGAGTTGCTTCACAATATGCTTGAACTCTGCGGAAGAAACACTGCCGCAGGCTTGGGACAATTCGACTCACGGTCGCAGCACCGCGGATGCGTGTTTCCCAACATTCCGCCAGTGCCACGCCAACACGGCGTGCACCCTGACAGTTAAGAAGACAATATGGAGAAGTACACACCCGCCGTTGACGCCGTCGCGGGTTCAGTTACTGCATCAGCACTCGTGGGGCTCATCCCGCTGCTGGTGTTCTTCGCAGCGCTCGTCGTCCTCAAGCGCTCGGCCCACGTTTCGGGTCTCATCGCTCTGATCACCGCGATCGTGGTGGCCGTCGCCGGCTTCAAAATGCCGGTCGGCTACGCACTGATGTCCGCACTGCAGGGTGCGGCTTTCGGCATTATGCCGATTGCCCTCATCGTCATCTTCGCCATCTGGCTCTACCAGCTGACCGTCATCAACGGCCGCTTCGAAGACCTGCGCAACATCTTCGACCGCGTGGGCCACGGCGACATCCGCGTGCAGGCACTCCTCATCGCCTTCTGCTTCGGCGGGCTGCTCGAAGCGCTCGCCGGTTTCGGCGCACCCGTCGCCATCACCGCGACGATGGTCATGGCACTGGGCATCAAACCGCTGCGCGCAGCTGCCGCGGTCCTCGTAGCCAACACCGCCCCCGTCGCCTACGGCGCGATCGGCACCCCCATCACCACTGCGGGCAAGCTCACCAACATCGACCCCAACGTCATCGGTGCGATCATCGGCCGCCAGTCACCCATCCTGGCTCTCATCGTCCCGCTGATCCTGCTGTTCATCATCGACGGCCGCCGCGGTGTGAAAGACCTGTGGCCGATCGCCCTCGCCACCGGCGTTACCTTCGCCGTCTTCCAGTTCCTGTCCTCGAACTTCTTCAGCTACGAACTGACCGACATCGTCGCAGCACTCGGCGGACTGGGCGGAACGATCCTGTTCATGAAGATCTACGAACCCCGCGGTTCGGTTGAAGCTCGTGAGCGCCTGGGCGTGGCGGAACCGCCGAAGGCTGAAAAGATCAGCGGCGAACGCACCTTCTTAGCGCTGTTCCCCTACCTTGCTCTCATCGTTGTGTTCGGCATCGCCAAGCTGGTTCCGCCGGTCACCGCTTTCCTCGCATCGACCGACATCAAAATTCCCTGGCCTGTCATCCACGAAGCGCTTGTCGACGAAAACGGTGCAGTCCGCGACTCCACCGTCTTCACCTTCTCGTGGCTGTCCTCACCCGGTTCGCTGCTGCTTATCACCGGCATCATCGTCGCGATCGTCTACAGCGTCTGCACCTCCGGCGGGAAATTCCCGTCACCCCTGGGTGCGGCAGCCAAAGAGCTGGGCAACACGTTCTACCGCATGCGCTGGGCCGGCCTGACGATTGTGCTTGTGCTGTCGCTGGCCTACGTCATGAACTTCTCCGGACAGACCATCTCGATCGGTGTGTGGTTGGCCGGAACGGGCGCGGCCTACGCCTTCCTGTCCCCGCTGCTGGGCTGGATCGGAACCGCCGTCACAGGTTCGGACACATCGGCCAACGCGCTGTTCGCCAAACTGCAGCAGACCGCCGCCGTCGAACTCAACGTGCACCCCGAACTCACGGTTGCCGCAAACACCTCCGGTGGTGTGGTCGGCAAGCTCATCAGCCCCCAGAACCTTGCGATTGCGGCCACCGCGGCCAACATGCCCGGCCAGGAGTCGGTCATCTTCCGTAAGGTGTTCGGCTGGTCCGTCATGCTCGTGCTGTTCCTCTGCCTGCTCATCGGCCTGCAGTCCACCCCGGTCCTCGGATGGATGCTCGCCGGTCTCGAGCTCGCACCGCTCGGCGGCTGATCGCTGCAGCACACACCTGGGACGGCGCGGTCACCGCGCCGTCCCTTAGTGTTTGAACTGTAAATTTTGGGTGAAAGGCAGGGACGATGAGCTTCTGGACGGTCATGTGGGTGATCTGGCTCGTGGTGTCCTACACGATCAAGATCATCGCCGTCGGCGTTGTGCCGGAAAACCGCCGGCCGGGAGCCTCGATGGGGTGGCTCATGGCCATCCTCTTCATCCCGCTGGTCGGTGTGCCGCTGTTCATCATGTTCGGCAGCCCCTACGTCAACGACCGCCGGCAGCGCATCCAAGCTGAGGTCAACCAGCTTCTGGAACAGGGAACAAAAGATGTCCCGGACTGGCCCGAAGGCTACGAACCGGCCAGAGACTTCGCACAGATTGTCCAGCTCAACCGCCACCTGACCGGCCTGCCGATGGTCGATGCGCGCAAACTGAGCATGTCCACCGACTACCGCCAGGCCTTTCATGACATGGCAGACGCCATCGACGCCGCCGAATCCTACGTGCACGTCGAGATCTACATCATGTCGCGTGACGCCTACACCGAGCCGTTCTTCCAGGCCCTCGGCCGAGCTGCGCAGCGCGGTGTCAGCGTCCGCGTCCTGCTGGATCACATCGGCTCGCGCAAATATGACGGCTTCCGTGACATGCAGAAGTGGTTCGACAGTGTTGGCATTGACTGGGAGCTCATGCTTCCCTTCCTGCCGCTGCAGGGCAAAATGCGCCGCATTGACCTGCGCAATCACCGCAAACTCGTCGTGATCGACGGGCGGGTCGGCTTCATGGGATCCCAGAACCTCATCGAATCCGCCTACGGATCCCAGAAGAACCGCGAGGCGGGCCGCCATTGGAACGACCTGTGGGTCAAAATGTCCGGCGAGGTCGTCGCCGAACTCGAAGCTGTATTCGCAACCGACTGGTACTCCGAACGCGAAGAGGCCATCGACATCCGGCCCTACGACTTCGACGGACGGCCGGTGCCGGAGTTCGAAGGCAAAGATGCAGTCGTCCAACTGGTCCCATCGGGGCCGGGTTTCAAAACCGAACCGAACCTGCGCTGCTTCACATCGCTGATGTACCTCGCCGAAAAGCGGCTATCGATTGTCAGCCCCTACTTCGTACCGGACGAAACGATCAAAGCTGCCATCATCACCGCCGCCCACCGCGGGGTCGAAGTCGAACTGTTCGTCAGCGAAAAAGCTGACCAGTTCATGGTCGAGTACGCTCAGTCGTCCTACTACGACAGCCTGCTGGAAGCCGGCGTTCGCATCTACCGCCTGCCCAAACCTCAGATTCTTCACACCAAGTGCTTCATCATCGACGACGACTACGCCGTCTTCGGATCATCCAACATGGACATGCGGTCCTTCAGCCTCAACTACGAAATCAGCCTCATGTGCGCTGAGGGCGATTTCGTGTCCGGCATTTCTGATGTCGTCGAGGAATATCGGGCCAGGTGCACGGAACTCACCTTGGATGAATGGCGGGAGAGGGGCCTGTTCCGCCGCTACCTGGAGTCCCTGTTCCGCCTGACATCAGCACTGCAGTAACGCCGGTCACACCGGACGCGATAGATTGATGGCAGTTTTCATGCAAAGGAGCACAGAATCGTGAGTGAAGAAAACGGGCCCGTCATCCAGCAGCGAGGGCTCTACCTTGACGAAATGGAAGTCGGTGCGGTGTACAAGCACGCCCCCGGACGCACCATGACAGAAGCGGACAACACGTGGTTCACCGCCGTGACCATGAACACGCAGGCCCTCCATCTGGACGCCGCGTGGTCCGAGCAGCAGCCTTTCGGACAGCGTTTGGTGAACTCCATGTTCACACTCGCCACCCTTGTGGGACTGTCCGTGTCCCAGCTGACGCAGGGCACCATCGTGGGCAACCTGGGATTCTCAGAGGTTTCGTTCCCACACCCGGTGTTCCACGGTGACACTCTCTACGCCGAAACGAAGATCCTTGACAAGCGCAACTCGAAGTCGAGGCCAGGCCAGGGCATCGTCACGCTCGAACACATCGGCCGCAACCAGGACGGCACTGTTGTTGCTCGGGCCGTACGGCAGACGCTCATGTTCACCTCCGACCCGAATGCCGACTCCGGCGACGTCGCCGAGTGACCCGCCCCAACTGAGGAGACACCCATGCCGACCATGAAACCAGCCTGGCTTTTCGTTCCCGGCGACCGCCCAGACCGCTACACAAAAGCTGCAGAACGCTCCGACATCGTCATCGTCGACTTCGAAGACGCTGTGGCTCCCGATGACAAAGCTGCAGCCCGCCGTTCCTTCCTCAACTTCCAGAACGGCCCTGATGCTCTGAGTCCCGAGCGGACCGTCATCCGCGTCAACCCAGTCGACTCGCCCTCCTTTGCCGAAGACCGCAAGCTCATCGGCGAACTGTCCGGCCGCTACAGCTACATGCTGCCCAAGGTCGAAAGCGCTGAGGACACCGAAAAGCTTGCCGGGCTTCAGGTGATTGCGCTGATCGAAACCGCAGCGGGGGTCGTCAACGTAGGCGAGATCGCCGCATCGCCGAACGTGACAACCCTCATGTGGGGTGCCGAAGACCTCACCGCCGATCTCGGCGGGGGGTCC